>JADLBZ010000099.1 GCA_020847415.1 Planctomycetota bacterium
CCATGCCCTGAAGATACTCGCGGGGCACCCCGGCGCCGCTACATCCGGGCCCGTGGTTTGGAATCAAACCTCGTGGAGCCCTTCTGAAGAAACCGAGCAATTGCGCTTTCGGATTGCATAGCAAGGCTGCCGCCGTACGTCGCCGTCCGCCGCCCGAAAGCACTCGCGAACGCGCTTCCAGTCCGGACCTTACTGCAGCCAGCCCGGTGCCGCGTCCTGGGCCCTGCACAGGGCGCGCCACATGCGCCGCGCCGCAATCGCGTAATCGGCTGCCATGGCCCGCACCGTGCGCTCCCCGGCCCGCTCAATACCTTCCTCGCCGCAGGCCAGGTCGGCCTGCTCGCGCCGGTGGCAGTCCACCTCCATGACCGCCGGTCCCGGCCCCGGCACGAATGGCCGCAACAGCCCCGCCCGCTGCCGTGCCACCGCCTCGGCGGCGGCCTCTGTAATGCGGCGGCGCGCCGCGGGCAGCGCATCGCACAGTGCGGCTGTGCGGCCCAGGGCGCGCTTGGTGAGGGCAAACACGCTGTCGCTGCCCAGAGCTTCCACTTCCGGCTGCAGGTCGTCGGCGCCGCTGGCCAGGCCCACGGCGATGCCCCAGGCAGCCAGGATCGCCGCGTTGATGGCGGTCTCGCCCGCCGGTCGGCCGGCCAGGCGCACCTCGGCCACCACCGGCCCTGCCCAGGTGTGCGCCAGCAGGCCGCCCTTTACCCCGGCCCGGGCGTGAAAGCCCACCAGAAAGGCGAGATGGCAGCCGGCCGGGTCCGGCAGCTGGCTCAGGGGCCGGTTCAGCCAGTGCATGGGGCCGCACAGCAGCTCGGCCGCGGGGTGAAGGTCCTCAATGCGCAGGTTGCGGCCGCCCGCGTGGCCGTCGGCAACCACGAACGTGGCCTCTGGGCAGGCCTGCAGGGCGCCCTCAATGGCGGCATTCACGTCGGCAGTCATCAGGCGACAGGCGCGGTCGTAGTCGTTGCCACCCTCAAAGAGCTGGGCCGGGTGTGTAATGCCCGCGATGCCGTCCATGTCGGCTGCCACCAGGATGCGCATGGCGGCAGCATAGCAGCCGCGGCAAATCCCGCCCGCAACCCGCTGGCGTGCACAACCGGGGGTCGTAACGTGCGCGCCAGTGCTACATGACAGTTGAACATCCGGGCAATTGGATGCCACGCTCGCGGTCCTTTCCGCGACAGCGCACGACAGAAGCCCGAAGGGCGCGTGTCTTGCGCGTCCGTCGCGGCCTGGCGCTTCGGTGAAGCGGATCAGACGCCCTGATTTCAACGGTCATGGACCACCAGGAGCCAACCATGACGGACGCATTCCACTACGTGAAAGGCCAGCTCTATTGCGAACAGGTGCCCGTGGCGCAGATTGCCGCCAAGGTGGGCACCCCGGCCTACATCTACAGCCAGAACCACTTCATTGCCCAGTACCGCGCCCTGCGCGAGGCCTTTGCCGCCCTGGACCCCCTGGTCTGCTACTCGATCAAGGCCAACAGCAACCTGGCGTTGCTGCGCGCCATGGCCCTGGAAGGCTCGGGCTTTGATGCTGTCAGCCGCGGCGAGATCATGCGTGCCTTGCGCGCCGGGGCGGATCCCAAGCGCATCGTGTTTGCCGGCGTGGGCAAACAGGCCGATGAGGTGGACTACGCCCTCGAAAAGGGCATCCTGATGTTCAACGTCGAGTCCGAGTCGGAACTCGAGCTGATCAGCAAGGTGGCGGCCCGCCGCAAGGTGGATGCTCCCATCGCGCTGCGCATCAACCCTGACGTGGACCCGCAGACCCACAAGTACATCGCCACCGGCAAGAGCGAGAACAAGTTCGGCATTGACCTCAAGCGCGGCGAGGAGTGCCTCAAGCGCATCCGGCAGCTCAAGAACCTGCGCCTGATCGGCGTGCACTTGCACATCGGCAGCCAGATCCTGAAGAACGACCGGCACGCCGAGGCCATTGACCGCGTGCTGCCCTTCCTGAAGTCCGCCAAGCAACAGGACTTCCCGCTGGAGTACCTGAACGTGGGCGGCGGCTACGGCATCAGCTACGAAATCGGGCAGGGCCTGGCCATTGCCGAGTTCGCCCGCGAGATGGCCCCGCGCATCAAGGCCACCGGCCTGAAGATGGCCTGCGAGCCGGGGCGCTTCATCAGCGGTAACGGCGGCATCCTGCTGTCGCAGGTGGTGTACGTGAAGAAGAGCGCCGAGAAGGACTTCCTGATCGTGGACGGCGCCATGAACGACCTGATCCGCCCCACCATCTACCAGGCCTTCCACAAGATCTGGCCGATCAAGCACCCCGGCCTGAAGGACGGCTCTGCCCTGGGTGCCGATTCGCCCCTGACCGACGCCAACATGGGCGAGGCGCAGGTCTATGACGTGGTCGGCCCCATCTGCGAGAGCGGCGACTACTTTGCCCTGGGGCGCAAGCTGCCGCGCATGCAGGAGGGCGAACTGCTGGCGGTGTTCTCGGCTGGTGCCTATGGCGCCACCATGGCCAGCAACTACAACACCCGCAGCAGGGCGCCCGAAGTGGTGGTCAACGGCAGCGACTTCTGGGTAGCCCGCGAACGCGAGAACTTTGAGGACCTGATTCGTGGCGAACGCCTTACGCCGCGCGAGACCTTCAAGGCCCAGGGTTGACGCACTGGCCTTGTTCACGGCGCTGGCCGCCGGTGACAGCGGCCTTTCGCGCCGTGGCATGACGGCGTTGCTGAAGCTGCGCCGCCGCCAGCTTGAGACCAAGGACCGCGCCCGCGGCGCCCTGGTGCGCATCGAGCCGCGCGCCACCCCGCCCTTGCTGGACCTGGGTGCTGTCGCCGCCGCCTCGCCCCTGACCGCCGATTTTCACAGCCTGCTGGTGCTGCAGCTACTGGCCGACTACCCCGAGCGAGGCGAACCCCTGCGCGCCCAGCTTCATGCCCGCCGCGACGGCCTGGACCTGCCCGCCCTGGCGCAATCGCTGTGGAGCCCCGACGGCCGCGAGGCCCTGGAACGCGCCTGCGCCCCCTTTGGCCTGGACCCGGCCCTGCTGGCCGGCACTTTGTGGGTGGCCCTGAAGCCGCTGTTTGAGGGCGTGGCCCGCGCCTGCTTGCGCTTCTTTGAGCTGCCCCAGGGCACGCGCCAGTGCCCGCTCTGCGGCGGCCCACCCTGGGCGCGCTGCAACGGCGAGCTGCGTTGCGCTGTCTGCGAGACTCGTTGGGAGTGCGAATCCTCGGCCCGCCCGCTTCAGCCCGACGACGGGCTCCAGCCGCGGGGAGTGCAGCGCCTGTGCGACCCGCAGACTGGCGAGCGGCTCTTTGACGTGGAGCCGGGGCTGTTTGAAGCAGCCTACGACACCGGGCCCATGATCGAGCTGCTGCGCATGCTGGGCTAGCCCCCTTCCGTTCGTGGCAAAACCGTCCCGCCCGCGCGTAGTTGCCGTTCGTTGGCGTGGCCGTCCCGCCCGCGCGCAGTTGCCGTTCGTGGCGTGGGCGTCCCGCCCGCGCGTAGTTGCCTTTGGTGGCGTGGGCGTCCCGCCCGCGCGTAGTTGCCGTTCGTGGCGTGGCCGTCCCGCCCGCGCGCAGTTGCCGTGTGTTGGCGCTGGCGCAGCGCCTGGAGTGCGAATGGCAGTTGCGGGATTCCTGAACCCGCCGGGCAAGCTGCCGGATTCCAGATGCGTGCCTCGTACTGGAACCCGGAGCTCCCATGCGCTGCCTCTGTGCGGTACTTGCCCTCATGATGCTGGCCGGTTGCAGCTCTGCCCCGTTCGTGGAACAACGCGCACTGGAGCCGGACTCCGTGCCCACAGAGACTCAAGAGCCCGGGCCCTCTGCGCCCACGGCCCCCGGAGACCTGAAGGAAGCACCGCTGGAAGCCGCCGAGTTACGCATCCAGCGCGCCGGCGTCATTGAGCTGGACGTGCGCGACGACCTGAAGTTCTCCCTCGAGTTGCTCAAGCATGCGGGCAAGTTCGACGCTGTGGTGATGTCCTTCAGCCATACCGAAGTCAGCCTGCGCATGCCCTCGGCGCGCCTGATGCCCCTGCTGGAGTGGCTGTCCGCGCAAGACGCGCGCAATGTTGAACTGGCGGGTTTTGACTTCACCGCCCTGGACCGCAGCGGTGAGTACTTCTCGCTGGAGGCGCGGCTGGAGGCCGCCTCGGCGGTGCGGGACCGCACGCTGACCCTGCTGCGGGACGCGGGTACAGCCGCCGCCGTGTCTGAACTGGAGGCCCGCCTGGAAGCAGCGCAGCAGAAGCTGGATGCCCTGCAAAGCACGCTGCACGACATCAGGGCTCGTGCCGGCCGCGTGGAAGTGTGCGTGAAGCTGAAGTGATGCAGCCGTCACCCGCGGTTCTCGTAGAGCAGGTTGAAGTTCTGGTCCCACACCGCCGAGATGCATTTGGCTGGCTCGCGCCGGTAATCCTCGACAACGGCGGCCAGAATCCGCCCCGGGTCGCGGTCGTTGCGGTCCACGCCGCGGGGCCGCCGGAACTCAACGAAACCCGCCCGCGCGGTGCCCAGGAAGCGCGTGACCCGGCTCTTGCGGCTGGCGTAGGTCTCCAGCATTTCAAGGCTGACCGTGGCACGAAAGAAGGCTTCGATGGCGCTGACCGGGGCACTCCAATCGTGGATGCGCGTCACGGTCTCGATCACGTCCAGCATGCACAGGTCCGGCCCGGCACCCACGTCGGTGCCCAGCACCCAGGGAATGTCCATGGCCCGCACCTTCTCCAGGCGCATGCGGCCCGAGCCCAAGGCCTCGTTGCTGGTGGGGCAGTGCACGACAATCGAGCCGCGCTGCTTGATGAGGCGCCAGTCGAAGTCATCCAGGTGCACGCAGTGCGCCAGCAGGGTGCGCGGCGAGAGCAACCCGGCCTGGTCATAGACATCGGTGTACGACTTGGCAGCCGGAAACGCGCGCGCGACGGCGGCCACTTCGTCCTCGTTCTCGGCCAGGTGCGTCTGCACCCACAACGTGTAGTCGTGCGCGAACTCCTGCAGCTCCTTCAGGGCCGCGGCATCGCACGAAAGGGCAAAGCGCGGGCTCACAGCCAGGGTTTCTTCGCACTCAAGCTGCAGCTGCTTCAGGTCGCTCAGCACCTCGGGCAGGGGCCGCACCAGATAGGGCGGCTGGCCGGTAGTCATGACCGCCGGGCCGATCAGCGAGTGGCGCACGCGGGCCTGCCGGGCTGCGCGCACGCTGGCGGCGTGGGGGCTGCACCAGCAGGCGCCGGCCAGGGTGCCCGCGGCAAGCTGCTTGCGGGCAAAGCCCTCAGCCGCAACCAGGGCGAAGTTGGCATCGCCAAAGCGCGCTTCCTCGGGCCAGGCGTCTTCTGCCAGCCAGCCCAGCAGGGGCTTGCCCCGCACGCCTGCCACGCGGTGCTGCACCCAGTGAAAGTGCCAGTCGCAGAAAGCGGGCGCCAGGATGCCGTCCACGCTGACGGGCTCGTACTCGACGTGAGGCAGGCCCAGGTAGCCGCTCTCGGGCCGGTGAAACGGGTTGTCGTAGGCCGTGTAAAGGATGCTATTGCCCTCGACGCGCGCCTGGGTGGGGCTGATGGGCCACACGCACTGGCCTTGCAACACACGACGCCTGGTGGGTTCCTGGTGCATGGTGCTGTTCTTTCACGCCTCGGGCCAGCTGGGCGTTGAGACAGTCCGTTTCAGCGCCCTGCCCGGCCCGCGCGACTGCACGGGCCGGCCGGCGAGCGGCTTTACGCCGCGAGCCGGGCAGTCGCTTTCCGTTGAGGAAGGCGCCAAAGGCGACTTCTTCAACGGCCTAATAGCTGTTCAGCCGCGCCGCCAGTGCGGCCAGGTCCGGCTTCACTTTCAGGCCCAGGGTGCCGGGCGGGATCAGGTCGCTCATGGTGTTGGTCGGCAGCAGATGAATGTGCACATGGGGAACCTCGTAGCCGATCACCATGGTGCATACGCGCGCGCAGCCGATTCGGCGCTTCAGCAGCTCAGCCACCTTGCGGGCGGCGCCGTGCAACGCCTGGTAGTCGGCCTCGGGCATCTCGAACAGGTAGTCGCTCTCGGCCTTGGGGATAACCAGCGTGTGGCCGACTACCCAGGGGTTGATGTCCAGAAACGCCAGGTGGCGTTCGTCTTCCCAGACCTTGTGGCAGGGAATCTCGCCCTTCACGATGCGCGAAAAGATGCTGGGCATGGCGTCTCCCGTCAGCTTAGTCCGTACTCTTTCAACTTGCGGTACAGCGTGCGCTCGCCGATCTCCAGCATCTTGGCGGTGCGCTCGCGGTTGCCCTCAAGGCTGCGCAGGGTCTGGCTGATGGCCTCGCGTTCAATCTGGGCCATGGTCAGGCCCACCAGGCCGCTTGTGCCGGTGCCACGGGAGGGCGGCAGCGGCAGCGGCGTCTCGGGGCGCTTCAGTTGGGGCGGCAGGTCCGCCACGGTGAGGTTGCGCCCCTGGGCCAGCACCACCATTTCCTCCATGGTGTTGCGCAGCTCGCGCACATTGCCCGGCCACGGGTGCGCCACCAGCGCGTCCACCACGGCGTGGTCCAGGCCGGAAAGCTCCTTGCCATACTGGCGCGCGAACTCGGCCAGGAAGTTCTGGGCCAGCAGGGCAATGTCGCCTGGCCGCTCGCGCAGCGCAGGCAGGTGAATCTCGACCACCTTGAGCCGGAAGAACAGGTCTTCGCGGAACTCGCCCTTCTTGACCTGCTCCTGCAGGTTCTTGTTGGTGGCGCTGACCAGCCGCACGTCAATCTTGCGGGCCGTGTTGCTGCCCACGGGCGTTACTTCCTTGCTCTCGATGACGCGCAGCAGCTTGACCTGCGTTTCCAGGGGCATCTCGCCCACTTCGTCCAGGAACAGCGTGCCGCCGTCGGCTGCTTCAAACTTGCCGGCGTGGTCCTTCACCGCGCCCGTGAAAGCGCCCTTGACGTGCCCGAACAGCTCGCTGTCCAGCACGCCGCCCGCCAGGGCGCCGCAGTTCACGGCCACCAGGGGGCCGTCTCTGCGCTTGCTGTTGAAGTGCAAAGCCCGGGCCACCAGCTCCTTGCCGGTGCCGTTGTCGCCGGTAATCAGCACGCGGGCCTCAGTGGGGGCCACCTGCCGCAGGCGGGTGAACACGGCCTGCATGGCGGGGCTGGAGCCCACAATGCCCTCAAAGCCGAACTTCTCGCTGACCAGCTTCTTCAGCGCCTGGTTGGCCAGGTTCAGGCGTCGGCGCTCGATGGCCTTGGCCACCGTGTTGCGCAGGGCGTCACGGTTCAGGGGCTTCTCGAGAAAGCTGTAGGCGCCCTGCTGCAGGGCCTCCACGGCTTTCTCGACGCTGCCGTAGCCCGTGATAATGACGACTTCGGTGTCGGCGTCTCTGGCCTTGATGCGCTTGAGCACATCCATGCCGTCGGTGTCCGGCAGGCGCAGGTCGCAGAGCACGCAGTCGAACTCGCCCTCGGAGAACTTCTGCAGGCCCTCGGCGCCGCTGTGGGCCAGGGCAATGCCATAGCCGGCACGCTCGATGGCCTCGCCGGCGATCTCGGCGTGGGTCACGTCGTCGTCAATCAACAGCACTCGTCCGTTGGCGGCCATGTTTCCGCGTTCAGCCTTCCGCCCCGGCCAGGCCCCACTTCTGCACCTTGGCACGCAGCGTCTTGGTGGTGATGCCCAGCTTCTCCGCCACTGCGTTGCGGTCGCCCTTGAGCTCCGCAAGCGCGAACACAATCAGGTCCCGCTCAATCTCGTCAATGCTGGGCACCGTGCCCGGCGGATAGCCGGCAAAGCCGCCCGCCTGTACCACGGGCCGCCCGGTGTTGTCGCCCAGGTGGCGGGCCAGCAGGGCGGCATCAAAGACCGCGGCCTGCTCCAGCACGCACACGCGCTCGAGCAGGTTCTCCAGCTCGCGCACGTTGCCGGGCCAGCGGTACGCCTTCAGGGCACGCTCGCCGTCGGCCGTCAGGGTCGGCTCTTCCCGCCCCAACCGTCGCGCGTGCCGCTGCAAAAAGAACCGCGCCAGGGGTCCGATTTCTTCCGGCCGGTCGCGCAGGGCGGGCAGGGCCACGGGCAGCACATTCAGGCGGAAGTACAAGTCCTCGCGAAACCGGCCCTGCTTGATGCTGTCGTGCAGGTTGCGGTTCGTGGTAGCCAGCACGCGCACATCGCAGCGAACGGGCTCAGAGCTTCCCACGCGCTCAAAGCTGCGTTCCTGCAGCACGCGCAGCAGCTTGGCCTGTAGCTGAACGTCAATCTCGCTCACTTCGTCCAGCAGCAGGGTTCCGCCCTCGGCCAGCTCAAAGCGCCCGCGGCGTTCGCGGTCGGCGCCGGTGAAGGCGCCCTTCTCGTGGCCGAACAGCTCGCTTTCCAGCAGGCCAGCCGAAAGGGCGGCACAGTTCACGGCCAGGAACGGCCTGTCCTTGCGCGGCGACAGGGCATGAATCTGCCGCGCCACCACTTCTTTGCCGGTGCCGCTTTCGCCCTGGATCAGCACCGTGGCGTCGGAGGCCGCAATGCGCGCAAGCTGGTCCAGCAGGCCGCGCATCACGGCGCTTTCGCCGGCCACCATGGGGCGGTCGTCGCGCTCGCGCACGATCTCGCGCAGGGTGGCTGCCTCGCGCGCCAGCCGTGCGTGCTCCAGCGCCCTCTGCACCCGCGCTTCAATCTCATCGGCGCCGAAGGGCTTGGTAAGGAAGTCAAAGGCCCCCTGCTTCATGGCCTCGACGGCGCTTTCTACTGTGCCGTGGGCCGTGACCACGATAACCGGCACTGCGGGCAAAGCAGCCTTGACGGCCTTGAGCACTTCCAGGCCATCCGCCTTGGGCATCTTGAGGTCGGTGATGACCAGCTCGTAGCGCTTCTGGCTGAACTTCTGGATGGCCTGCTGACCATCGCGCGCAGCTGTGACGTTGTGTCCCGCGCCCGTCAGTATGGCAGACAGGCTGTCGCGCAGCATTTCTTCGTCGTCGGCGATCAGGATGGCAGCCATGCAGAAGGGATAGCCGGTGACGCCACCCTGTCAAGGTGGCAGGGCCCGGGCGCTGCATGATCCCTGCCCGCGTCCTACGGGCCTTGCGGCTGGGCGACCGCGGCGGCGAGTTCTGCGGGCGCGCGCAGTTCTTCGGGCGGTTCAAACGGGCCCTTGCCGCTGAGGTGCTCGGCGATCAACTCGCCCGCCACTCGCGCGCAATCTTCCTCCAGCAGCTCACTCATGGTCATCAGCTTCATGAGCTCGCGCTGGCAGCGCAGAGCCTCTCCGGGCTTGACCCGCCACTTGAACTTCTCCGGGTTCTCGTCGCGTTTGGCGCGCGCCAGGTCCTGCTCGTACACGTCCAGCGTCGCCTCGATCAGCCGCAGCGCGCGCTGCAGCCGCTCGCCGCCGCGCTGCTTGAAAAGCTGCGACGCAGCTTCGCGCGTGGCTTTCTCGACGCGCGGGTCCTGGCGGC
>JADLBZ010000100.1 GCA_020847415.1 Planctomycetota bacterium
CGCGAGCTACTACAAGCCGATCCGCCGGGCTTCCTGTTCGCCTTTTCTGCCCGGCACCAGCCTTTGGCGTTTTGGCGCTTTGGCGGTATGCCATTGCTATTCTCAACAGCCACCACAGCGAAGAACCGAAGTGCCGCGTCAGGGCCGCAGCCGCTGCGTGGCGCGGTTGCTTTCTTTGCGCTTCTTCGCCGTCTTCGCGTCAGCAGTTGCCGTTGCTGTGCTGCGCCCACACCGGCGAATCCACACCAAACAGCGAGGAACCTGCAGATGAGCCCCGGCCCAAGCAGCAGTTACTCGTGTGTATCTGTGTGAATCTGTGGAGGAAGCGTAGTTGGCTGTTGTAGTTCTTCGCGATCCTTCGCGATCGTCGCGTCAGCAGTTGCCGTTGCCGTGCTGCGCGCCCGCGCCGGCGATTCCACACCAAGTACCGAGGACTCTCGGGATTGTGGTTGTTGGATTGGTGGAGTCGGGAGCCACCCGTGATGGAGGCGCTTCGCATGCCGTTGCTACAGTCTGCATCCTGCGGCCTGCCGGTTGATCCGCTTCTCTCGACTCCGGTCTTTCGTCGCTCGACTCTGGGCTTTCGACTCTCGACTCCAGCCGCCCGGGGTTACTCAAACAGCGAGCGTTGGCCCTGGGCCAGGGCCCAGCCCGTGCTGCCGCACACCGGGCAGGCTTCCAGGCTGGCTGTGTAGCGCGCGCCGCAATCGCGGCAGGTTTTGTGACGCACGCTCAGGGCCAGGCGGCTGGGCCGCGGGCCGTGTTCCGCCACGCACTGGCGCAGCAATGCCAGCAATGCCCCCGGCGCCAGCGGCTCGTCTGCGGCGGCGGTCAGCTCGGCATCGCGTTCAAGCAGGCTGTGCAGGGGCGCCTCCAGGGGCAGGCGCTCAGCCAACGTCCCCGCCGGCAAACCAGCCCCGCTGCGGTAGGCGCCCTCGGCTGCCAGGAGCAGGCGGGCCGGGTTCTCAGGGTCGGTGCGGGCCAGCCGGGCCAGGTCCTCGCGGGCAAAGCGGGGCTCGGCGGCTTCCACGGGCCGGGCCTCAAGGTGGCCGTCCAGCCCCCGGGCGGCAGCCAGCTCGCGGAATTTAAAGCCCGCGTAGCTCAGCACCTGTTGGGCGGCACGCTGGGCTTCCGGGTGCAGGGGGTCCTTCACTCCCGCCAGCAGAGTGGCGGCGCCGGCCAGCCCCACGGGCGCCAGTGCCACGCGGCGGCCGCTGCCCACCAGGGCGCGCAGCATGCGGGCGCACGCGGGCACGGGCTCGGGCAGGTCGCGCAATGCTGCGCGCTCCAGCAGGGCCACGCGCGCGGCCAGGCCCTCCGCGGCTTGCTCCAGCACCGTGTCCAGGCGCGCCAGGCAGGCGCTGATGCCGCCCGGTTCCAGGGCCGGGGCCACCAGGTTCAGGGCCGCGCGGGCCAGGGTGGCCTCGTGGGCCACGGGTGCCGCATTCTCGCCGAACAGGTTGCCGGTGGCGGCGCGGGCGGGCTCGCGGAAGCGGAAGGCGGGCACGCCGCTGAAACATGCAGCCCGGCAGGCGCTTTCCAGCAGGGTGCGCCGAGCAGGCTCGGCAAACGAGGCGGCGCTGACCGCCAGCTCCAGCGTCACCATGCGGCGCAGGTTGGCGTCTTCGCCGGCCAGGGTGTCCAGCAGGCTGCGGATCACCAGGTCGCGCGTCACGTTCGCGGCGGGGCCCACTTCGAGGGCCAGGCCGCCGCGGGAGGCAGCGGCTGCCATACGCAGGCCCTGGGCCAGTTCAGGGCGCGACAGTTGCTCCGGGTCGTCGCGCAGCAGGGCCGCCAGTGCGGTGTCCAGGCCGCGCAGCGCCACCGGGCCCGCGCACACCTGCGAGACCTCGGCCAGCACCGCGGCCAGCCGCGCAAAGGCCGCACCCACGCCCGCCGGCGCTTCGCTGAACACGCGCAGCAGGCCAAATCCGGCCCCGGGCTTCAGCAGCGCGGCGGCGTCCAGGCGCAGGGAAGCCGGCGAAAGCGGGGCGTCCAGGTGCTCAAAGTGCAGCCGCCCCTGCAGGTGGGCGTCTCGCGCGGTGCTTGGCAACGCCTGCAGGGCGTATTCAGCCAGCACGCGGCGCGCCGCGCGCTCGGCCAGTTCGGCCTGGCCGGCCACGGGCGGCAGCTCGGTCTCGTCGCCGGGGAACAGCCACTGCTCAATGTCCCAGCGGGGCACAGCCACGGCGCCGGGCAGGTGCGCCAGGCCGCGCGTCAGCAGCTCCACATCGGCCAGCTCGCGCACCAGCCCGGTGGTCACGTTGGGCAGGTGCAGCTCGCGGACGCGCTGCTCTACGGCCTGCGCAATCTCGGCGGCCCGGGCAGCGGCCAGGCCGTGTTCGCGCACCAGCGCGGCGGCAATGCGGCCGCGGTTCCAGGCGCCCAGGCCGTGGGCGGTGCCTGTCACGGCGGGCGCGTCGGCGGGTGCGGGCGCCGACGAGTGCTCGATTTCGGCCAGCTCGCGACGCTGGGTGCGCGCAGCCAGGAAGGCCTGCGCCACGGGGCCAAGATCGGGCACCGAGAGCAGGGCCTTCTCGATCATGTCGTCCACGTCGTCGGCTGTAGGCGGTTCTTTGCGGTCGCCGTGCTGGACGTCCAGGAAGTAGACGACCATGTCGGCCAGCTTGTCAGCCACCCACTCGTCCTTGGTGCCGGCCGAGCGCACCGCGGCCAGGATCGCGCGCACGACGCGATTGCGGCGGAACGGCACGACCTCGCCGTTGCGGTTAACAACCCTTTGCACGCGGCCCATAGCGGCAAGGTTTATCACGCGGGGCGACAAAGCAAGCGGCAAGGCTTCAACAAAGGGCTGACAGCACGCCGCAGCAGGCCGTGCTAAACTGGCAGCATGTTTCCTATCAAGACCACCGAGAAGCTGAACTCGTGGCCGGTCGTCACCTGGCTGCTGGTGGCCCTGAACATGCTGGTGTTCGTGCAGCAGGTCACCACGCCGGACCCGGAGGCCTTCATTCGCCAGTGGGGCCTCGTTCCTGCCAACTACCCCAACCTGTTTTCGCCCCAGCAGGCGCAGATCGGCGGGCAGTGGCAGCCGGTGGCTGCGTTTCTTTCCAGCATGTTCCTGCACGGCGGCCTGTGGCACCTGCTGGGCAACATGCTCTCGCTGTTCGTGTTTGGCCCCAACGTGGAGGACCGCTTCGGACACCTGCGCTTTCTGCTGGTGTATGTGGCCTGCGGGCTGGCGGCGGGCATTACCCAGGTGGCGTTCTCGGGGCCCAGCCTGGTGCCGGTAGTGGGTGCCTCAGGCGCAATTGCCGGGGTGATGGGCGCGTTCTTTCTTATGTTTCCGCGGGCGCGCGTGGTCAGCGTGGTGCCCATCGTGGTGGTGCCGGTCATAGTGCGCGTGCCCGCCGCGGTGTACCTGCTGTTCTGGATCGGCATGAACGTGATCAATGCCCTGACCGAGCTGCAGATGAGCTTCACCGACGCCAAGAGCGCCGGCGTGGCCTGGTGGGCGCACATTGGTGGCTTTGTGATCGGCATGGTCTATGCCCTGGTGCTGGCCCGCCGCAAGCCCGACCACGACGAGTGATTGACAGCCCCGCCCGCCGGCCGCAGGGTGGCGCCATGAGCGCCATGCCCTTTCCCTGGTACACCACGCGGCCCGAAGCCGTCGCCTTTGACATGGACGGCACCCTGCTGAACAGCGGGCTGTTCGGCGTACAGGCCATCTCAGCCGCGTTTGCCGAGCTGATTGCCGCCGGACGCCTGCCCGGCTTGCAGACTGCGCCGGGCGGCGACTTGATCAAGGCCCAGATCGGCAAGCCGCCCGCCGAGTTCTATCGAGACCTGCTGCCGCCCAGCCTGCAGCACCACGACCACCTGCTGCACGAGACCGTGATCGTGCACGAGCGCCGCCTGCTGCTGGACGGCACCGGACGGCTGTTCGACGGCACCGCCGAGGTGCTGCGCGAACTGCACCGCCGCGGCCACGACCTGCTGCTGGTCAGCAACTGCAGCCAGGAGTACATGGACACCGTGCTGGACGTCTTTGGTCTGCGCGGCCTGTTTGTCTTCACGGCGGCGGCTGGTCGCAGCACCGCACTCAGCAAGCGCGGCGAGCTGCACCGCGGCCTGCGCCGCGCCGGGTCCTTGGCTGCCGTGATGGTGGGCGACCGCGTGCACGACGGCGACGCGGCCCGGGCTTGCGGCGCGTGGTTTGTGGGCTGCACCTACGGCTACGGCCGCCGCGAAGAACTGGCCGGCGCCGACGCGCTGATCGCCGACATCCGCGAGCTGCCCGCCCTGCTGGGGTAGTGGTTGAGGCGCGAGCTGCCGGCAAACGCCGGCAGGCCCGAGACCATCCGGTGCCCGGCTGCATGGCCGGCGGAAAAGCCGGAGCGCAAAGCAAGGCAGCAAGCCCGGCGCAAGCAAGCACAAGCGTGACGGCGCCTGCTGCCGCGTGCTAAAGTCCCTCCCATGGCAGAAGCCCCGGCAGAGCTTGCCCGTGCCCGCACGGTGCAGGAAGCCATGCTTCCCCAAGCCCCCGTTCTGGCGGGGCTGGAGATTGCGTCCAGCTACCGCGCCTGTGACCTGGTGGGCGGCGACTTCTTTGACTACGTGGTGGTTGACCCCGGCCGCCTAGGCTTTGTGATGGCCGACGTCTCGGGCCACGGCACCGCCGCAGCACTGCTGATGGCCGCCGCCAAGAAGGCGCTGCAGCTCTTCGGGCGCGGCTGTGCCAGCCCGCGCGAGGCGCTGCTGGCCGCCAACGAGAACCTGCAGCGTGAGATTCCGCGCGGCATGTTTGTGAGCGTGTTTTACGGCGTGCTGGATCTCGCGAAGCGCCGCTTTGCCTTTGTGCGCGCGGGGCATAACCCGCTGGTGCTGGTGCGAGGCGGGGCCGTGCGCACCTGCAAACCGGAGGGCACGGTGCTGGGGGCACTGCCCAACACAGTGCTGGCGGCCCACCTCAAGGAAGAAGAAGTCCAGCTGGAGACCGGCGACCTGCTGATGATCTACACCGACGGCCTGACTGAGGCCGTGAACCCCTCTGACGCCATGTACGGCGAAACTCGGCTGCACCGGGCAATGACAGCGACCACCGGCAGCGCCCGGGAGATGATTGCCGGGCTGATCCGCGACGTGGACGCGTTCCGGGCCGGCACCGCGCGCAACGATGACGAAGCCCGGGTCGCCCTGCGCCTGTTGGAAGCCCCGGCCGAGCCGCCCGTGCTGGGCGGCGACGAGCTTGCCGCCCAGGGCAACCTGCCCGCCGGCACCGCCCGCCTGGTGGGCCGCGACCGTGAGCTGGCCGAGATGCTGGCGCTGTTAACCGGCACCATACCCGTGCTCACCGTGACCGGTGCGGCCGGCATGGGCAAGACGCGGCTGGCCCTTGGTGCCGCCCTGCTGGCCCAGGCCTCGTTCCGGGCGGGTGCCTGGCTGGCAGACCTTGGCGACGAGCGCGACCTGGAGGGCATCTGCAAACAGGTGGCCAATGCGCTGGGGGTGGATCTTTCGCGAGGCGAGCCCGTTCAGCGCATAGCCCTGGCCCTGCAGGGCCGCACCCGCACTCGCCAGGGGCGACTGCTGCTGGTGCTGGACAATTGCGACCACTGCCGCGAAGCCGTGCTGCATGCCGTGCAGGCCTGGCAGCAGGCGGCGCCCGGGGTGGTGGTGCTTGCCACCTGTCGCTCGGCTCTGGGGGCACCGGCCGAGAGACCATACCCGCTGCGGCCGCTGGGCCTTCCGCCGCGCAAGGCGACGGGGCGCCTGGGCCCCGTGGACGAAGCGGAGCTGCGAACCCTGGCGGCGGTGCCTGCGGTGGCGCTGTTTGCGACGCGCGCGCGCGAGCGCGTGCCCGAGTTCGACCTGACACCCGAGAACGCCGACGCCGTGGCCCAGCTCTGCGTGCGCCTGGACGGCATCCCGCTGGCGCTGGAGCTGGCGGCGGCCCGCGCCCGCGTGCTGACCCCCGCCCAGATGCTGCAGCGCCTGAACCAGCGCTTTGCCTTGCTGCGCGACCAGCGTGGCGGCTCACGGCAAAGCACGCTGCAGGGTGCCCTGGCCTGGAGCTGGGACCTTCTGACCCCCGCCGAGAAGGCGACCCTGGCACAGCTTTCGGTGTTCCGGGGCGGGTTCTTCCTGGAGCTGGCCGAGCAGGTCGTGGACCTTTCCAGCCAGCCGGATGCGCCGCTGGTCATGGACGTCGTGGAGAGCCTGCACGACAAGAGCCTGCTGGAAGTGCAGGAGATTGCCGGCCTGGGCGGCGAACGCCGCTTCTGGATGTTTGAATCCGTGCGCGACTACGCCCACAGCCAGCTTGCCGACCCAGCCGCGGTGCAGGCGCGCTGGCGCCATGCCCTGGTCGCGCGCTGCCGGGCCGACACCAGGCTGATGGAAGCCGGTGTGCCGGCCGAGCCACGCCTGCGAGTGCAACTGGAGGCGGAGGCCCTGGCCGAGATCTGCCGGGCCGCCGAAGACGAAGACGCCTGTTGGGCCGGGCTGATCGGGGGATCGGCGCTGACGCGCCTGGGCCTGCTCAGCGGCAGCCGCCAGCTCATGGAACGCGCCTACCGGCTGGCGCCCCCGGGGGAGCTCAAGGAGCGAGCCACCGTGGCGCTGGGCCAGGCCACCCTGTACAGCGATCCCTCCGCCGCCGAGTCGTTGCTGCGCTCGGTGCCCAGGGAATCGCCCCGATACACCGACGCGCTGCTGGCCTTGGGCAACGTGCACCAGAACCGGGGCAACGGGCCCCTCATGCTTGAGGTGATGGAGGAGTTGTCGGCGCGCCCGGGCCTGACGCCGCTGCAGAAGGCGCGGATCCTGGCTGGGCGGGGCAGCGCCTGCCTCATGTGTGGCGACGTCGGCGAGGCGCTGCGCTGCTACAACGAAGCACTGGTTGCCGGCCAGGGACTAGGCGACGCCATGCTGACCGGCCAGGTCATCGGGAACATGGGCGTGGCCCACAACATGCTTGGCGATCGCGACGAGGCCGTGGAGTACTTCAACCGCGCCCTGGTGCTGATCCAGGCCCAGGGCCACCACCTGGCTGAGAGCTACTGGCTGGTGAACCTGGGTAGCGTGCTGATGCACACCGGCAAATTGGCGGAGGCCGAGCGCCACTTGCGTCGCGCCCTGGTGCTGGGCCGCGAGAACGGCCTGCGCCTGGTCGAGAGTTCGACCCTGATTACCCTGGCCGCAATCGAAGAAAAGCGCGGCAACCTGGAACGCGCCGAGGAAGATGCCCTGCAGGCCTGCCGCGTGGACGAAGAGATGGGCAACTCGAGCGCCCACGCCCCCCATCTTTCGTTCCTGCTCTGGGTGCGCTACAGGCAAGGGCGCCGCGAGGGATTCCTGGACGGCTTGCGCAAGACGGTTGTCCTATGCGAGGGCATCGGCAACCGCGCGGGCGCGGCCGAACAGACCTACCAGCTTGCCGAAGGGCTGCTCAGCGAGTATCGGCGCGAGCACAACCCGGCCCTGCTGGCCGAGGCCCGCGAGGTGCTGGACAAGTCCCGCGGGTTGTTCGCGTCCATCGGCAACCCGGACCCGGTTACCCTGTCCGCCACGCTGGCCGACATCCTGCTGGAGGCTGGCGACACCGCCGGTGCCCGGCAGGCAGCCGAGCGCGCCCTGGCGCGCAAGCCAAGCAGCACCAGCGAAGAGGAAGGCCTCCAGCGCGCCCAGGAAGTGCTGAAGAAGCTGGGCGCCTGAAAGACACCTCGCACACCCACAGGAAACACGTCAGCAAGAGCCTGTACGGGAACCCGTTCGCGGGCTTCGCGTCAGCAGTTGAAGCAGCCAACTGCATGCTCACGCAGCGGTTCGAGTTGCGGCACCATTCAACGAGCTCCAACAAAGCGCGCCGGGGGCAATTCGCTATTGGCACGGCAAACGCTTCCCGTGGGCGGCAATCGCCCGCTACCCGCGCAACAAGCCGGTCGGCGGGCGGGAAGGCAAGACAAGCGGAAGAACTTTCTTCCCGGCCCAGGAGAAAAGGATGCAAGTCAAGCCTGCCCCAGAACGCGACCAGGTGTTGCGGGCCGTCAAGGCTCCCGGCCGCCAGCCCCGCGCCTTCAATGCGGTGCTGACCAACCTGATGGACGCCGCGCGGCTGCAAGTGGAGGCCGCCGCCCCGGCGCCGGCCCAGGCTCCGCAAGCCGCCAAAGAGCCCGCAGACGCCGAAATGACGACCGACGCCCCCGAGCCCGACGCGGACGACCGCGAGCTGGCTGAGCAGCCGGCGGCAGAAACGGCCCCTGCAGCGGCGCCGGTGCTGGAAACGACTGCCGCGCCCGTGGCCCCCGAGAATGTGGAGGCGGCAACGGCCGCAACGGACGACATCGCGGAAGTCGCCGCGCCCGAGGACCTTGCGGCACGGCCGGCGGATGCTGCGCCCGCGACCGTGCTGCCCACGGTTCAGCCGCAAGCGACTGCGACCACGATCGCTGCGCCTGCCCCCGCCTTGAACACCCCAAGCATGACCGAGTCCGCCCCGGTAGAGGTTGAGGCGCCCGCCGCCCCGGAGGTTGCGGAGGTGGTAGCCGCGCCTGATGTGGCGGCAACCGAGACCACCGAACAGGCAGCACCGGGATCTTATCTCCAAGCGCCGGTCGCCGCGGAACAAGCACCGGATGCAGCCTTGGAGCCTGTGGCCGAGACGACGCCGGAGGCCACATCCGCCACCGGGCAGCCGGCAGCAGTTGCCGCTGGCGACGTTCCCGCGCCGGCGGAGCTGCCCGACGAACAGCCGCTGCCCGAGACGGAGCGCGCGGCGGAAGGGCCCGTGGGCGTCACCCAGCCGGAGGCGGCCGAGTCCCAGCCGGAAGTGACCCAGGCTGCCCCCGAGCCCGCGGCGGAGGCGGACAACGTCGCCGCTGCACCACCCGCAGGCAAGACGCCCGAAATCTCCGCGCCCGCGGAGTCGGCACCCGCTGACGTTTCCGCGGACTGGCGCACGGACACGACCGCGCCCGTGGCGGCAGAACCCGTTCCGCAGGCGGCCAAGGCGACGCCGGTACCCGAGCGTGCCGCCCAGCCGGCACCGCAAGCGGCCAAACCTGCGTTGCTTGCCCCGCAGCAGCCCCAGCCGGTGGCCACGCAAACCGCCGCCGCCGCCGCCGCCGCTTTGGCGCAAGCCGCCCAGCCGCGCACCGAGCCCGCGCGGAATACGGCTCCCGCAGCGGAGTCCGACGTCGTTGCGCCGGTGACTGACGCACTGCCTGCGCAGCCGAGCGTGCCGGTTGTGGCCCAGCCCGTGCTCGCGCCCGTAGCCGCCGCGCAGATCGTGGCTCGCCCGAATGCTGAAGTTGCGGCTGTCCAGCGGCCGGTGTCGGGTCCGCGGCCGGTGGGAGGCGCCGAGGCCCGGCAGGGTGACGCAGACCAGGCCGTGGTGCAGGCCCGTGAGGCCGCCCGCAAGGCCAACGCCGCGCGTGACGCCGACCCCTCGGCGCGGGGCGTGGCGCGCCGGAACTTCGAGGTGGTCCGGCAGATGGCGCGCACCATTGCCATGCGCCACGCGGGCCAGGAGACCGAGGTGCGGCTGGCGCTGACGCCGCCGAACCTGGGCGCCATTCGCCTGCGGCTGAAAATCGAGGACGGCTCGGTCAGCGGCAGCATTGTCACCGACAGCCAGGCCACGCGGCACCTGCTGCAAAGCCAGCTTTCCGAGATGCGCGAGGCGCTGCGCCAGGAAGGGCTGACCCTGGGCTCGTTCGACATCTCCAGCGACGCCCGGGAAAGCCAGGGGCGGCAGGATCAGGCGGGCCGCCGCAACCAGAACCTGGCGGGCAGCGCGCTGGAGGCCCAGGCCGCAGCGGCGCCGGCCCGGCAGTTTGAGACCGCCACCGTGAACGACGGCCGCGTCCAGGGCTACCTGTAAGGAGAGACCATGTCCGGCACCAATACGCTGCCAGGAACATTACCGAGTTACCAACACCCACGCGACCTCAGCGCGCTCGAGAAGGCCCAGAACTCGCGCAACCAGAAGCGCTCGGAGCTGAGCCGCGACGAGTTCTTCGGCCTGATGATTGCCGAGCTGAAGGCCCAGGACCCGCTGGAGCCCATGAGCAACAGCGAACTGCTGGGCCAGATGAGCCAGCTCGAGCAGCTCAACGCCAGCACGCGCACCGCAGACGGCATTGACAACCTGATCTCGAGCCTGAAGTTCCAGCAGCTCACCAGTGCCAGCACGTTCATCGGCACGGTGGTGAAAGCCAAGGACGCCGCGGGCCAGGACATCCAGGGCATGGTGGGCCGCGTGACTACCTCGGGCAACGAGGTGACGCTGGGCCTGCAGGTGCCGGTTACCAATGCCCAGGGGCAGGTGCTGCTGGACGGTGACGGCAAGCCCGTGACGCGCGAGATTCCTGTGGCGCTGGCCCAGGTCGAGCAGGTCATTTCACCCAGCCTGGTGGACTACACCACCACGATCATTGACCCGACGGCAGGCACCCCGGCACCCGAGGGCGACACGCCCCCCGCCGAAGAAACGCAGCCCTGAACGCAGGATCGAACCCAAATCCACGCCTGAACCAAGGAGCAAGCCATGGCACTTCTGCGCAGCATGAGCACCGGGGTCTCCGGCCTGCGGGCCCAGCAGACCGCGATTGACGTCGTCGGCCATAACATCGCCAACGCCACCACTACAGCCTACAAGGCCGGGCGGGTGGACTTCAGCACCCTGCTGTCGCAGACCCTGCGCTTCGGCACGGCACCCAGCGGCGCCTCGGGCGGCGTGAACCCGCAGCAGGTGGGCCTGGGTGTGCGCGTGGGCAGCGTGCAATACAACTTCAATGACGGCGCGCGCCGGGCCACCGGCATCGCCACCGACCTGGCGGTTGAGGGCTCGGGCTTCTTCATCCTGCAGGACACCCGGGGCTCGGGCCGCGCCTTCACCCGCGACGGCAGCTTCACGCTGAACAGCCTGGGCGAGCTGATTGACCCCTCGGGCGGCTTCCGCGTGCAGGGCTACATGAGCGACCTGGACCCGTCGCGCGAAGTAACAGCGGCTGACGGCACCAGCGACTTCGTCATCAACAACACCGGCGCGGTGACCAGCAACATCACCATCCCCCTGGGCGAGTTGCGCATCGCCCGCGAGACAAGCAACGTCACCTTCGGCGGCAACCTGAACTCGGGCGGCGAACTTGCCGACATGGCCACCATCCTGGAGAGCGAGCAGCTCTACGAGCGCGTGGGCGGCATTCTGGTGCCGGCCACCGAGACCACCCTGCTGGACGACCTGGTGCGGACTTCCGACGGCACCGCGCTGGGCACGCAGATCCAGCTTGGCATGGACGCGGGCGCCACGGTCAACGTGCGCGCGCAGATCGGCGGGCGCGTCGTGGACCGCCAGTTCACCGTGGGCGCCCCCAAGCCCATGGGAGGCACCACGCTGGGCGACCTGCGCGACTTCCTGCGCGGCGCCCTGGGCATCTACAAGAGCGGCGAGCCCGGCCAGGAGGCCTATTCCAGCATCCGCAACCACGCCGTGACCGGCGACGAGGTCTCGGGTGCCCTGCAGCAGCTTGGCGAGCGCGGCTACGCCACCCTGACCCTGAACGGCCTGCTCGCAGGCCAGACCATCACCATCGGCGGCCAGTCCCTGGTGGCCGGCACGGACTTCACCGTGGGCGCCAGCGACGCCGAAACCGCCGCCAACCTGGCCACCGCCATCAACCTCAACACGGTGCTGGGCCCGCAGGTGATTGCCTCGGTGGTTGCGCCGACCGGCGGCCCGGTGCAGGTGCGCCTGGCGCAGCGCATTGACGGTGCCCCGGCCCTGGCCCTGGACACCAGCGCGTCAGCAGGCGCCATCCAGACCACGGGCATGATCACCCTGGGCTCGGGCATTGCCGACGCGGTCTCTGACGGCGATACGATCACCCTCACCGACGGTGCCACGACGGTCACCTTCGAGTTTGACGACGGCAGCGGCGTTGTCCCCGGCAACACAGCCGTGACGCTGGGTGCCACTTCCGGCGACACCGCCAGCAACCTTGCCCAGGCCATCGGCGGCAGCGCCCTGGGCACGACCTTTTCCACGGCGGTGCAGGGCGGCAACCTGCGCATCACCGACGGCCGCGCCGGTGCATCAGCCATTGCCAGCAGCGCGTTCCTGGTCGGCTTTGCGGCGGCGAACGCCGGCGCCATTGCCTTCACGGAAGACGTGGCGGGCGTGGGCACCTTTGTGGGCCAGGGCAGCAGCGCCGACGGGTTCATGATCGGCACCACGGCACTCTCCAACGGCTCGCTGCCGGCCAGCATCCGCGACGACGAGATTGACTTCACCGCGGCCGGCGTGCAGGTGGGCGACATGATCCGCTTCACCACCGGCAACCTGGCCGGCAGCGCGGCGCGCATCGTGGCTGTGGGCCAGCGCGCCGACGGCACCCTGGACCGCAACGCGATTACCTTTGAGTGGGAGCAGGATTTCGACCGCGCCCCCAGCACCATCCAGAGCGTGAACTTCTTCATCCACGAGGCTGCCGACGTGGGCATCGGCGTGCAGAGCCTGGTCAACCCCAACGTGCCGCCGGACGGCATGGACCCCAGCAGCCCCCCGGGCACCCTGCGCATCAGCGGCAACGTGGGCTTTGAGAACCGCATCCAGGATTTGCAGCTCACCATCAAGGGCAGCCAGGGCGTGCAGAAGCTGGCCAACTTCACCGAGCTGAGCACCGCCCGCGGCGAGAGCTTCACCAACACGATCAGCATCTACGACAGCCTGGGCAACGCCCACAACGTGCGCTTCACGTACTATTACGAAGCCCGCAGTAACGCGGACCCCGCCTGGCGCTACATCGCCACCAGCGACGACCAGGTGAACGCCGCCGGCAGCACCCTCAACACGGTGCTGGGCAGCGGCATGCTGCGCTTTGACGTGGACGGCCAGCTCATGGACGTGGGCAGCGACACGCAGATGGTGCTGGAGCTGGAAGACCAGGGCACGCGCACCCCGGTGATCTTTGACATGGACTTCACCACCATGTCCAGCTTCGCCGCCGAGGGCGAGGCCAACCAGAGCGACGTCTACCTGGTGCACCAGGACGGCTATGAGGCCGGCACCCTGATTGACTTCAGCATCAACGACACCGGCGTGGTGCAGGGCCTGTTCAGCAACGGCCTGGTGCGCAGCATCGCCCAGGTGGCGGTGGCCCGCTTTGCCAACCCCAACGGCCTGGTCAGCCAGGGCAGCAACGTCTTTACGCAGGGCGTGAACAGCGGCGACGCCATCATCGGCGAGGCCGGCCAGGGCGGACGCGGCCTGGTGCGCAGCGGCTTCCTGGAGGAAAGCAACGTCGAGCTGGCCGAACAGTTCACCGACCTGATCACCAGCCAGCGCGCCTTCCAGGCCAACGCGCGAACCATTACTACAGCCAGCCAGTTGCTGCAGGAACTGGTGAACCTGATCTAGCTGCAGGCCACGGCTATACATGGAACCGCCGCCGGGATTGCTCCCGGCGGCGGTGCTGCAACAGACCTCGTTTAGTCGCCTTCCAGGCCGGTGCGGAAGGTTCGCGTGGCGCGCGCGCGGGTGCCGCGCTTGGGCGGCTCCCAGGGCGGCAGGTTGTGCTGCTGCAACAGAAACGGGTGCAGCCCCGGCAAGGCAATGCCGCGCAGCAGCTCTTCCTGCAACGCCGCGGCGGCAGGCAGCACCGCGCCCTGCTGTGCATAGTAGTTCATCAGGAAGCTCTGCATCTGCAGGGCCGGGCCGTACTGGGGGTCAACCTCCAGGCACCGGCGGTTCAGCTCGGCGGCACCCGCTATGTTGTTCTGCTCGTACTTCAGCACGGACCAGTTGTGCGCGATCCACGGGATCAGCCCGCCTTCCAGCAGGGCCAGCATGAAGCTGCGCTCGGCCTCGCTGCGCTGCTTCATGGCAATCCGGCAGAAAGCCTGCTGCGCGTAGGCCTCCGCGCGGCGATGGGGCTCGGCAATGAAGCCCATGGCCTTCTCGTACCACTCAATGGCCTCCTCCAGGTGCCCCTGGGTGCGGGCGTCCAGCGCCGCCAGCAGGGCATGCGTGCCCGGCGCGAACCCGCCCCGCTGCAGTTCAGCCATGAGGTCAGAGACCATCTCCGTGCGCCGCAGCCGGACGTAAATCTCAATCACCGCCCGCCAGGCCTTGCCCACCTTGGGGGCAAGCTGGCGGCTGCGCTCGGCAAAATCGGCGGCCTCGCGCAACGGCACGGGGTGGTACGTCTCTTCGTCCAGCCGCGCCAGCTCGGTCATGGCGCGGGCCAGCATGAAGAACGCCACGGCGTTCTCCGGGTCCAGGCGCGCGGATTCAATGGACCGCCGCACGGCCTGCTGCAACTGGGGGATGGGCGTATTGGATTCGGGGTCTTCCAGGCCCACCAGGGGCTTGCGGGCGGCCTGGGCGTCCCGGGTCGCCGGGCGCGCAGGGTCGTTCAGCCAGGCGCGGAATTCCTCGATTACGGGGCGCACCTCGGCATACTCGGTGGGCATTTTCTGGCGAAGGAAGGCCTGCTTGGCTGGGTCACCTTGCAACATGGTCGGTCTCGTTGGTTCCAGCAGGGTGTTGAAACTGTCGTTTCCAACGCCCTGCCCGGTCCGCGCGAATGCACGGGCCGGCCGGCGAGCGGCTTCACGCCAAGGGCCGGGCAGTTGTGTTCCGTTGAAGAAAGCGCCAAAGGCGAATTCTTCAACGGCCTGCAGAAACAGCATCGTAGCATCACCACGCTACAGCGTAATACCGCCGTGCCGGAGTGACTCGTGTACGTAGTGGACGGCTACAACCTGCTGCACGCTTTGCGCAAGCTGCACGCCCTGCCGGGCAACTTCGGGCAGGCACGGGGCCGGCTGCTGGAGCTGCTGGCCCATGTGGGCCGCCGCGAAAGCCGCCCGGTGCGGGTGTTCTTTGACGGCGAGCCGGGCGAGCTGTCACCCGGCCAGCTGGACCACCCCGGCCTGGCGGTCGAGTTCTGCGGGCCCGGCCGCGAAAGCGCCGACCACGCCCTGCGCCACTATGTTTCCGAACACCATGAGCCCCGCAAGCTGCTGGTCGTCAGCAGCGACCGCGAAGTCGCCCGCGTCTGCCGCGCCGCCGGCGCCCGCATCATGACCAGCCAGGACATGGCCGGCGTGCTGGCTGCCCTTGTGCAGCGCAAGGGCGGCGCCGCGGAGTCCGGCCTGGAAAAGCCCTCCCGCGGCGTGGTGGGCCGCCTTGAACGCGAGATGCTGGACGAAATCGGCGACCTGCGCGAGTTCGAACGCCGCATCCTCGAAGGCGAGTAGCCCCCACATACGCGCGACCCCGCAGCCGGGGCCGCGGGGTCGCCTGTTTGCGCTTGCCCAGCCTGCTACTTCCGCACGCCCGTCTGCAGGCTGCTCCACTCCTCCACGCTCCACTTGCCGCCCGCCAGCCGCATCGTCACCGGCGAAGCGCTGTCCTTGCCGCTGCTCCAGACAAAGAACTTCACTTCGGTGTCCGAGTTCTTGCGGGTTTCCTTGATCTCCAGCACCACCTTCTCGGCATTGGCCGGCTTGTAGTCCGTGGGCTCGCCGCCGCTGTAGCTGCGCGCATAGTGGGGGTTGTCCTTCATGCGCTTGAAGCCCTCTGAGGCCATCTGGCTCGGCTTGACTCCCGTGGGGCTGGAGGCGTCCGTCCATTGGTCATTGGCGCGGCTCATGTAGGCGCCCGCCGCAATGCCCTCCGACTGCTTCTCTTCGATCAGCAGCAGCGCGTTGAAGAACAGCAGCAGCGCTTCGTCGGCGTCACCGGCCCGCTGGTCATAGGCGTCCTTCAGCTCCTTGGCGCTGTGCAGCCGCGCGCACTCGATGGTGCGCTTGGTGGCTTCATTCTTGATGTCGTCCTTGATCTTGCGGGTGGTCTCGCACCCGGAGAGCAGGGCCAGTGCCAGCATGGCTGCAACAACGACTTTGCCCGTCATAAGATTTATCCTTTTTGGGTTCTTGGCGCATATTAGGTTGCATAAGCGCATGGCGGAAGGGTCTTCGCTGGTCGGCGTAACGACCTTGAAGCAACTTCGCGGCGGCACAGACGGGCCCCCATGTCAACACGCACGCGGCACTGGCGCGCTTGCCCCGCCGGCCTTGCGCCCCTAACATCCGGCCTCCCCCGCACCTGTCTTGCCGGCGGCGCGCCCGCCAAGGACCAGCCATGAAGCCCGACCAGGAAATCGCCCGTAACGCCAAGCTCGACAAGATCGAAGACGTCGCCCGTCGCTACGGCATCCAGCGCGACGACCTCGAGCTGTACGGCGACGTCAAGGCCAAGGTCAAGCTCAGCATCCTGGACCGTTTGAAGGACCGCCCCAACGGCAAGTTCATTGACATCACGGCCATCAGCCCCACGCCCCTGGGCGAAGGCAAGACCACCAACACCGTGGGCGTGACCATGGGGCTGACCCACATCGGCAAGAAGGCGGCCTGTTGTATCCGGCAGGCCAGCCTGGGGCCCGTGTTCGGCATCAAGGGCGGCGCCGCAGGCGGCGGTTTTGCCCAGGTGATCCCGCCGGAGGACTTGAACATCCACCTCACCGGCGACATTCACGCCGTGCAGGCCGCCAACAACCTGGCCTGCGCCTTTCTGGACAATCACCTGTTCAACGGCAACACGCTGGGCATTGACCCGGGCACCATCAACATCCGGCGCGGCATGGACATCAACGACCGGGACCTGCGCAACATTATCACCGGCCTGCAGGACAACGGCATCCCGCGCGAAACCGGCTTTGACATTGCCGTGGCCAGCGAAGTGATGGCCATCCTGGCCCTGGCCGAGAACCTGCAGGACCTGCGCAAGCGCCTGGGCCGCATGGTCGTCGGCTTCAACGGCGACGGCAAGGCCGTGACCTGCGAGGACCTGAAGGTGGCCGGCGCCATGACCGCCATTCTGCGCGACGCGATCAAACCCAACATCCTGCAGACCATCGGCGGCTCGCTCGCGTTTGTGCACTGCGGGCCCTTTGCCAACATCGCCCACGGCAACAGCAGCATCGTGGCTGACCGCGTGGCCCTGAAGGTAGCCGATTACGTGGTGACCGAGTCCGGCTTCGGCGGCGACATGGGCTGCGAGAAGTTCATGAACATCAAGTGCCGCCAGAGCGGCACCAAGCCCGATGCCGTGGGCCTGGTGGCCACGGTGCGCGCCCTGAAGAACCACTCGGGCAAGTTCAAGGTGGTGGCTGGCAAGCCGCTGCCGGAGGGGCTGGTTAAGGAAGACTTGGGTGCCCTGGACGCGGGCATGCCCAACCTGACCCGGCACATCAAGAACGTGCTGGGCTTTGGCGTGCCGGTGGTGGTGGGCATCAATGTGTTCGGCACGGAAAGCGCGGCCGAGCTGGAAATGGTGAAGAAGGCCGCCAAGGATGCCGGCGCGCTGGATTGCGTGATCAGCGAGGTGTACGCCAAGGGCGGCGAGGGCGGTGCAGCGTTTGCCAAGGCCCTGGTTTCGGCCTGCGAGCACAAGAGCAACTTCAAGTTCACCTATGAGGTGAACCAGCCCATCAAGAAGAAGGTGGAGGCCATTGCCACCAAGATTTACGGCGCCAAGGACGTTGAGTTCACGCCCGAGGCCAGCAAGCGCATCAAGGCCTTCGAGGAAGCGGGCTTTGGCAACCTGCCCGTCTGCATGGCCAAGACCCAGTACAGCTTCAGCCACGATCCCAAGCTGCTGGGCGCCCCCAGCGGCTTCACCCTGCCCGTGCGCGACGCGCGCCTGAGCGCCGGGGCGGGGTTTGTGTACATGCTGTGCGGCGACATGATGACGATGCCCGGCCTGGGCAAGAACCCCGGCGGCCAGAACATCGACATCAACGAGAAGGGCGAGATCATCGGCATGTTCTAGCAGGTCGGCTTCCGGGGCCCGACCGTGCGCGGCCGGGCCTTCTTGCCGGTTCAACATGCCACACTAACCCTTGGGAACGCCAATCTCCTGATTGGCGTTTTCCGGGCCGGCTGGGCGATGGAGTGGCTTCGATTCCCGATTCCCGAACACCGCCTCGCCGCTACGGCCCTGCCACCAGCTTCCACAGCTCGTCCAGGGCCTTCACCGGCTGGTTTTCGTGGCACTGCGCGATCCCCTTCGGCGGCTCCGCCTCTGCTTCCGCCCGCTCCACCGGCGGCGTTTCTTCCAGCAGCCGGCGATACACCGCGGCGTTCTTCGCGCCGATTAACCCGTTGGCCGCCAGCACGCGGCTGAGCAACCCGGTGAAGAGCAACCACTGGTCCGGATACCGAAAGGGCATCCACGAGCCAAAACCCACCTGCTCAAACGCTTCGTCCATGGCGAACAGGGTGTCCGCGACCACGGCGTGCGCGCGGTCGTGGAGAAACGCCGCCCGCGTGTCCAGGACCGCCGCCAGCTTGGCGATCTGGCGCAGCACAGCCACGCGCGCCGCACTGATCTTGGGCAAAGCCCGCGCGGCACG
>JADLBZ010000101.1 GCA_020847415.1 Planctomycetota bacterium
GCAGCAGCAAAGAGGCCCGGTCGCCGTTCTCGGTCAGCTCCAGGCGCACATCGCCAAAGCAGTTCATGCGCACCACGCCGGGGCCGGCTTCTCCGGGCTCAGCGGACGGCACCGACGACAACCGCACGCCCAGCTCTCCGCCCCGGGTGCCCGCCACGGAAAGCAGCTTCAGCGTCAGGCCTTCGCCCTGAACAGGCGGCACCAGATGGGCCTGCACCACGGGGTCTACCACCGCGGCCTGCACCAGCGGCTCGGCCTCGCTGCCGGAGCGCAGGGTGGCGCTGCCCTTGCAGGTGAGTCGCAAGTTGACTTCGTTGCCGTAAGTGATTTCGCCCTTGCCGGGCGGGGCCTCCACACGGCCGCCGTCGGGCAGTTCCACGGTGGCCCCGGCGGGCACGTCAAAAACACCGGCACCGGGGTTGTAGCGGAAATCCGGGCACGCCAGCCGGAACTGCTGGCTGCCCCGCGTCACGGTAAGGACCGCCGTGCTGACGACCACCACGCCGTCGGCGCCCTTGCGTGCCTTCTTGCCCTCCAGCACGCCCAGCCGTTTGCCGTCGCCGTCCAGCAGCACCAGCCGCGCGTCCTCTACTTCCAGGCGGCCGACGTCAGGCAGCCCCTGGGCCGCCAGCGCGGCGGGCAGGAGCAGCCACAGAAGCGCAAGCCTACTCAGTCCAGACAATCTCGACCTCCACGGGCAGATAGCGCTCTGCCGTGACGTTGGGGTTGTCAAACCGGTGGGTCAACTTGTTGGCGTTGATCTCCAGCGAGTAGTACAGGTTCGAGAGTTTCAGCCGGCGCGGGCCGGGGCCGCCGTCCGCCGGGCCTTCGATCTGCACGTCGGATTCGCGCACGGCCGACAGGTCAATCTGCACCCGCAGGTTGGCCGTCACAAACGCCTCGCGCTGCGAGGCCAGCACTTTCATCTCCACGGGAACGGTGCGAGCCAGGCCCTGCACGCGGGCACCCTTCTGCAGCAGCCAGTTGGGCAGCACCACACCCACGGGAAACTCCGCCGACACCGGCACGTAGCTCTGCAGCTCGGTGAACGAAATCTCCACCGGCGCTTCCGCCACGATCTTGCCGCTGGCGCGAAGGCGCGGCTGCAGCCCTTCCACGGGCACAAGCTGCAGGTTCACGACAGCCAGGCCCTGCTTCAGGATGCTCTCTACTTCCTTGCCCTCCACCTTGGCCTTGGTCTCCAGCAACTGGGCCACGTCCACATTGGCCACGCGCAACACGGCCCGGCCGCCCGGTCCGGTAACGGCATCAAGCTGGCCCGCCGGCCCGAACACCTCCAGCTCAAAGCCGGCCTCGGTGCGCGCCGAGTACTCGTAGCCGGGAAGGCGGCCGCCGATGCCGGTCAAGTCCACCGTCGCCATCCGCGACACAAAGCGCTCCAGCGTGACCTGGAAGAGGCGCTCGCCCAGCGGCTGAACGGTCAGCTCGGCGGGAAGGCCGCCCTCGGCGTCCACCTCGAGGCGCTTCATGTCAATGGTGAGCTGGACCTGGTGGCGCTCGTTGACGCGGGCGTTCTCGAGATCCGCCGCCGTGATGACATAGCGATAACCGAAGCGGTTGCGGTTCGAGCTCAGCTCGGCGGCGAACTCGTTGATCTCCCGGGTGGGGCCGGAAACGTCAATGCCCACGGGCATGGACTCCGGCGGCAGGATGCGCCACTGGCCTTGCAGGCCGTCTTCAATCTGGAAGCGCACGGTGGCGGCGTCTTTGAGCGGGCGCGTTACCTGCACCATGTTGCGCGCGATCCACCAGATCAGCAGGGCCAGCGCCAGGATCACCACGTGCAGGGGCACGCTGCCGCCAAGGAAGGCCGCCGGCCCGCGCCCTTCGCGCCGGACACTGGTGTTCTGCGGCTTCACGCCGCTGAGGGTGGTCGAGCCTGATCCGCTCATGCGTTCGCCTGGGCGGCGCTTTCCGCTGCCGCCGCGCCCGTAGTACCGCCTATGGCAGCCCGCAGCACCTGCTCCAGGCGCTCGCGCGAAAGGTCCGTTTCCAGTTGCCCTCGCTGGGCCACGGAAACGCGGCCCGTCTCCTCGCTGACCACAATGACCAGCGCGTCCGTCTCTTCCGACAGCCCGATGCCGGCCCGGTGGCGCGTGCCCATGCGCTTGCCCAGGTCCGGGTTCTCGGTCAGCGGGAACAGGCAGCCCGCCGCCACCACGCGGCCGCCGCGCATGATGATGGCTCCGTCGTGCAGGGGGTTGCCGGGATAGAAGATGCTGTCCACCAGCTCAGCGCTGAAGCGCGCGTCCAGCTCGATGCCTCGCTCCACATAGTTGCGCAGGCCCACGCCACGTTCCACAGCCATCAGCGCGCCGGTCTTGGCGCGCGCCAGCCGGAACACGGCCTGGGCAATGCGCGGGATCATGTCGTCGCGCCGCGTCACCAGGCGGTTCAGCCAGGGGTTCTGGCCCAGGCGCGTCAGGCCGCGGCGCAGCTCCGGCTGAAAGACGACGATCACGCCCAGGAAGAGGTAGTCCACCACCTTTTCGAGCAACAGCTCGATGCGGTACAGGCCCAGGCTGTCGGCCACCAGGTAGATCGCGATGAGCAGAATGGTGAAGAGGATGGCCACGCCGCGCAGGGCGCTGTCGCCGCTGCTGCCGCGCACGAAGTTGTAGACGACCAGCAGGAACAAGTAGATCAGCAGGATCTCGACGGCGTAGACGATGTACTCGTTCATCGCGACTCCGTCCTGCTAGAACATGGCCCGCAGCACAGCAACGGCCCGCTTCAGCGGCCCCGGCTCGTGGGCGCGCAGCACCGCGGCACCCTTCAGGGCCCCCACCAGCGCCGCCGCCAGGCTCTCGGGCTCGCGGTCCTCCACCGGGCGGCCAGTCAGTTGCCCGAGCGTGGACTTGCGCGAAACCCCAAGCAGCACCGGCACTTGCAACGCCGCCAGCACCGGCAGCTCGCGCACCAGGCGGCAGTTGTGCTCGGGGAGTTTACCAAAGCCGAAACCGGGGTCTATCATAAGCGCCCGCCGAGCACAGCCTGCCGCAACCGCCGCGGCGAGCCGCGAGGCCAGGTAGTCGCGCACCTCGGCCACCACGTCGCCGTAGTGCGTCTGCTGCTGCATGGTGCGCGGGGTGCCCCGCATGTGCATGAGCACAACCACGCACCCGGCCCTTGCGCACAGGGGCAGCATGGCCGGGTCACCCTCGCCGGCCGTGACATCGTTGACGATGTTCGCCCCGGCAGCGAGGGCGGCCTCCGCCACGGCTGCCTTGCTGGTGTCAATGCTGATGGGAAGTTGCACGCCGCGCTCGCGCAGGGCGCGAATGACGGGAACGGTGCGGGCGATTTCGTCGGCGGCGGAGACGGCAGCGGCGCCGGAGCGGGTGCTCTCGCCGCCGATGTCCAGAATGTCGGCTCCGTCCTGGGCGAGTTTTGATGCGTGTTGCAACGCCTGCTCCGGGGCGTCGTAGCGACCACCGTCGCTAAAACTGTCGGGCGTGACGTTGACGATGCCCATGACCAGGGGCCACGGCGCCTGCAACGGGGCGTCAGGCGGCTTGAACCAGGATGAAGGCAGGGGCGTCATGGTGGGTGCCGAGTGTGTATTCGCGCACCCCGCGTGTACACGACCGAACGCCAAAAGCCAGCCGCCGGAGCGAAAGCCAACTCGCGCGATCTCTACTGCTTGACCACTACACCAAGCCGCTCGGCTAAGCCGATCAGCGTCTGCAAGACCGCTGCCCGTGCCACTGTAGATGGGTCCGCGTACCCATCTTTGGCGCCGGAATAGCACTCCCAGTCCCAGAAGATGTCGCCCATGTCGGCAACACAACTGGCAGCCATCTTGCGCAAATCTGCCACGGCTATCTTGGACATAACCGGCCCCCTGCTGTCCGTGCGC
>JADLBZ010000102.1 GCA_020847415.1 Planctomycetota bacterium
GACCCGGCTGTGGAGCAGGCCAAGGCCCTGCTGGCCGCCGTGGGCCACCAGCCGCCGGCCGACGCCGCGGCAGCCGACAGCGACCGGCTGGACTACCTGACTGAGTCTGAGGGCCGCGAGCTGCAGCAGGGCAAGGCCCCCAGCAAGCGCCTGCGCAAGCCCGACGGTACGCGCCGTCTGACGGCGTAAGCCTCGACGAACGTGAGCTTGGCGAAGCACCGCGCGGGGTGCGCTACGCCCCGGCGGCCGCAAAGCCGATGATCGCCAGCAGCACCAAGAGGCCCGTCACCGCCAGTGCCACCCACAGCAGCATGTTGCTGCCTTTGTGCGGCTGGGGGGCCGGGCCGGGCCCGGCCTGAAACGAGTGCATGGGCTGCGGCTGCCACTGGGGCGGCGGCGCGAAGCTCTGCTGCGGCGGGGGCGGCACGAACGTCTGCGGCGGGGCAGCCGGCAGGCCCGGTGTGCTGAGCGGAAACGGCGGCGGGGCAGGCGTGCCCGCGGGCGTGAACGGGATGTACTGCGACGCGCTACCCTGGGGCACCAGCTCGTCCAAAGACGCAAGCCGGCTGGAGGCGTTGCCCGTGGCCTGGCCCAGCAACTGGCAGAGCCGGTCGTGTACTTCGCGGGCCGTGGGCCGGCGTGCCGGGTCGCGCGCGGTCATGCTGATCAGCAGGTACACGGCGGCATCGGGCAGGTGCCCGAACTTCTCGCGCTCGTAGGGCACATCGCTGTTCACGTGCTGCACGGCAATGCTGACCGGCGTGGTGCCGGAATAGGGCGGCACGCCCGCCAGCAGGTGGTACGCGGCGATGCCCAGGCTGTAGACGTCGCTGCGCTGGTCCACGTCGCGACCCTGGCTCTGCTCGGGGCTCATGTAGTGCGCGGTGCCGATGGCAGCGCCGGGCATGGTCAGCTCGGTGGTCTGTTCCACGGCGCGGGCCAGGCCGAAGTCGCCCAGCTTCACGCGCCCGTCGCGCGCCGCGAACATGTTGTGGGGCTTGATGTCGCGGTGCACGATGCCCAGGGCGTGCGCGTGGGCCAGGCCGTCGGCCACCTGCGCCACCGCGCGCAGCGCGGCCATTCCGTTCAGGGGCCCGTGCTTCTTCAGCAGGGCCGCCAGGTCGGTGCCGTCCACGAACTCCATCACGATGTACGGCACGCCGTCCTGTTCGGCCACGTCCAGCACGCGGATGACGTTGGGGTGGTCCAGCCGGGCCGCCGTGCGTGCCTCGCGCAGAAAGCGCTGGCGCGCGTGGGGGTCGCCCGCAATCTGCGGGCCCATCACCTTGACCGCCACGGGCACATCCAGGCCCAGGTGCCGGCCCTTGAACACCTTGCCCATGCCGCCCGCGCCCAGTTCAGCCAGTACGGCAACCTGCCCGAAGCGCCTGGCGCCCGGGGGAATCGCCGCCTCCGGGTTGTGGTGGCTCTGGGAGTCCGAGCCCACCTCCAGCAGGGTGCGCTCGTCTACGGGGCGAAAGGCGTCTTTGGAGTCCGGCTCCATCGGCGCGATTGTAGCAGCCACCTGCCGGTTTGCGCAGCGGGGCCGGCGTTGCCCGCGCCACGCAAATTACCGGTCGCCCGGTTCCCAAAGCGGGCATCGCGCGGCATGTTCGCGGCATGGCGTTTACCATCTACCCGGCCATTGACCTTCGTGCAGGCAAGGCGGTGCGCCTGCAACAGGGCCGTGCGGACCTGCAGACCACCTACAGTGACGACCCGGTGGCTGTGGCGGCGGACTTTGCGGCGTCGGGCGCCGCGTGGTTACACGTGGTGAACCTGGACGGCGCCTTTGGCGATGCCTCGCCGAACCTGGAAGTGCTGCGGGCCATCTGCGCAGCCGTGAAGCTGCCCGTCCAGTTCGGGGGCGGCCTGCGCAGCGAGGCCGACATGGACCGTGCCCTGAACGCCGGTGCCCGGCGTGTCATCCTGGGCACCGTGGCCCTGCGCAACCCGGCCCTGGTGCAGGCAGCGGCAGGCCGCCTGGGCGATCAACTCTGCGTGGGCATTGATTCGCGCGGGGGCATGGTGGCGGTGGAAGGCTGGGTCGAGACCAGCAGCGTGAGCTCGGCCGAGCTGGCCAGGCGCATGATCCATGCGGGAGTGCGGCGCTTTGTCTACACGGACATCGCCCGTGACGGCATGCTGGTGGGGCCGGACCTTGACGGCACGCGCGCACTGGCGGCCCTGGGTGCGGGCGTGATTGCCTCGGGCGGCGTCGGCACTCTCGCGCATGTGCAGGCAGCCGCACCCTGCGGCGCCGGTGTGGACGGGTTGATTATCGGCAAGGCTTTATACGAGCGCCGTTTTACGCTAAGAGAGGCCCTGCAGCAGGCCCAGCAAGGAACCTGAATGCCCGACTTCACGGTCTATCCGGCACTCGAGCTGCGCGCCGGCGCGGCACTGCGCTACGAATCTGTGGGCATGGGCACCCGCGCCACGCGCGCCGATGCCGTGCAACTGGCCGCCGACCTGGTGGCCCAGGGGGCGGGCGCGCTGCACATCTACAACCTGGACGGGCCCTTCCTGGTGGGTGCCGCGGAGCACTCGGGCAGCGTGGTGGCAGGGGCCGAGCGCAACCTGGAAGTAATCGGCAATCTCACCAAGGCGGTCTCCGCGCCCGTGCAGTTCGCGGGCGGCGTGCGCGACCTGACCAGCCTGAAGATGGTGCTGGCCCTGGGCGTGAAGCGTGTCGTGCTGGGCGATGCCGCCATGCGCGAGCCGGAGCTGGTCAAGGCAGCCGTGGCAGCGCACGGCGACGCCGTGGTGGTGTCGTTGAGCGTGCGCGACGGGCAAGTCCCGCACCAGGGCTGGATTGCCGACCCCAAGGCCCGCGCCGAAGAAGTGGCCAAGTTGCTGGTGCAGGCCGGGGTGAAGCGCCTCATCTACCAGGACGTGAATGCCGACGCCTCCGAGGCCGGCCCTTCGCTGGTGACTGCCTCGCGCATCGGTGCCCTGGGCGCGGAGGTCATCGTGGCCGGCGGCATTGCCAACCTGGCCCACGTGCGCGGCTGTGCCGCGGCATCGGGCGTGGCGGGCGTGGTGGTGGGCAAGCCGCTGTTGCTGGGCAAGTTCACCCTGAAACAGGCCCTGGAGATTGCCGCCACCGGCCTGAAGGACCGCAAGTAGTGCTGGCCCGGCGCGTCATCCCGTGTCTCGACGTCAAGGACGGTCGCGTCGTCAAGGGCGTGCAGTTCGTGGGCCTGCGTGACGCGGGCGACCCCATCGAGTGCGCCGCCCGCTACGACGCCGAGCAGGCCGACGAGCTGGTCTTCCTGGACATCACGGCCACCCACGAGGGCCGCGCCACCATGGTGGAGATTGCCCGCCAGTGTGCGTTGCGCCTGAGCATCCCGTTCACCATCGGCGGCGGTGTGCGCACGGTGGCGGACTTTGAGGCCATGCTGCGCGCGGGCGCCGACAAGGTAGCCATGAACAGCGCCGCCGTGCGCGACCCCGGCCTGATCAGCGCCTGTGCCCGGCGCTTCGGCGCGCAGGCCGTGGTGCTGGCCGTGGATGCCCGCCGCAGGGCAGGCGGCTGGAATGTGTTCGTGCGGGGCGGGCGCGAGGATACCGGGCTGGACACGCTGGAGTGGATCCGCCGCGGCGTGGCATCGGGCGCCGGCGAAGTGCTGCTGACCAGCATGGACCAGGATGGTGCCGGCACGGGCTATGACCTGGAGCTTACCCGCGCCGTCACCAGCGCCGTGAACGTGCCGGTGATTGCCTCGGGCGGCGTGGGTACACTGGAGCACATGGCGCAGGGGCTTGAGGCCGGGGCGTCCGCCGTGCTGGCGGCCGGCATCTTTCACTTCGGCAAGCACACCGTGCGTGAAGCCAAAGAGTACTTGCGCAGCCGTGGCATCCTGGTGCGCCCTGTGGAGGCCGGCCCATGAGTGAGTTCACGGAAAGAGCGCCCGCCCAGGGCATCAAGTGGGACGCCGCCGGGCTGCTGCCCTGCGTGCTGCAGGACGCGCGCACCGGCGAAGTGCTGACCCTGGCCTACATGAACGCCGAGTCCTTCAAGCACACCATGGAGACCGGCCTGATCACCTTTTACTCGCGCAGCCGCAAGCAGCTCTGGGTGAAGGGCGAGACCAGCGGCAACCTGATGCGCGTGGCGGAGCTGAAGCTGGACTGCGACGGCGACGCGCTGGTGGCGCGCGTGTTGCCGGAAGGCCCGGCCTGCCACACCGGTGAGAAAGCCTGCTTCTTCAGCACCATCCACCGCGTGCCGGAGCTGGTGGCCCAGGCCGGCCAGACAGCCGCGGCGCCCGGCTGGGGTGCGCGGTTCGGCGACCTGCTCGAAGAGGTGCGCACGCTGCTGCAGTCGCGGCGCCAGATGCTGCCCGAGGGCAGCTACAGCACGTACCTGTTCACCAAGGGCCTGGACAAGATCCTGAAGAAGCTGGGCGAGGAGTGCACCGAGACGGTGATTGCCGCCAAGGGCGAAGACAAGCAGGCCCTTGCCGGCGAACTGTGCGACCTGCTGTTCCACATGCTGGTGCTGATGGTGGAGAAGGAAATCAGCCTGGAGGACCTGCGCCGGGTGATGCAGGGGCGGCACAAGTCCGACCAGGGCAAGCGCGACACTTCGCCCGTGGTGGCGGCGGTCAAGGTGGGCCGCCCCGAGGGCTGCGACGAGCTGGAGCAGCGCCTGCTGAAGCAGCTCAACCCCGCCAGCCACCGCGATGTGATCCGCGCCCTGGAGGTGATGTACCGCGCCCACGCCGGCCAGAAGCGCGAGGAGGGCGTCCCCTACGCCCGGCATCCCTTGGCTGTGGCGCTGATTGCCGTGGAAGAAGTGAAGATGCGCGAGCGTGTCGAGGTGCTGGCGGCGCTGCTGCACGACGTACTGGAAGACGACATGAAGACCACGCCCCAGCAGCTTGCCGAGCAGTTCGGCGACGAGGCTGCCGGGGCCGTGGTGCTGCTGACCAAGATGTTCAAGCGCGACGGCACGCCTAAGGAGCTTGGCCTGCAGCGCTACTATGAGGGCCTGCGGGGTGCCCCGGCCTGGGTGAAAGCCGTGAAGCTCTGCGACCGCGTGCACAACTTGCGCAGCCTGCGCGCCTCGGGCCGCTCGAAGGAAGAGATCGAGAAGTACCGCAAAGAGACCCGCGCCAACCTGCTGCCCCTGGCTGCCAGCAGCGTGAACCAGTCGCTGCTGAAGGCGGGTGAGCTGCTCCTGCAGGAGCTGTACCGCAAGGAGTAGGTGCTTCGCCGTTTGGTGTGCAATCGGCGGCGGCGGCAAGCGGCGGCAGCGCGCCCTTTGAAGCGACGCGACTTTGGGATAAACAGGACGTCGCCCAAGGCCCCTCACAAAGGTCGCAACATGCTGGACATCAAGCTGATCCGTGAGCAGACCGCCGACGTCAAGCGCGGCCTTGCCGCCCGCAACGTGGACACCGCGGTGATTGACGAGGTGCTGCAACTCGATGCCCAGTGGCGCGACCTGAAGACCCGCGAAGAAGAACGCCAGGCCGCCCTCAACCGCGCCAACAAGGCCTTTGGCCCCTGGATGGGCGCCCGCAAGAAGAACCCTGCCGTCCCGGCACCCCAGGAGCTGACCGAACTTCTCGGCGAAACCCCGGCCGATCCCGACCAGGCCAAGGCGCGCCTGGGCGCGCTGTCGGCCGACGTGCAGGAAATGGCCCGCCGCGCCGACGCCGTGCTGAACCAGATCGAGCAGAAGCTGCTGTTCGTGCCCAACCTCCCCAGCCGCCACACGCCGCTCGGCAAGACCGAGGCCGACAACATCGTGCGCAAGGAGTGGGGGCAGAAGCCCGCCTTTGCCTTCACGCCCAAGGCCCACTGGGACCTCGTGGCCGGCAAGGGCTTTGACATGGAAATCGGCGGCCGCATCAGCGGCAGCGGCTTTCCGTTCTTTCGGGGCAAGCTGGCGCGACTGGAACGCGCCCTGGTGAACTTCTTTCTGGACCTGCACACCCGCGAGCACGGCTACACCGAGTGCTGGACGCCCTTCATGGTGCGGCAGGAGACCCTGCAGAACAGCGGCCAGTTGCCCAAGTTCCACGAAGAGATGTACCGCACCGACGAGCGCGACGGGCTGTACCTGATCCCCACCGCCGAAGTGCCGCTGACCAGCGTGCATGCCGACAGCATCCTGCCCGACGAGCAGACCCCCGTGCGGTATTGCGCCTTCACGCCCTGCTTCCGGCGCGAGGCCGGCGCCGCCGGCAAGGACACCCGCGGCATCCTGCGCGTGCACCAGTTCAGCAAGGTGGAGCTGATGGTGGTGACCACGCCCGAGCAGAGCGAGCAGGAGCACGAGACCCTGACCCGATGCGCCGAGCGCTGCCTGGAACTGCTGGAGATCCCGTACCGGCGCCTGGAGCTTTGCACCGGCGACATCGGCTTTGGCGCCGCCCGCTGCTACGACCTGGAGGTCTGGGCCGCCGGCGTGGGCAAGTACCTCGAGGCCAGCTCGTGCAGCGTGTTCACGGACTTCCAGGCGCGCCGCGCCAAGATCCGCGTGCGCGACAAGGAAAAGCGCACCCGCCTGGCCCACACACTCAACGGCAGCGGCCTGGCCACCCCGCGCACCATGATTGCCCTGCTGGAAAACAACCAGACCGCCGACGGCGAAGTGCGCATCCCCAAGGCCCTTCAGCCGCACTACGGCGCAGAGAGGCTGTAAGTTCGAGGCTGCTCAGGCAGCAAGGCGGCCCTGAGGGCGCTGACGCCCACGCCACCAACGGCATCGCGGCGCTTATTGCGCCGTTTGGGAACGCCAATCTGCTGATTGGCGCAGTGCAGCGTGCCGGTCCGGAGGCCGGCGTTCCCAACAGAGCGCCCCGGCCAAGTCCACTTGAAACAGCGACGAACAATGGCCCGGGTGGGCCCTACCGGCACTGGCTGCACAGTTCCACAGCCTTCTTCGTCCACCAGCTCTGGCGGGCGTCGCGGGCGTACTGGCTGAACAGCTCAATGGCGCGGCTGTACGAGCGCAGCTTCTTGTGCAGGGTCGCTGCCGAGTACAGATACCGGTACGTTGTGGCATCCAGCTTGGCAGCCTTCTCCACCCGGGGCAGCACCTGCTCGCGCAGGTTGGCCTCGTTCTCGGGGTCCAGCAGCCAGAGCAGTATGCCCTGGCGGTACTCGCGGTCAGCCGAAAGGGGCTGGCGCTCCAGCTCCTCGAGCTTCTGCTTGAGCTGGCGGATGGTGAGGCCCAGGAACTCGCGGGGCACCTGGGGGTCGGCCTTGCCGGGCGCGATCTGCCACTCAAACCACTCGCGCACCTCGCGGGGCAGCACGCCGTTGCCGCGCGACTCCTTGGTGATCCACAGCAGGTATTCGTTGATCAGGTTCATGCGCAGCTTCAGGTTGCTGCGGATCTTCTGGTTGTCTTTGATCTCTTCCTTGTAGCTGTTGAACAGCCGGCGCTCGTTGTGGGCGGCGTCCACATCAAGCCGGTACAGCACCACGGCGTTGGCCACGCTGGCGAGGGCCCCCTTCAGCGTGCGCTGCGGAATGACCAGCCGGTTGCGCTCGCCGTCGTACACGCCGTCGCCCACGCCGGGGGCCAGGAACACCTGGGGCCGCCCGAAGCGCTTGACTGAGGGGTTGATGAACAACCGCGGGTCGTACTCCTCAATCTCGGAAAGCGCATCCAGCACGGCGGGGGGGTCCAGCAGGGTCTCGCCCTCGTTGACCGGCACCGCGCATTCGGCCACCTTGGCGTAGCGCGAGCCCAGGCGCAGCAGGCCGCGCACGTTGCCCAGCTCGGCCAGCAGGGCGGCCTTGACGTCGGTGGGCGTAATCTGGTGCACGGTGTTTTCTTCGTCCAGGATCTGGCTGGCCACGTCGCGGCGTTCCTGGTGCAGGTCCATGAGGTGGGTCAGGCTTTCGCCCACGGCCTCGGCGGCGGCGGTCACGCGGTCGGCGGCCAGGGCCACGCGGTGCTGCTGCTTCAGGTCTGCCTGGGCCTTGTCGGCGGCCCGGATGCGCTCGTTGGCGCGGGCCATGGCGGCGCGGGCCTTGTCGGCGTCCTGGCGCGGCTTGGTGTTCAGGCGCTCGCCCCGTTCACCCAGGGCAGCCTGCTGGGCAATCAGCCCCTCCAGGTCGCGGATCTCGCGCTCCAGGTTGCGCACCTCGGCGTGGGCGTCGTTGACTTCGCCGGCCAGGCGGGCCAGTTGCTCCTTGGCGCCCTTGGCCTGCTTGGCCAGCGGGCCCAGCACCTGCTCAATGGCCGCGACGCGGGTGTCCATGTACTGCTTGATGGTAATCCACACCTTGCGCTCGTCCGGCGTCTGGAAGCCCTCGGTCTGGTTGCGGCGCTCCAGGCGCTTGTACTGCTCGAGCTTCTCGTCCATCTCGCTGTACAGCCGCAGCACGTGCTGGCCAAAGGGCGTGTCGCCCAGGGCTTCAGCGACCTGGCGATCCCGGAACTTGACGCGCTCGAGGTGAAACTCGGGCCAGTCCTTGATCTCACGCTGCACGGCGTCTTGTTTGGCGCGCAGCTTGGCCAGCACCTCCAGGCGCAGGGCGTCACGATAGGCTGCAGCCAGCCCGTCGGTCACCAGCACCACGTCAAACTCGCCTTGCCGGCCGCGCGGCCAGGCTTGCACGCGGCGGCTGATCGCGTCCAGCCGCGGGTGCGCAAACAGGGCGAAGTTGATCAGCAGGCGCAGGTCGCCGGGGATGTCGTAGTCCTTGGGCAGCTCGTCGCGGACCAGCTTCTCGGCGGCCTCGTTGACCAGGCGCCAGTACTCGGTGTCCAGCCGAGTGCGGAACTCGGCCGAGCCCGGCTCGTTCTCGGGCAGCTCCTTGGCGGCCTCCAGGCGCGCGGCACGAGCCAGGCTCTCGGCGAGCTCGGCCAGGCGCGGCAGGGACTTGGTTGGGGCGGTCTCGGTCATGGGCGGGTCGTTTGATACTTTTGCGATTCTACGGACACGCCGCCGGACAGGCAACCGAAAGAGCCGCTTCTGCGCCCGTCTGCCGGAAAAATGCGAGAATCCTGAAGACCTTGGCGCGCCTCGCGCGCTCTTGGGTTGATGATCGCCATCATGGACCAAGCGACGCCCACACACGCCGAGATCATCCAGGCGCACCAGCGCGATGTCTGGCGCTTCCTGGTTGCCCTTGGGTGCGAGGCCAACGAGGCCGACGACCTGACCCAGGAGACGTTTCTGGCCGTGTTGCGCGGCGAGTTCCGCTACCTGGGCCCGCGCGAGACCGCAGCCTGGCTGCGCCGTGTGGCCAAGAACCTGTTTGTGTCGGGCATCCGCAAGCGTGGCCGCGCGGCCCTGGTTCCGAACCTGGACGACGCGGACGCGCACTGGGGCGAATTCAGCGAGCAAGCCGACGGTGACGAGCGAGTGCTGCTGCTGCGCGAGTGCATGGGCGATTTGACCGACCGCTCCCGCGAGGCCCTGCGCCTGCGCTACGAGCTGGAACTGGACCGCGCCGAGATGGCACGACGCCTGGACATGAAAGAGGCCGGCGTGAAGACACTGCTGGAGCGCCTTCGCGACAAACTGCGCGAGTGCGTGATGCGCCGGCTGGGAGCAAGCCATGACCTCTAACGAGCAACGCTTCTGGGAGTCCGCCGTGGCCGAGGCGGTACACCGCCGTGGCCCGCCTGACCAGACCGCGGAGATTCTGGCGCGGCTGGCGGGCGGCAACCGGGCCGCCGCCCCGCGGCGCCTGCGCCCCTGGTTGCGCTACCCGCTGGAACTTGCCGTCGCTGCCACCGTGGTGCTGGCCATCGGCGTTTCTACAGGATTGCTGACCTGGCCATCCGAGCCGCCCGCGGACACCCCCGGGAAGGACGTGCCCTACAGCAGCCCGGCCGCAAGCGTATTGCGGCTGGACGAACAGGGCCTGGAGCTGGTGCGCGGCTGGGCGCTGGTGCGCACCGGCGCGCCGGGGCTGCGTTGTGGGGCATCGAAACTGACCGACATTCAGGGAGTTGTACTGCTTCGCGCCGGGAGCGCGCCCCGCGATGAGCAGTGGGAAGAAGTACGGAACTGGCTGAACGAAAACCAACTGGAGACGGACATGCTTAAGACTAAGTCATGGGTGTATGGCCTGGCGCTGGCGGCCCTGGTGATCCAGGGCTCGGCTGTGCTGGATGGCCAGACGATCAAGGCCCAGGACAGCCCCGCCGATGTAGCGGTGAAGTGGTATCCCGTGGAGACGCTGCGCGAGATTGACCTGCTGCCGCCGGACGCAACCCATGTGGAAACCCATATGAAGGGCGACTACCTCAAGGCCCTGATGGAGTTCGAGCGCATGGAAGGCCTTCGCGTTCTGGGCCCGCAGGAAGTAACGCCGGAGCTGCTGGGTATCATCGGCACCGCCAAGGGACTTAAGGTGCTGGACCTGCGCGGCAACAACTTCGGGCCAACAGGCGTCACGTTCCCACAGGCCTCGTTGCCGTACTTGAAGTGGCTGGGCGTTGACCTGGCGGACCACGGCTTCTCGATCGAGTCCTTGAAGCAGATTGCCGACCAGGGCGTGAAGGTCGAGATCGGCACAGTCCGGTGTTCGGCAGGCCTGTTGGCGGCGCTCAAGACGGCGTTTCCTGGAACTCAGGTTCTGTCCGTAACCAACGCGGAGGACGCTGACTTGAAGGAGCTGAGCACGTTTCAGCAACTGAAGCGCCTGGAACTGGTGAACTGCAAGTCCGGCGAGCTTGGTTTTGTCGGGCTTGCCAAGTCCGGCAGCCTGCAGGAGATGGCGCTGGACACGCCCGTCTCGCTGGAAGCAATGCACCAGATTGCCAAGCTGAAGTCGCTGCACACGTTGCATCTGCTTGGCGGGACTGACTGGAGCAAGGAACTCTGCAGCACCCTGGCCGGGATGAAGCTGAGCAAGCTGGCCGTGCCGGGCAGGAATGCCAGGGAGATCGTGAACCTGCTGAACGCCAACCAGCTCGGTGCCTGGCAGGCTAAGACTCTGGTATGGACCGGAACTCTCGGGAGCGCCGATTTCGTAAACGCCTGCGTTGTCACAGTCCGTGTTGGCGCCACGCGTGTTGTCATGGAGAAGCTCGAAGGGCGGGTGCTGATGGCAGACAGCTTCCAGAACATGGCTGTGTGGGCGGACGAGAACCCGGCCATTGAGGGCGCGCTGGAAGAAATCGAGATCTTCATTGCTACCGAGTTCCTGATCCATCAGTCGCCGAAGCCCGATACGAATCTGCCCGCGGAGCAGGCCGGTGACTTCGCGAAGTTCCTGGCCCGGTGCCCCAAGCTCAAGACGATAACCCTTCATCGCCATGAGTCGTTGCGCGGCGACGGCAAGTGGCAGCCGCAGGCTTTCGTGGATGCCCTGCGCAAAGCGCTGCCGAAGGTCACCATCGAGTGCGACAAGTAGGTAGCAGCCAACTTCTCGCCGCCGGGGAGCGCTCCCCGGTTGCTTCGTAAGGCGCCCCTGTGCCGGGGCGCGCTGAAATGCTGAAATCGCGCCTTCCATGATCCCGCGGCCCTTCCTGTGCATTGCTTTGGCGTCGTCAGTCCTGCTGGCTGGTTGCGGCGGCGCAGGCAATGCCCCGGTGCCGGCGAACGAAACCACGCCCCCCGCCAATGCGCCCCAACCGGCGCCGGACCAGGCGCGCATTGACGAGCTGGTGCGGCAAGCAGGCGAGGCATCCGCCGGCGGCGACAACACCGCCGCTGCTGACCTGCTGGACGCCGCACTGGCGCTGGACCCGCGTTCCGGCAAGGCCTGGGCCTGGCGCGGCAAGGTGCTGGCCAAGCTGGGCCGCAACGCCGAGGCCCGCGACGCCCACCGCAAGGCCGCCGAGTTTGCCCCCGCCGCCGACCTGAAACAGGAGCAGCTTGCCTGGGCCGCGCGGGCCGCGCTGGCTGCGGGCAAGGAGGCCGCCGGCCGCGGCGAGCATGACAAAGCCCGCCAGTGGTACGAAGAGGGGCTGGCTGACGCGCCCGGCGACGCCGCCCTGCGCACAGGGCTGGCCCACGCCCTGCACGCCACGGGCAAGTACGACGAGGCCTTGGCCCTGTTCCGCGCCCTCAGCGAGAGCAGCTCCGGCACCCAGCGACAGGACGCCGTCTACTTCTCGGCGGACTGCCTGATGCGGCTGGGGCGCTGCAAGGAAGCCGAGCCGCTGTTCTCCAGCCTGCTGGCCGAGAACTACATCACCGCCGAGGTCTATGCCTTTCGCGGCTTCTGCCGCAACGCCCTGGGCAACCCGCGCGGGGCCTTGCAGGACTACGAGCAGGCCGAACGCCTGGCCGCCGACACGACTCGCCGAGCCGAGTACGCCGACGCCGTGCGCCAGCTGCGGGCCGCCCTGGGAGAGGGCGGATGACCGGCGTGGCTGTGCCCGACAACGCGCTGGCCTTGCAGCTTGGCCTGGCAAGCGACACCGCCTCACCCCTGGTGCTGGAGCACGCCGACAGCCGCCTGCAACTGCGCGACACGCGCCGCGGCGCGCCCGGCCCCCTGTTCGTGGACTTCCATGACCCGGCGGCTGCCGGGCGTCAGCGTGCCGGGCGCGGCCTGCTGCTGGCCCGGGCGGTGGGGGTGCGCAAGGACCGGCCCCTGCCGCGCGTGGCCGACGCGACAGCCGGCCTGGGCCGTGATACCTGGGCGCTGGCGGCGCTGGGCTGCACCGTGGATGCCATTGAGCGCAGCCCGGTGGTGGCGGCTTTGTTGCAGGATGGACTACGCCGCGCTCCGTCGCTGGCGGCGGCACGCATACGGGTACACCTGGGCGACGCCCGGGAGGTGCTGCCGCGGCTGCCCGGCCCGGACGTGGTGCTGCTGGACCCCATGTACCCGCGCCGGGGACGCACCGCCCGCAGCGCCCGCGAGATGCAGTACCTGCAGGAGCTGCTGGGCGAAGAGGACGACGCGGCCGAGTTGCTGGCTTGCGCGCTGGCGGTGGCGCCCCGGGTGGTGGTCAAGCGCCCGCGCAAGGCGGCTGGGCTGGGCGGCAAGCCGTCGCACACGCTGGAGGGCGAGAGCACACGCTTTGACGTGTATCTGCGGCGTGTTTGAAGTTCCGGCGGCGGGCGGCAGGACCAGACAGCAGCAACTGTGTGTCCTCCCCCATCTCCGGGGCGAACCGCCGTTGCCGTTCGTGGCGTGGCCATCTCAGTCGCGCGCAGTCGTGGCGTGGCCGTCCCGGTCGCGCGCAGTCGTGGCGTGGCCGTCCCGGCCGCGC
>JADLBZ010000103.1 GCA_020847415.1 Planctomycetota bacterium
GCCAGCTCTATCAGCAGCTTGCGCCCGGCAGTCCAGATACCCGCCAGTCCCAGCGAGCCGAACACGCAAATCGAAAGCAGGTAGGCGGTCAGGTTGCCCCCCGCCCACAGCGCGGCACCCAGCAGCCCAAGCGCCAGGAAGGCAGCAGACAGTCGCAACACGCGCAACGAGCCCCAGCGGTCGGTGAGGAAGCCCAGCGAAACGCCAAACAGCAGCGCCAGGAAGTTCAGGGCCAAGCCAGCCACCTTGAGCAGCTCGCCCGGTGTGGCAATACCCATGCCCAGCACTTTCAGGGCCTGACCGCTGCGGGTCTGCCACTCATCAGCCCCGGTATTCACAAAGAACGTGCTGCGGGTGAAGTCACCAAAGAACAGGATGGCGGTGTTCAGCACATCCACGCAGAAGAAGTTGCCGAGCAGGAACCACATGACGGCGCGGTCGCGCGGCAGGCCCCGCAGCGTAACGGCCAGGGCGGAAAACTGCTGCCGCACCAGCTTGAAACTGAAGGGCGCGCGGCTTTGCACCCGGCGTTCGCGCACCAGCAGGAAGCATGGCAGCGCCAGCGCAAAGAAGATGCCCGCCGCGATGGCAAACGTGGCTGGGTAGCCAACCTTCTCGGGCAGATCCAGCAGCACCACGATGATCATGGTGCCGATGTAGCCCAGCCCGACGCCAAGGCCGGAGACCAGACCCTGCTGCCCCTCGGTGGCCACGCTGGGCAGCAGGCTGTTGTAGAAGACCAGTGCCGCGTTGTAGCCGAAGTTGGCCACGAAGAAGGCGATCAGGGCCAGCATTCCGGCCCCCCAGCCCCCGGGTTGCAGGCCAAAGCAAGCCAGGCCGCCGATGCAGGCCAGCGTGCTGATGACCAGATACAGCCGCGCGCGGCCGGTGTGGTCCGCCAGCGAGGCAAACACTGGCACGCAAAGCCCGGCGGCCACCATGGACGCGCTGTTGACGACACCTTGGGCGCTGCGGCTCTCCAGCAGGTCGCCAAGGTAGGGGGCGAACAAGTAGGTCAGGACAGCCGCGTAGACCGTATTGGCAGTGTCGTAGAGCACCCAGGCCGCGCTGGGCAGCTTCAGGGTGCGTGGCAAAGCCGCCGCATGCAGGGGTGCCGGGGAGTCCGTCATGGCGCGACAGGATAGCGAGGGAGGCAGAAACGAACACGCCCGCCCTGATGGGCGAGCGTGCCGTCACGCCTCGGAAACTCGGGACTAACTGGTGAACGAGACCACGCCGCACTGGCGAGGCACGGGATGCTCGTGTACGCGGGCTGCGAACTGCGTGATTTCGTCGTCGCTGAAGAACGTGCGCTGCCGGCGGCGATTCTCAAACCACGCACCCTTGGCGCCCTCGCGGACGCCTTGCTCAACAAAGCTCAACTCACGCACAGCGCAAAACGTGGTCAGCGTTGCGGCGTCCATGGTGGCTCCGTGCTTGGGATACACTCAAGTACCGCACCAAGCCGCCTGCGTCAACGAGGTTTCTTGGCGTGGTCTTTACCTGCGGCACATGTGGGGCCATTGGCGGTACTTGCGCCGTTTTCCACGGCATCATCAAGGCATCACCAAAGTTTGCACGATGGCAACTGCCGGCAAGCCCTTGAGGAAGTCCTATTCAACGCCCTGCCCGGCCCGCGCGGCTGCATGGGCCGGCCAACGAGCGGCTTCACGCCGCAAGCCGGGCAGTTGCTTTCCGTGGAGGAACGAGCCAAGGGCGACTCGCTTATTGAAGCTCGCGCCCGAAGCGCTGGATGCGCTCTGCGGCCTTGGCCAGCTCGGCATCTGAAGCCGCATAGGAAAAGCGCAGGAAGCCCGGCGCGCCGAACTCGCTGCCCGGAACACCGCCCACCAGCGCCTTGGTGAGCAATGCCTCGCACAGGGTGGCGTCGTCCTTCAGCAGCAGGTCGCCATGTCGCTTGCCCAGCCACGCGCGGCAATCCGGGAACACATAAAACGCGCCGCCCGGCGTGGCGCATTTGAGGCCCGGGGCGGCATTGAGGGCCTTTACCAGGTTGTCGCGCCGCGTCTGGTACTGTTTGCGCCAGAGCGGCAGTTCCTCAGGGTCCTTGGCCAGGGCCGTCAGCGTCGCCAACTGGGCCACGGTAGTGGGGTTGCTGGTGCTGTGGCTCTGCAGTGCGTTCATGGCTGCCAGCACCGCTTGCGGGCCGGCCGCGTAGCCAATGCGCCAGCCGGTCATCGCATAGGCCTTGGCCACGCCGTTGACCGTGATGGTGCGGCTGCAGGCGTCGGGGGAGAGGGCGGCAAACGCGACGTGGCTGCCCTCGTAGACCAGCTTCTCGTAGATCTCGTCCGAGATCACGGCGATGTCGGTTCCCTTCAGCACGTCGGCGATGGCCTGCTGGTCCTTGCCGCTCCACACGGCGCCGGTGGGGTTGCAGGGCGAGTTAACAATGACCACCCGCGTACGGGGCGTAATGGCCTTGCGCAGGGCGTCGGCGGTCAGAACAAAGCCGGTGGCCGCGGTGTCCACGATGACGGGCGTGCCGCCGAAGAAGCGGATCATCTCGGGGTAGCTGACCCAGTAGGGGGCCGGGACGATCACCTCGTCGCCGTCGTCCACGAGTGCCCCGATGGCGTTGAAAATGCTGTGCTTGGCGCCGCAGGACACCAGCACCTGCTCGGGCTTGTAGGTCAGGCCATTGTCCCGCTGGAACTTGTTGGCGACGGCTTTCAGCAGGTCCGGCAGGCCTGCCACCGGCGTGTAGCGGCCGACCACGCCGCCCTTCTTGAGCTCGGCCACGGCGCTCTCGCGCACGTGCAGCGGCGTCTCAAAGTCCGGCTCACCAGCCGTCAGGGCGACCACATCCTGCCCCTGGGCCTTGAGTGCTTTGGCTCGGGCCGTCAGGGCAAGCGTGGCAGAAGGCTGGATACGCTGTACGCGGCGGGAAAGGCGCAGGCTGGTCATGTCGGGTCTCAACGGCTCGAGAGTCTGGGTTCCACGGTATCGTAGCTGCCCAGTAGCTGGACGTAGTTCGTGTGCTGCTGCAGGTCCTTGAGGGCCTGCTGCACTTCGGGATCGTCGAAGCGGCCGGTGAACTCAACATAGGTGCGGCGGTCCCACTTGTTGTCGGCGCTGGGCCAGGAACTGACGACGTTGAGGTTGATGTTCGCGTTCTTGAACGCCGAAAGAGCGGCCATCAGCGTGCCGGGCTCATGCTTCAGCTCGAACAGCACCGAGGTCGTGATCTCTGAAGCCGGCGCCTTGGGGACTTCGCGGGCAGTGGACAGCGAAACAAACCGCGTGGAGCCGGAGCCCGTGTTCTCGATGCCGGCCTGCAGCACAGCCAGCCCATAGATGGAGGCTGCAAAGTCGCCGCACACCACGGCTTCTTCGGCGCTGTTGCGCTGGGCGATGCCGGCCAGCATCTCGGCGCTGTCGTAGCGGGCGATGATCTCCACGTCGCGCTGGCGGCCGAGGTAGTTGCCGCATAAGGCCAGGATGGTGGGGTGGGCGTAAATGCGCTTGACCGTCTGGCGCTTGGCGGTGCGCGGCCCGGCCAGGTTGTAGCGCTCATGAAAGCGCGTCTCGCGCACCAGGTGGACCTTCACGTGCCGCACGAGGTCCAGCACGCCGGCACTGGCGCCCACGCCCTGGGTGTCCAGGCGAATCACGCCGTACTGGGCCGTGCCCTCGCCCAGGGCGTCCAGCACTCCTTGCACGGTTTGCACCGGCACAGTGGCAATGTCTTCGCCCGCATACATCCAGGCGGCGGCAGCCTCGGCATAGGACCCGCGCTGCCCATGGAACGCGATCTTCACCGGCCCCCTCCTCGCGGGCAAAGCACCCGTGACGGCACTCTAGCAGGCGGGATATGCGACGCAACGAGAGGTGTCAGGCTGCCACGCTGACTGCGGCAAAGCGGCTTGGCGCCACGGCTTCCAGTGCAGCAAAGAACAGTGCCGCCGGCGCCGTGCGCGGCACGCGCAGCCGCAAGAGTGCGGGGGCGCTGCTTGCCCCGGCAGCGGCCGCGGCGATTTCGGCGAGAGTGCGGGCACCCGCAAACTCGCGGGTCGTGCCGTCCAGCACCAGGGTTGCACGCAGTTCTTCGCCGCTGCCCGAGATATCCAGCGCGGCAACCTGCCCAGGCGGCGGCGATTCCCCGACCGGCAGGCTCAGGTCCAGCAGGCAGGTGCCTTTGTTGCAGCCCGCCAGCGCATACACCCGCCGCACGCGCTGCCCGGCCAGCAGCTCCAGCACTGCCAGCACGTTCTCCCATGCGGCGCGCCCGTCCACGACCAGAACGATCTGCAAGGTGGAATGACCGGCGTCGAAGTCCATCTCGCCGTGGCGGTCGAGCAGCTTCGTGACGGACTGCTCGTCGGGGCACTCCTGCCACGCGGCGTCGCCGCCGGCGCGGGCGCGCATGGCCGCGCCGTGGCGCACGCACAGGGCCATCCACGGAGCCTGCGGGTCAAGGGTGGCCAGGGGCAGGTGATCGGCCTGCACGACAGGCAACTCGATCCCGGCCGCGGCTGAGGCGGGGGCGAACACGGCCTCAGGCGCCGCTGTGGCGGCAGCCTGAAGTGTGTTGTGCAGCGGCGTCTGAGGAATGTCATTGGCGGGGCTGCCGCCTGAGCAGGCGGCCAGCAGCAGCGCTGCCCCAACCAGCAGGCGCTTCACTTCTTGGCAGCCTTCTCGGCTGCCTTGGCGTGGGCTTGTGTGATCTGCAGCCAGGCCACCTTGAGCTCGCCAATGAGCTGGTCCAGCGACTTGTCCTCTTGGGCGGTCAGGTTGCCCTTGGTCTTGGCCTTCAGCATGGTCAGGGTGTCTATCAGGAAGCGGGCGTGTACGGGGTCGTAGGTAACGCCCCCCGAGTAAGGGTCACGCACCGCGCCCAGCAGAATCATGGCCTGCGTCGCCAGCGAGGCGCAGTGGTTCAAGAAGTCCGGCTCCGGCAGCACGTCCTCGCCGCCCTGGGCCGCCTCGTGCGGCTGCTGGGGGGCGGGAGCCTCTGCGGCAACTTTCCGGGGCTCATCAAACTTGGCGGATAGCTGCTCTTTCTCGCGGGCCGCCTGTTCTTTCCAGTCGGAGTCCACGATGATGCGGGGCTTGGCAGTGCGGTTGTCGTCGTTCATCGGTTCTTTGCCCTGAGTTCTTCTTCTTTGGCCTTCTCCCCGCGGGCAGAGGGCCCGATGGCGCCGCCCTGCTTGGTTTCGTTGAAATGCGCTTCAAAGCGCCCCAACAGTTCAGCCACCGCGTGGTTGTCCGGACCCTCGTAGATCCAGTCGTCGCTGAGGGGCCGGTCAATGCTGTCCATGCGCTCCAGGCGCACGGCAATGCCGATGCGGGTCTGGTCCAGTTCAGCTTTCTTGCGATCGGCCTCGCTGGTGGCCCGCTTCTTGTCTTCGCCCTCCAGCTCTTTGAGCTTCTTGCCCTGGTCCTCGTTCAGGGGTTGGAACTCGCGCCCCCGGCGCTCGCTGTAAACCGTGGTGATCTTGATATAGGCCTTGCGGCGCTGGTCCGTGCCCCGCATGTAGCCGCCGGCCTGGCGCATGTTCCAGTCCGACTCCAGGTACACCTCGGGCAGCCCGTTGACGAAGTTCTCGTCCTGCTTCACCACGGCGTAGCCTTCTTCCTCCATCAGCGCCTTGATGGCGTCGTAGGCCTGCTCGCGGGCGATGGGGAATTCCTTGTACGTGTACTCCTTGTACTCAGCGCAGCCGGCCAACAGGCCGAGCAGGGCAGGCAGCAACAATGCAACAAGTCGTTTCACGGCGCGATCCCGCACGGGGAGGATTCGGGGAGGCCTGAGTCTAGCCGCCGCCCGGGCCAGCGACAACCTATGGCCCGGGTTTGGCGCGCTGCTACACTTCGCGCGGTGATGCGACCATGAGCCTGCCGGCAACCGACAGCGACATATCCGACATCATTGCCAGGGCCGAGGCCGGTCAGCGCCTCAGCGCCGACGACGGACTGCGGCTGTTCCGCAGCCAGGATATCGCGGGACTGGGCTACGCCGCCAACCTGGTGCGCGAGCGGATGCACGGCGACCGCACGACCTACATTGTGAACCGCTACCTGCACTACAGCAACGTGTGCTGGGACACCTGCAAGTTCTGCAGCTTCTACCGCAAGCCCGGCGAGCCCGGCTCTTTCGCCAAACCCGTCGAACAGATCGTGGAGTGGGCGCGCCCCTTCCGTGACCAGGGCGTGCAGGAGCTGCACATTGTGGGCGGCCTGCACCCCAGCCTGAAGTACGACTATTACCTGGAGCTGCTGCGGGCCCTGCGGCGCGAGCTGCCGGGAACCTCGCTGAAAGGGTTCACGGCGGTTGAAGTGGACTGGTTCTGCCGCCTGTCGCGCAAGGACGCCCGCACCGTGATGCGCGAGCTGCACGAGGCCGGGCTGGACAGCCTGACCGGCGGCGGCGCGGAGATCTTTGCCCCCCGTGTGCGCAAGCTGGTCTGCCCCAACAAGATTGACGCCGCGCGGTACTTCGAGATCCACGCCGTTGCCCACGAGATGGGCCTGAAGACGCAGGTCACCATGCTGTATGGCCACGTGGAGACCGACGAAGAGCGCGTGGACCACATCCTGCGCGTGCGCGAGCAGCAGGACCGCACCGGTGGCTTCCAGGTGTTCATTCCGCTTGCTTATCACCCGGAGAACAACGCCCTGGGCTATCTGCCGCGCGCCACGGGCCTGACCGACCTGAAGGTCTATGCCATCAGCCGCCTGCTGCTGGACAACGTGCCGCACCTGAAGTGTTACTGGATCAGCGCGGGTCTGAAGCTGGCCCAGCTTGCCCTGAGCCACGGGGTGGACGACCTGGACGGGATCGTCTACGAGCACGAGCGCATCTTCCACGACGCGGGCAGCCGCACGCCGCAGCAGGTGTCGGAAGAAGGCCTGCGCAAGCTGATCCGCGACGCGGGCCGTACCCCCTGCCGCCGCGACGCCCGCTACAACCTGCTGGAGACCGCGCAGGCCTGACCACTGCCGAGAATGCCCATGACCCGAGCCCTGCTAGTTCTGCCCCTGCTGATGCTGCTTGCCGGCCCTGTTGCTGCGCAGGAACCCGCGCCGGCCGAGGCCGACAAGAACGCCATTCCGGCCGACTTCACGGACTTCATCAAGCGCATCAACCCCCGGCTGGACCCGGCAGGCGAGCACGACTTCTTCCGCCTCAAGAACCCGGACAAGGCCGACGCACGCCACGCCTACACCGACTCCATGGCCCGCCTGCTGCAGATCTACCTGGAGCGCCTGGACCTCGGCAGCACGCTTTCCAAGCTGTTTGACCAGTACAGCCGTGGCAAAGAGGCCTCGTACCCCACCTTCAAGGTGCTTTACGCGCTGTTGCTGGTGCAGTATCCGCCCGGCCAGACCAACATGCAGGAGGGCACCAAGCTGCTGCGCGAGGCTGCCACGATGGCGCCGGACTACGCGCATCCGTGGTATTACCTGGGCGAGATCGAGAGCGCACGCCTGCGCGCGGTGCAGGGCACTTCTCCCAAGGCCGCCATTGAAGCCACCGACAAGGCGCTGGCCCTGCGGCCGGACTTTCTCATAGCCCGCATGCTGCGCGCCGAGCTGCATCTCGGTGTGCGTCCGCCCCAGGTCGCTGAAGCTTTGGCCCTGGTTGAGCCCATGGTGGCCGACGCAAGCCTTGGCTCAGAGGAGATTACCCAGGCGCTGGACCTGTACGGGCGTGCCACCAGCGACGACAAGCTGCTGGCCAAGTGCGAGACCCTGCTGGCGCTGCCGGGGCTGGATACCGATCGGCGGGCTGCCATCCGGGGCCTGGGCGCTGCCACCCTGCGCATGGCAAAGCAGACCGACAAGGCCATCCAGTGGATGGAAGCCGCCATGAAGGACGCCGAGGCCGGGCTGGACCCGCAGCCGGCCATCCGGGCGCACCGCTTCCTGGCGGAGTGCTGGGGCATCAAGGCGATTGACCTGCGCCGCGAGGACCCGAACCTCACCGGCGACAAGAACCGCCTGTTCGACGAGTACGTGGAAGCCGCCCGGCGCGAGCACCAGACCTGCGCGGACCTGGAAGCCAAGCGCATGCCCGTGAGCCTGCGCGGCGGCGAGGCGGCGGCCTACCTGCATTTCATGGTCCAGGGCCTTGAGGATTACCAGGGTGCCCTGGAGTGGCTGGACAAGTACCTGAAGGAGACGGACCTGCCCGCTGCCCGGCGCACCTCGCTGGAGGGCGTGGCGCGCACCCTGCGCCAGCGCATCAACCCTGTGGAAGACGAGCAGGTCAAGCAACTGGAGGATTTGCTGGCCCGCGACGCCGTGGACGAGCTGGTCAACGCCCTGGTGGGGGCGCGCCAGAATGTCCTGCGCGGCGTGCGCTTCAAGAGCGAGGCGGCCCAGAACTTCTTCGTGAGCGCGCTCGACAACCGCGACCGGCGCGTGGTGCTGCATGCCGCGGCCTTGGCTGCCGACACGGCCCTGAACCGGGATGCCGAGGCCCGGGCCAAGGCGGCTTTGGCCGTGGCGGACCGGCTGGCCAGGGAAATCGAGTGCAACACGACCGAGCAATCGGAATTGCAGCAGGAACTGCTGCACGCCCTGGTGCGCATGGATGACCGCCCGGCTCTGGCCCGCGCCGTGAAGCACCTGAGGACCCTGGTGGACGGTGCCACGGCCAGCCGCATCAGCCTGGAGCTGGACCGTGTGGCGGCAGTCATTGCGGACGACGATTTCCTGAAGAAAGTGAAGGACGCGCCGGAGAAGCTCTCGTCGCTGCAGCGCCGCAGCAAGGACAAGCTCTCGCCCTGGCTGGAGGCTTTGGCAAAGGCCCTGGAGGCCCCGGCCGGGGGTGGCGGCAGTGACGGGTAACGTGTTCAGCCCTGCGATTCAAGCCTGCGCAGGTGCTCGTCGGCCTGGCGCAGGGTCTGCTTCAAGAAGTCAAAGGTCAGCCGCGACAGCGCTTCTTGAAGCGTGAACCAGCCGCCCTCGCTGTGCTCTTCGCTCAGGGTGTGGCGGCACTCGTCCACCAGGCCCAGGAAGTAGCGGGCTTCCTTGACGTATGCCCCGCGCTTGGGCGTGTTCACCGAGTAGCGGTCCACGACTCCAAAGCCGTCCACCACGCGCACGCCGGCAATGCCCGCCTCTTCTTCCGTTTCGCGCCGGGCTGTCTGCAGGTGCGTCTCCCCCGGGTCCATGTGGCCCTTGGGAAAGCCCCAGTTGCCGTGCGAGGCCGCACGCAGCAGCAGATAGCGCCGGATTCCGCCCTTGGTGCAGGCCAGCACGAAACCGCAGGCGGTGTGCTCGGGCGCTACGGGTCCTCGTCCAGCAGCCATTCGTCTCCTTCACGAAGCAGCTTCAGGTTCAGCACGCGCTTTTCGGGCTGGGCATTGCCCTCGGCGGCAAACTCGACTTCCACCTGCGCCGTGGCCCGGCGCTCGTCGTTGGCGTCCACGCGGATCTCCTGCACCGTCCAGGTGCGGATGCGCCCCGAGTCCCGCTCGAAGCGCGCCTGGGCCGCTTTGCGGTCGGCGGGTGCCCGGCGTGCAGCCGCGTGGCAGCGCAGGAAGCCCTCAAAGTCGCGGGCTTGCACGGCCTTGCCGCAGGCCTGGGCTGCCTTGCGCGGGGTGGCGCGGTCGCCCTCGCCCCCGCGTTCTTCGGCCAGGCGCGCGCGCAGCACCTGGCGCTCCTCTTCGAGTTGCTTGCAGCGAGCTTCCAGCTCGGCCTGCTGCTTCTGCAGGGCGGCAAGTTCGGCCTCGACCTGCTTGAGTTCGGCGGCTGTGTCGCCGGGCGCCGGCTGGGACTCGACGGGTGCGGGCGGGATGGCGTACCAGCGCCAGTGCAGTTGCCGCGCGTCCAGTGTCATCAGCACGCGAAAATGCTCGTCCTCGCCGGTGGCGGAGTTGGTCATGGCAATGCGCAACTCGGCGCGGCCGTTGTCCCAGTCGGCGGCGGGTTCCTCCAGGACGCGTACGTTGCGCTTCTTGTAGGTCTCGCGGAACTCTGCGCTGCGGAACAGGGTGAGCCACTCGGACTTCAACTGGGCCCGCTCTTCGGCAGCAAGGGGCTTGCCGTCGGTCTTCTCTTTCTCGGCGGCCCAGGTTTCGAAGTCAAAGTAGGCCTCGAAGCGGCGGGTGCGCTCGGCCTCGTCCAGGACCGGCTCGTTCAGCACAGCCTCGATGAAGCCCTCAAACGAGCGCCTTGGCGAGCGCACTGCCGCCCGGTCCACGGGCGTCTTGGCGTCCTGGGCCGGAAGCACTGGAACTGCGCCAACAAAGGCCAGCAGACACAGCAGCACCGCGAACCTGGTCATGACTCCTCCCGCGCGGTCGGTTTACCCACCCCGCCCGCTGTGTTAGCTTGAAGCATCTAAGCATGCCGGTCAATTCCATGTTGATGACCACCACCAGCAGCATCGAAGGCCAGGCCATCTCCCGCTATCTGGGCGTAGTGGCGGGCGAAGCCGCGATTGCTCCCATTGAACTGCGCGACTTTGCTGCCTTTATCCGGCGTGAGGGTGCGGGCCGCCACCCCGAGTTTGAGAAGCTGGTCCGTGAGACACGCCAGGTAGCCCTGCTGAACCTGCAAACGGAAGCGCAGGAGCTGGGCGCCAACGGGCTCATCGGCATTGACTTCGACTACGCCTACCTGGCCAGTGACGGCCTGGTCATGATCACCGTCAGCGGCACGGCGGTGCTGCTCGCTGAGAAGCGACCTTCCTGAATGTCCCACTCCTGAATGTCCCACAACGAACAGCCGCAGGCACCCGCTGCCCTGCCGCCGGTGCTGGTGGTGATGGCGCCCACCGCCAGCGGCAAGTCGCGCCTTTGCATGGCCGTGGCGCGGCGGGTGGGGGGCGAGATCCTGAGCGTGGACGCCCTAAAGGTGTACCGCGGCCTGGAGGCGGGCACAGCCAAGCCCAGCGCTGAGGAGCGCGCCGAGATACCGCACCACGGGCTGGACCTAGTGGACGCCGGCACGGATTACTCGGTGGCGCTGTACCTGGACTACGCGCTGCCCGTGCTGCGCGACATCGTGGCGCGCGGCAAAGTGCCTATCCTGGATGCCACGGCGCCTTACTACTTGAAGGCGCTCGTGTTTGGGCTGGATCGGGGGCCGGAGCCCCGTGCCGAGTTCCGGCAGGTTGCCGAACAGCGCCCGCTGGGGGACCTGTACGCCGAGTTGCTGGCCAAGGATCCTGAGTCTGCCCGGCGCATTGGTCCCGGCGACCGCAAGCGCCTGGTGCGCGCGCTGGAGATTGCCGAGTACTCGGGGCGGCTGGCCAGCCAGTTCGTGCGCTGGGGCGAGCCTCTGCCCGGCCTGCGCTGGGTGTTCACGGGCATTGAGTGGCCACGTGATGTGTTGTACGCGCGGGTGCGGGAACGCGCCCTGCGCATGTTTGAGCAGGGCTGGCTGGACGAAGTTCAGGCGGTGCGGGCCGGGGGGGGGGTCTCGCGCACCGCGGGCCTGGCCCACGGCTACCGGCGGCTGCAACAGCATCTGGACGGCGAACTCACGCTGGCCGAGGCGCAGGAACAGACGGTGCGGGACGTGAAGCAGTTTGCCCGCAAGAGCATGACGTTCTTTCGCCGGTTCCCGCGCACCCAGTGGCTGCAGGTGCAAAGCGACGCCGAGCTGGACCGCGCGGCCCTGTATCTGGCCCACGAGGTGGCCGAAATGCAGGCCGAGTTTCTGCGTACCCCCGGGCCCTGATCCGCTACTCCTGCCACCAGCGCTCGTCGCCGGCGGGCGCCAGCGAAAACTCCTCTTCCTTCTCCTCGTGGGGGCGCTGTTCGGGCTCGGGCTTCTTGTAGGCCGGCTTGTCCTTCACCAGGTCGTACAGCACCTTGATGCCCGCCTGCTTGATGGTGTCTGCCCCCGCGGCAAAGGGCAGCAGGTCTTTCACCGGGTGGGTGGGCTCGACGGGGTTGCCTTCCAGCTCCACCTGGCCATAGGTCAGGCTGCGCACATTCTGGGCCGGGAAGAGCAAGTAGCTGCCGTCGGGCAACTGGGCAAAGGTGCTGCCCAGAACAGCGCCAGGGGTGCTTTCGCCAACCAGGGGGCCTACCTTCTGCCACTTCCAGTTGTGGGCGTAGACTTCCTTGGCGCTTCGGGAGCCCGAATCCTGCAAAGCCACCACGGGCCGGTCCCAGCGGGGCATGTTGTAGCCGCCCCCGCCCATGCGCATGCCCATGGCGGGCGGCTCGGCAAAGGGTGCGAAGCAGGCGTTCATCACGGCTGGGCTGCCGCCGCGGCCGCGCAGGTCAATGATGGCGCCGTCGCACTCGGTCCAGGTCTTGCGGATGGCGCGGCTCAGGGCCTCTGCCATCCCCATGTGCAGGAAGTGCCAGAAGTGAATGTAGCCGAACTTGCGCCCCTGGTACTCGATGACCGTGACGCTGCTCTTGCTGGCCTGGATGGCGTTGATCTGCGTGGGGGTAACGGTTACGGCGACCGGGCCGGCGTCGTCGGCGCTGCGCTGCAGCTTGAGGTCCATGGTCTCGCGATCGCCGGGAATGCGAATGTAGTAATGCGGCACGCCGGGCAGGCCGGGGTCGCCGCCCGCGTCAACCAGTGTCCCGCTTTCCAGGGCCGGCTTGCCGTTCACTTCCAGCAGCCGGTCGCCGCGCAACACGCCGGCCTTCTGGGCGCCGCTGCCGTCCAGCACCGAGGTCACGAACAGCTTGCCCGGCTCCAGCTCGGAGAGGTCCACGCCCAGCCGCAGCGACGTGGTGTTGTCCATCTCGGGGCCGAAGTTGGTGGTATAGGCTTCTTCTTCGATAATGGTGAAGTGGCTGACCTTGAACTCGGCGATCAGTTCTTTCAGCGCGGCGTGCAGGGCCGTGCCGGGCTCCGAGTCCGCCACGCGCTTCAAGTAACGGGCCCGCAGGTCGTCCAGGTTCTTGCCGCCGTGTTTGCGGTCATAGAACTGCTCGCGCACGATCTTCAGCATGGCGTCCAGCACTGCCACGTTGGCCTTCTGCTTCGGCGACAGAGTGCTTTCGTCGGGCGCCTGGGCCTTGTCTTCAGCCACTGCGGCGCGCTGCGCCCTGGGAGCACCCACAAACGCGAAGCACGACAGCGAAACAGTTACAGCAGCCAGCAACAGGCGGCTCATGAGGTTTCCTTGCAAAGGGCTGGGGTCTAGTACGGCCCTGGCTGATCTTGCCCGCACAAAATGCGTTCCGCTTGACGGGTGGGGGGGGCTGCCACAAGATGCCCCGCCGCCGCGCAAAGCGGCCCGTTTCCCGAACAGGAGTATTCATCCCATGAACTTCGCCCTCACCGAAAGCACGCGGTTTTTTGCCGGCTGCGGCTTTGAGTATCTGGACACCAAGCCCACCTGGAAGCCCTTCATGAAGAAGGGAACCGAGCCCAAGTGGTGCCGCGACCGCCTTGTAGATGTGCGCCACATCCGCATCGAGGTGACGCCGGACTTCAAGGCCAAGAGCCTGTCCGGCAAGTGCACCCTCACGGTGGCGACCATCAACGACGGCACCGAGTTTGTCGTGCTGGACGCCTGCGAGATGAACATCTCGGCGGTAAACGTGAATAGTAAGCCCGCCGACTATCACCACGACGGCGAACGCCTGACCGTGCAATTTGAACAGGCGCCTGCGCCCGACACTCCCGTGGACATCTCGGTCAGCTACAAGTGCACCCCGCGCCGGGGCGGTTACTTCGTGGGGCCCGACTCCGGCTATCCCCGCAAGCACCTGGAGTTCTGGACCCAGGGCCAGGACGAGGACAGCCGCTACTGGTTTCCGTGTTTTGATTACCCCAACGAGAAGGCCACCAACGAGGTGATCGCCCGCGTGCCCAAGGGCATGACCAGCCTTTCCAACGGCGTGCTGGCCAAGGTGGAGGACAAGGGCGAGTACGAGATCCACCACTGGCGCATGGACGTTCCCCACGTGGCCTACCTGGTCACGCTGGTGATCGGCGACTACGTGAAGGTCAGCAAGGAGTGGGACGGCGTCCAGGTGGACTACTACGTGCCGCCGGGCCGCGAGGCCGACGGCGAACGCAGCTTCGGCAAGACGCCCCGCATGGTGCAGTTCTTCAGCGACAAGACAGGCGTGAAATACCCGTACCCCAAGTACGCCCAGATCACGGCCGCGGACTTCATCTTCGGCGGCATGGAGAACACCACCGCCACCACGCAAACCGAACTGACCCTGCACGACGCCCGGGCCCACCTGGACTTCAGCAGCGATCCCCTGAACAGCCACGAGCTGGCGCACCAGTGGTTCGGCGACTACGTCACCTGCCGCGACTGGAGCCACGCCTGGCTGAACGAGAGCTTCGCCACCTACTTTGAGGCGATGTGGAACGAGCACGAGGAAGGGGACGACGAGTTCAA
>JADLBZ010000104.1 GCA_020847415.1 Planctomycetota bacterium
CCAGCGACCACAACATCATGTATGTGCAGCGGGTAGGGGGAGGCAGCTTCAGCGCCCCGGCCTCGGTGTATGCCGGCTCAACCAACGACAGCCGCCGCCCGGATGTGGCCCTGGACAGCGCCGGCACCCTGCACATGGTGTGGGTGGAGGGAACGGCCCCCAACCGGGACATCTACTACGCCACGCGCACCTCGGCGGGCGTGATCTCTGCGGCCAGCAATCTCTCCAGCACCCCGGCCCAGGACGAAAACAACCCTCGCATTCACGTTGACAGCACGGGCCGCGTGCACGTGTGCTGGGAGGGCGCCACGGCGACCCCGCCTGCCACCACGGCCATCTTCTACCGGCGCACCAGCGGCAGCGTGTTTGCGGCGGTGCAGACGTTGCCCTTTGCCACGGGCGGCGTTGCGGCTGAAAGCCCCGATGTGGCCACCGACGCAGGCGACCTGGTCTATGTGGTTTGGGCGGAAAGCAACGGCACCCGCCGCAACATCCGCATGATGCGCAGCGACGACAACGGCGCCAACTTCGGCAACGTGGCCAGCGGCTACGTGGCGGGCGGCAGCACGGACATGAGCGAGCCCCGCGTGGCTTGCGGGGCGCTGGGCGACGTGTACGCGGTGTTTTCGGCCCAGGACAGCGGGGGCGACCGCGGCGTCTACTTTGCCTACACGCGCACAGGCGGCACCTTTGTGGCGCCGGTGGCCATGTACACCAGCGCCACCGGCGGCGCGCGCAGCCCCTATGTGGCCCTGCACAGCCGCAGCGGCGGGGGCGACACGGTGATAGTTGCCTTCAACGACGGCGCAGCCGGCGGTGGCAGCATCCTGGTGCGCGCCAGCCACGACAGCGGCGCGAACTGGCCCGGTGACCCCGTAAACCTGAGCCAGGGCAACTGCCAGCCGGCCACCAACCGGCTGCCGGTGCTGGCCATGGACGACAACGAGGTGGCCGCCGGCTGGGACGGCCAGCCCACCGGGGGCGGGGTAGTACGCACGTTCAGCAGCATTTCGGGGTACACGCTGCCCTAACTCCGCGAGCAAACAAGGCGCGAAGTCGGGCCTGCCCACGGGTTGACAGGGCAGAACCCGTTCCTACTCTTTTTGCCTCGCATAAGACAGCCTCGTCGGCACGCGGCGGGGCGCGTCTCTTTGGAGCCGTGAATGTCCACTGCTATTGCTGCTGACTTGCTTGCTGAACTGACCGAGAACAAGCACCCCGACGTGAAGCTGCTGTTGGACCTGCGCGAGCGCGTGTTCGGCGACCCGGCCCTGAAGCGCCAGGCCGAGGACGCACTGGACCGCTGGAATGCCTCGCGCGAGCGGCAGGGTGTGCTGCTGTACCTGCTGGGCCGCAACGATCGCGCCCTGAAGATCCTCGAGAGCGAAGCCTCCAGCGAGCTCGGCAAGTTCTTCCTCGCCCGCGCTCTGGCCGACAACGGCTTCTATGCCCGCGCTGAGGAAATGCTGGCCGCTGAGTTCAAGGCTGCCAAGTCGCGCGAGAGCGGCCTGCCCCTGGCCCGCTGCCTGGTTATGCAGGGCAAGTACGACGAGGCCGGCAAGCTGCTGGGCCAGCTCAAGGACGACAGCCCGGCGGCCAAGGCCGCGCGCATCGAGCTGCTGTACCGCAACGGCCGGCTGGAAGAGGCCGTGGAGCAGATTGTCCCGCTGTTTGAGGCCCATAACAACGACCGCTTCGTGGCGTTTGCCTACGCCCAGGTGGCCCAGGCGGCCGGCGATGACGACGCCGCCCGCCGCGCCTACGAGCGCGTGGCCCAGCTGCCCCCGGTGGCCGTGGACGTGCTGATCAACCTGGGCACGCTGTATGAAGACGAGGGCCAGTGGGAACTCGCCATCAAGTGCTACGAGGCTGTGCTGCGTGACTACCCGCGCCACCCGCGCGCGCGGCTGTACCGCCGCGACGCGGAAGCCAGCAAGTCCATGCTGTACGACGAGGACCGCGAACGGCGCGAAGACAAGCGTCTGCAGATCCTGCGCACGCCGGTGACGGACTTCGAGCTGTCGGTGCGCTCGCGCAACTGCCTGCAGAAGATGAAGATCGAGACGCTGGGCGACTTGATCCTGAAGACCGAGTCCGAGCTGCTCAGCTACAAGAACTTCGGCGAGACCAGCCTGCAGGAAATCAAGGCCATCTTGGCCAGCCGCGGGCTGCGGCTGGGCATGCGCCCCGAGGATGCGCTGAGCTACGCCCCGCCCGAAGAGGCGGCCCCGGTGGTTCCCCCGGAAGCGACAGAGGGCGACAGCAAGCTGGCCCGCCCGGTGGACTCGCTGGAGCTGTCGGTGCGTTCGCGCCGCTGCATGGAGCGCCTGGGTATCAAGACGGTTGGCGACTTGGTGTCGCGCAGCGAGCCCGAGCTGCTGGCGGCGCCGAACTTCGGCCAGACCTCGCTGAATGAAGTGCGCCAGAAGCTGGCCGAGTTGGGCATGTCGCTGAAGAGCTAGTGGTGCATCACGATTGAATTCGGGGGTGGCTCCATCCATTGCTTGCGGTCGCTTCCGCGATAGCGAGGGACAGAAGCCCGGAGGGCGCGTGTCGCGAGCGCCCATCGCGGCCGGACGCGGCAGCGGGGCGGAGCGGACCCCCCCAGTTTCAATGCGGACGCGACACTAGCGGCGTATGCGGCCGGGCCGGCGATAAGCGCCGGGCCGATGTACAGGAACCAACGCGGCGCCGGCCCCAGCGGCCGGCGTTGCCGCGCCCGCCCTCGGCGGGCACTGCGGAGCAGCACGGATGGCGGAAGACGACGCGGTCCTGGCCGACCCCCTGGAGCACCGTGAAGGCAAAGGTGCCCTGGATTTCGGCGTGCGTGCCGTGCGAAACGGCCTGCTGACCGCCGAGCAGCTCGACGAGATCCGCCTGCACCAGCAGGCCAGCGCCAACCTCGGCCAGAACCTCACGATCAAGCAGATCGTGCTGGATCGCAAGTTGATGACCGAGGACCAGGTCGCCCGCGTCGAGCGCACCCAGCAGCAGCTCACGCAGGACCGCGAGCGCAAGCAGGACCTCAAGTTCAAGGGCTACGAGATCATCAGCACCCTGGGTGAGGGCGGACTGGGCAGCGTTTTCAAGGCGCGCCAGGTCTCGATGAACCGGCTGGTGGCCCTGAAGGTGCTGCACCTGCAGTGGTTGAACGACGATGAGTTCCGCAAGCGCTTCGTGCTGGAGGCGCGCATCGTCGGCAAACTCAGCCACCAGAACCTGATCCAGGTCTACGACGTCGGCCGTGAGGGCGACTATTACTACTTCAGCATGGAGTTCGTGGACGGCCGCACGGCAGAGGACCTGATCCAGGAGGCGCCCCGCCGCCAGCTCGAGATCAGCCGCGCCGTGGATATCGCCATCCAGATGGTGCGCGCCATCAACTACTACCGCGACTTCGATATCGTCCACCGAGACATCAAGCCCAGCAACATCATGATCACGCGTTCGGGCCTGGTGAAGCTGGGCGACTTCGGCTTCGTGAAGAGCAAGCTGGACAAGGAACTGGGCTTTGAAGGCATGGTGCTGGGCACACCTGACTACATCGCGCCCGAGCAGGCCCTCGGCAAAGAAGACGTGGACTACCGCGCCGACGTCTACAGCCTGGGCGCCAGCCTCTACCACATGCTGACCGGCCGTCCCATGTTCAACGGCACGCCCAGCCGTGTGATGCTGGCCCACACCCGCGACCCCATGCCGGACCCGCGGGTGTACCGGCCCAGCCTGCCCGAGGATGTCTCGGAAGTGCTGCGGCGCATGCTGGCCAAGGACCCCAACCAGCGTTACTCGAACCTGAGCAGCCTGTTCGTGGACCTGGAGGCCCTGCGCGACGCCCACAAGCCCAAGGCACCCAGCAAGTACGAAATCGGCAAGAGCAGCATCATGCGCGCCCTGAACATCGAGAAGAGCCGACTGGCGGAGATGGGCGACCGCATCAAGGCGCTTGAGGGTCAGCTGGGCGGCGCGCGCTCCATGGTTCGCATGGCTTGGGGAGCCGCGGCAGGCGCCCTGGTGCTCGCTGTGCTGTTCCTGGTCCTCTGGCTGGCCCTGTAGCCGCAAGCCCGGCAACGCAAAGGGCCCGCGCTCATGCGCGGGCCCTTCTGTTTCAGCAGGCTGATCAATGGCCGGTGACGGGGGGCTTCTCTTTCGGGGGCTCAGGCTTGGGCGCTTCGCGCTTCACCGGGCCGGGAGTGATGCGTGCCTTGGGCTCCTCGAAGCGCTTGGTGCCGGGCACAACCGGCGCCTTGCCGGGGTCCTTGGGCGGCCGCGGGCAGGTCACATTGGGCGGTGCCGCGCGCCGCAGGATCAGGATGGCCCAGGCAGTTTCCAGTGTACCCCCCCAGCTGCCGTTGCGTTGCGAATCCACCAGCTGGATGGCCACATGGCGGTACCATTCCACTTTTCCCGCGAGCAACTCATAGCCCGCCATCACACAGCCGCGCTCAATGGCATAGAAATTGTATATGCTGCCCCATCCGCTGCCTCCAACCGCGTTCTCGCCGAGCTTCTCGTCGTCTTTGGCCAGCTCTGATTCCTCGGGGAGCTCCTGCTTCCAGTAGGCGTGGCTGGCCATCCAGCACTGGGCGCCAAAGAGATGCAGGTCAATCTTGCGGTGCAGGTCCGTGGGCAGATTGTTGTGGGCCCAAAGCTCGTCGCGCGCCCCGGCCAGCAGGGCCATGCCGGTGCCGTTGTACTGGATGCCGCTTGGACGGGCGTTGGTGCCGGACTTGGCGCGATAGTAACCCCAGCCGCCGGGCTGGATGCTGCCTTCCCAGACCTTGGGCTCGTAGATGGCGCCCTTGAGATAGCGCTCGTCGCCGGTCTGGGGTTGTGGAGGCTCCAGCGGCGGGTAACGCTCAAACTTCACCGGGGCCGACTTGGGCGCCGGCACATACTGCGCAAGCAGGGTGTCCACTTCGTTCTTGAACACGCTTGTGTTCACGTTTGCCCCCAGCATGGAGGCGCACTTGTAGCCGCAGCCGGCGAACTGGCTGATCGAGTTGTCACTGTGGGACAAGATCTCTTTGCCCTTGGGTCCGTCCGCGATGACGATGGGACCGTAGGCCCAGCCGCCCTGCGAGCCACCCACGTAGCAGCGGTCCAGATAGCTCACCAGCCCCTGGATCAGGTCGCGGTGGTTGGACTTGATGTCTTTCCACACCTTGGCCCGCGCGGCTTGTGCGGACTTCTGATTTGTCGAGACAAAGACCCCGTGCTCTTCCTGCAGCGGCTCGTAGAACTTCTGGAGCATCATCAGGATGATGCCGGCATCGTAGGACGTCATGTGCGTCGTGTTGCCGACCACGCCTTTCAAGGCACCCGGCACATTCGCGGCCAGCCACTGCACGCCGGCCTGGATGGCGCGATGCTCGGGCTTGTAGCCGCCGTGCATCATGGCGTGCAGGGCCGCGGCACAGTACGCCGGCGAGCCACGATAGCCGCCTGCGGGCAATTTCCCGTGGCTGCCGAAGCTGCCGTCCGGCGCCTGCTGCTTCTCCAGCCACGCCGCGCCGGAGAGGATTGCCTCCTCCGTGCGCATATTCAGCACCGCGTTCCGTGGTGTGGCCGGCGCCACGGACGCGTGCAGGGCCGACAGGGCCCGCATCAGCTTCTCGAACTCCTCCGGCGACATGCCCTGCAGCGGCGGGTCTTCCTGGCCGAACAGGCCGCCGCACACCGACAGGCAGGACAAGGCCGTCTCAGCCGCGGTGCGCGCTGCGCGGGGCAGCAGCAGGCCGTCCAGGCCCAGGTCGTGGGTAAGGCTGTGCTTGGTTTGCACGGCCCCCGAGGCGAGCATGGCGGCGACGGCGCGGCTGCGCAGGTCGTGGCGCCAGTCGGCGCCGGTCAGCTTTTCCGGGGCCCAGTCCGGGAACAACGTGCGAACCAGCGCCAGCCGGGCACCCACCATCGGCTCGGCCGAGTAAGTCGTCGTCAGACGCGTCAGCACCAAGGGCAGGTTCTCCAGGCGCTTCTGCAGCGAGTTGAAGACGCTCTTGTCCACGGTGCGGTCCGGCGTGCCCATGGCCAGGCCGATGGCCGCCAGGGCGAGCAGGTTGGAGTTCAGGTCGTTCTCGGCGGTCAGGCCGCTGCCCTGGGTGCTGATCCAGCCCAGCTCCTTGTGCGCCGCGTGGGCCAGGTTCTTGAGCTCGGCCTCCCAGACAATGATGTTGGACTTCAGGTTCAGTTCCAGTGCACACCGGAACATCACCGCGCGCCAGAGGTGGTTGGCGAACCACATTGGTTCGATCACCATGCCCTTGATGCAGGGCGAGGTCTCTCCGGTCAGGTCCCGCACCTTCATGCCCAGTTCCATCAGGTCTTTGGCCTTCTCCTTCAGCTCTTTGGTGCGTTGCAGGTCCGGCCGGCGCAGGGCGGCCCGGCACACAGCCAGGGGAACCGCATAGGCGGCCAGGCTGTCCTCGCGGCGCTTGTGCTGGGACTTGATGAACTGGTCCAGCTCGCGCTTCAGGGCATCGGTTGCCGGCATGCCGACGGCAACCAGTGCCCAGAGGCGCAGGCTTTCGCCAATGTGAAGCGAGCGGGTGCGCGGCTCGCCCAGGGGCGGCAACGGGCAGGGGTCGTAGAGCAGGCCCTGCATCATCTCGGGCTCCCAGGCCGGGCACAGCAGGTAGCGCAGGCCGTTGGCAGCCATCTGTTGCTCGCCATCCAGCTTGCTGACCAGGGCTTCGGCAGCGGTGATCTCTTCGGGCTTCAGGACGCGCGGCTTGGGATCCGCCTTGGGTGCAGGCTTGGGCGGGTCGCCGGCCTGAACCACCACGGCGGGCAGCAGCAAGGCCGCGGCAAGGGCAGGTAACAGGAAGCGTCGAAATCTGGGCATCGGGGTCTCCGGTCGTGAGTGCGGAAAGGTCCGCGCCCAGAGAATACGGCACGAAAGCGGGACCCCAAAGCGCTATGCGCATTCGCCATCGCGTGTCTTAGGCGCAGGCCATCAAACGTCGCGTATCCGCAAAGTGCCTGATTGGGCTCGAGTTGCTCGCCCAGCAGCTCATGAACAAGCTGGAGCCGGAACAGATTCGGCGCCTATCATCGAATTCAGATGGCTGGGACGGTCTGGCTTAGAGCCGGTTTAAGATGCCTGAGCCTTGCTCATGCGCTGCGCCGGGCAAGCGGGGCAAGGCAGCCGAGCCGGAGCATGGCTGGAAGCCATGTGAGGCGAGGCGAACGCCCGCCCGCGATGCCCGCCGCAAGCAATAGCTGGCGAACGACTTCTTAAAGAGGCTCTCATGTTCTGTATGCCGGTGGCTTGGCAGGGTGTTGAAATAGTCCTTTTCAACGCCCTGCCCGACCCGCGCGGCTGCACGGGGCCGGACGGCGAGCGGCTTCACGCCGCAAGCCGGGCAGTTGCTTTCTGTTTAGGAATGCGCCAACTGAGGAATGCGCCAACGGCGACTTTCTCAACGGCCTGCTAGCTGGACCGCTCGGTCTTCACCTCGGCGGCTTCGCGGCCTTCGCGGCCCTCCAGCAGGGCATTCCAGAAGGCCTCGGTGAACACCTCCAGGCGCTCGCGGCACAGCTTGGCGCGCTGGTTCAGATCGCGCAGCGTGAACATGCGTTTCGGGTTCACCGCCAGCTTGGTCAGCAGTCGCGTGGTGGACATCTGCACACCCTCGCGTACATAGCGCTCCAGTTCGGGCACCTTCTCGTCGGACACATCAAAGATCGAGCGGGCCACCACAAACGGGATGCGCTCGTCCTCGGCGATGTTGGCAATGGCGATCGCGCTCTGGTCCACCACCTCCGACTGCGTGCGCATGAACAGCGCCAGCTTGTCGGCAGGCTCGCGCACCGGGTCAAAGACCGTGACGATGCTGCCCAGGATGCCGCGAATGCCGGGCACCGAGCGAATCACGCGGCGCATCATGGTTTGCACGGTGTCAGGCAGGGTAACCGGCCGGTAGCGGCTGCCCACGCCGATGGCGTCCAGAAAGCGCGCGCCCACAACCACGTCGCCCACATTCAGGCTGCTGGCCAAGGCGCTGCCGAAACCTATGGAAACCACCGCGATGGGCTTGTCTACCTGGATGGCCTCGCGCAGGGCAGCCGCGGTGGCATCCGGGTTGTGGCCCGTGATCAGGCACTTGGCGCTGGTGTAGTGCCAGATGCCGCCGTGAACGAGGCCGACCTTCTGCTTGTAGACGCGCGGGTTATCGAGGCGGTTGATGAACTGCAGCGCGTCGGATTCGGTGGCTGCGACGAAGAGGATTTTGGGCAATTCGCGCATGGAGTGACCGGGGGCCTGCGGGAAGCCCATAGAATCTGCCAATCGGAAGCTCGCAGGCCAATACTTGCGTCACAAAAATCCGCATCTGCCGCACGGCGACCCGGCTGGTTACACTTGCGGGCGGTCCAGGCGGCCGCGTGCGCAAGCACGAGGAAAGTCCGGGCTCCGCAGAGCAGGAGGGTCGCTAACGGCGACCGGGTGCGTCTCAATGGCGCATCCAGGGAAAGTGGCACAGAAAACGTACCGCCCCGCTTGGGGCCAGGGCTGTCGCGGCGCCCCAAAGGCCGCGGCGGCTGGGCCCGTCCGGCAACGGATCGGGGCAAGGGTGAAAAGGTGCGGCAAGAGCGCACCGCGCGGCGGGTGACCGACGCGGCAGGCAAAACCCCCTCCGGAGCAAGGCCAAATAGGGGCTGAGGCGTGGCTCGCGCCGTTGAAGCCCGGGTAGGCTGCTCGAGCCCGTCGGTAACGGCGGGCCCAGAGGAATGGCCGCCCCGCCGGCTTGCCGGCGGACAAAACCCGGCTTATCGGGCCATCACAAGGGCGGGCAGGGGCCCCGCCCTTGCCAATTTGCGCGCCGGCAGGCTGCCGATTCGTGTCGTTGCGCCTTTGCCGGGCTTTTGCCTACAATCCCGCCTTTCCGGGCTTCGCGATTCTCTGGACCGCCGGCTGCTGAATGTCAGGTGACGTAACCGCTGAATCGTTTTCCAGCCGCAAGGTCTGCCTTGCGCGTGCCCGCGAGCACTTGAACGCGCGGGCCTACCGTGCCGCAGCCAACACACTCTCGCGCGGCGTGCGCCAGTGGCCGCAATTGCAATTCGAGCACGAGTACCTGACGGCTGCCGGCCATGTGGCTTGGCGGCAGGGCATGGCCCGCCATGCCTGCGGCTTGCTGCGGCTGGCGGCCCGCCAGGACGGCTGTCACGTGGAGGCGCGCTTCACGCTGGGGCGCGTGTTGCTGGATGCCGGCCGCCCCGAGGAAGCCGCCCGGGTGCTGGCCGACGTACTGAACGACGAGCAGGGGCTGGTGCCCTGGCGCGTGCACGCGGGCGGGGCGTTGTCGGTGGCCTATGCTGAACTGGGGCTGAACCGCAGCAGCCAGGATGCCCTGGAGAAAGCGGCCTCGTTTGGCCTGATCAGCGCCCAGTTGCTGGCCGACGAAGGCTACCGGTTGATGCGCATAGGCGCTTACGCCGAGGCCGAGGTGCAACTGGCCAAGGGCTTGCAGGTGGACTCCACCTGCGAGGACGCGTTTTCGAGGCTGGCACGGGTACTGTATATCCAAGGCAAGCACGAACCCGCCATGGAAGTGCTGGCCTATGGCATCGAGCAGTCGCCGGAGGCGCCGGCGTTCTATGCCCTGATGGCCGACATCTACCAGGCCCGCAGCCAGTACCGCGAGGCAGCGGCATTCCTGAAGCGTGCCCTTGAGGTGGCGCCCGAGGCCGATGACCGCGCCCAGCAGTATCTTCTGCTGGCTCGCTGCATGCACGCGGCCGGCAAGCCGGATGCAGCCGTGGCGGTGCTGCAGGAACTGCTGGAGCGCCACAAGCGGGCGTTCGGGTTGCGGCGCATTGCCGAGGACCATGTGGCTGCCCTGAAGGCGCGCACCGACGCGGCCAAGGCGGTGCGGCTGGCGAACTTTCCCCGCAAGCTGCAGAAACGCAACTTCTGCGCGCCCAACACCTTGGCCAACGTGCTGACGTACCTGGGCCGCCCGACCTCGCAGGAGCAGGCGGCCGCCGAGGTGATGCAGAGCGGATCGTCGCACTGGCCCGCCGTGCTGGAGTTCCTGCGCAAGCAGGAGGGCCTGGCGGTTCGGGCGTTCTTTGGCTCGCCCGAGCTGGTGCGCAAGTGCCTGGACGCTGGCCTGCCCGTTATCACCCACGAGTACTGGGGCCTGGCCGGCCATGCCATTGCCTTGGTCGGCTACGACGAGGCCGCGGGTCATGCCGTGGCGCAGGACCCTGCCCGCCTGCAGCCCGTGGAGATCACCTGGCGCGAGCTGCAGGCCGGCTGGGCCCACGACGACGGGCTTTGCGTGGCGGCGGTGGGCAACGAGAAGAAGAAGCTGCTGCCGGGCGTCAGCGGCGACGAAGAACAGTTCATCCGCCGCTACGTTGAGCTGCTTGCCCTGCGCAGCGCGGGCAAGCTGGACGACGCCCTTCGCCTTGCCGCTGAACTGGCGGACCAGGCACCCGAGAAGCAGGCCCCCAGCCGTGTGATTGCCGAGCTGCTGCTGGAAATGCGCCAGTTTGAGGGCGCCCGCAAAGTGTGCGAGGAATCAGTTACCAAGTGGCCCCGCAGCTTCCACGCGCGGCTGTTGCTGGGGCAGGCTCTGTGGCGAAGCGGCGAGGTCCAGGGCGCCATGGCCCAGTTCCGGGCTGCGCGGCGGCTGGACCGCGACGACGAACACACGCTGCTGGCCATGGGCGAGCTGTGCCTGCAGCAGGGTCGCAGCCGCCTGGGCCGCGCCTGCCTGGCGCTGGCCCTGCGCCGGGCCCCGCACCTTGCTGCGGCGCGCCTGCTGCTGGGCGAGGAACTGCTGCGGGCCGGCGAGAAGGCTGCGGCTGCCTCGCACGCCCGCCTGCTGGTGGAGTATGACCCCGATCATGTCGCGGCGAGAGAGCTGCTGGCGCGCATCGAGGGCGACACCACGGTGCGCAAGTTGGCGGACAGCTCGCGCCGGGCCAACGAGGCCATCCAGGAACACCAGGAGCGCGCGCAGGCGGCCCCGGCACCCGAGTCCGACGACGAGGAAGATGAGTTCGAACTGGACGTGGACGATTAGCAGGCCGTTGAGAAAGTCGCCGTTGGCGCCTTGCTCAACGGAAAGCAACTGCCCGGCTTGCGGCGTGAAGCCGCTTGCCGGCCGGCCCGCGCAGCCGCGCGGGCCGGGCAGTGCGTTGAAAAAGGACTTTTTCAACGCACTGCTAGCACTGCGGGCCTGTTGAGTTTGGGGCGTCAGATCTGCCCCGCATCTGCGTCAGGCCGCGACGGACGCTCCGGACACGCGCCCTGCGGGCTTCTGTGACTCGCTGTCGCGGTAACGACCGCAAGCGCTGCATGGGACTCATGAGTTCAACTGGCAAGAAGCACTGGCAGGGCGCGGGCCTGCCGTGATGGCGGCGTTCATGCTCTGCAGGGAGTCTGAACCCGGCCGCGCAGTTCCCTTCCACCGGGGCCGTCCCAAGCTAGACTCCCGCCGACCACTGCAAGGCGACAACGATGGCACAGCCTGGCATCAGCCGGCCGGACCTGGAAGCCGGCGAAGACATCACGACCCGCACGCTGCAGCTCAACTTCGGGCCGCAGCACCCGGCCACCCACGGAACCCTGCGCATCCGCATGGAGGTGCTGGGCGAGAACGTGATGAAGGCCGACCCCGAGATCGGCTTCCTGCACACGGGCTTTGAGAAGCTGGGCGAGTACCACAGCTTCAACCAGTTCGTCTGCACGACCGACCGCATGAACTACCTGAGCCCGCTGTGCAACAACTTCGGGTTCGCTCATGCCGTGGAAGAACTGCTGGACATCGAGCTCACGCCGCGCTGCCAGTACTTGCGCGTCATCCTGTGCGAGCTGACCCGCATCGCCGATCACGTCATCTGCTGCGGCCTGCAGGCCATGGACCTGGGCGCGTTCTCGGTGCTGCTGTGGAGCTTTGTCGAGCGCGAGAAGCTGTACGACCTGTTTGAGCTGGTTACCGGCGCCCGCCTGACCACCAGCTTTGCCCGCGTTGGCGGCATGATGAAGGACGTGCCCGGCGAGTTTGTGCCGCGGGTGCGCAAGTTCCTGCGCGAGTTCCCGCTGACGCTCAAGGAAGTCGAGAAGATGCTGAACCGCAACCGCATCTTCCTGGACCGCACCATCGGCATCGCCGTGGTCAACGCCGAGGACGCCAAGTCCTACGGCGCCACCGGGCCCATCCTGCGCGCCACGGGCGTGAACTACGACGTGCGCCGCGCGCGGCCCTCCTGGGTCTACGACGAGCTGGATTTTGACGTCATCACCCGCACTGAGGGCGCCGTGCTGGCCCGCTACCAAGTGCGCTTTGCCGAGATGAAGGAGAGCGTCAAGATCATCAGCCAGGCGCTGGACCGGCTGCCCGGCGGGCCCGTGAACATTGACGACTGGAAGGTTGTTCTGCCCGAGAAGGCCGCCGTCTACACCCAGATGGAAAGCCTGATCACACACTTCAAGCTGGTGATGAAGGGCCACGGCCTGAAGACGCCCAGGAACGGCAAGATCTACAGCTGCACCGAAGCACCCAACGGCGAGCTGGGCTGGTACATCGAGACGGACGGCTCGGCCGTGAGCTATCGCCTGCGCTGCCGTCCGCCCAGCTACATCAACTACAGCGTAATGCCGCAAATGGTGCAGGGCGGTTACATGGCGGACGTGGTGGCATGCCTTAGCAGCCTGAACGTAATCGCCGGCGAGCTGGACCGGTAGCAGGGTGGCCCAGCCGGTTTCCGATTTCTTGAACTCGAGCACCGTTCATGACCACGACGACCACAACCCTGAAGCCCGAGACCATTGAGGCCATCAAGGCCCTGACCAAGCGCTTTCCCAAGCCGGAGGGCGCGCTGCTGACCGCGTTCCGCATGGCGGAGCGCGAGGTCGGCTTCATTGATGCCCATGTTTGCGAGCAGGTGGCCGAGGCCATCGGCATGCCCCCTGCCAAGGCTTGGGGCACGCTCAGCTTCTACACCACCTTCCGCAAGGACACCGACGGCAAGTACATCGTCTGGGTATGCGCCACGCTGCCCTGTGCCCTGCGCGGCGCCGAGAACGTGTTTGACCACATCTCGCAGCGCCTGGGCCTGAAGAAGGACGAGACCTCGCCCGACAAGCTGTTCACCCTGAAGAAGGCCGAGTGCCTGGGCTCGTGCGGCACGGCCCCGTGCATGCAGGTGAACGACGACTACTACGAGAACCTGACCTTCGAGAAGATTGACCAGATCGTGGAAGACCTGCGGGCGGGCAAGTCCCCGGCCCGCCACGTGACCACAGCCTAACCCATGGCCAAGACCAAGACACCCGCCAAGGTTGTTGCCCGTGAAACCCATTCACGGGCCGGCAACATCCTGCTGGAAACGCGCCTTTCCCGCGAGCAGCAGCTGGAGCTGTTTCGCTGGATGGTGTTGAACCGCGAGTTCGACAACAAGATCAGCCTGCTCTACCGGCGCGGTCTGGTCATCGGCGCCGCGTTTTCCAGCCTGGGGCAGGAAGCCGCCAGTTGCGCCTCCTGCTTTGCCCTCGAGAAATCCGACATCATCGGGCCCATGATCCGCAACGCGGGTAGCACCCTGGTGAAGGGCCTGCCCGTGCGCGACTTCCTGGCCAACTACATGTACCGCACTAACGCGCCGACCGGCGGGCGTGACGGCAACACGCACTCGGGCGACCTGCGCTACGGCATCGTGGCCCCTATCAGCATGCTGGGCTGCAGCATTGCCGTGGTGTCGGGCATCGTGCTGGCGGCTCGCATGAAGGGCGAGAAGCGCGTGGCCATGACCTGGATCGGTGAAGGCAGCACCAGCACCGGCGAGTTCCATGAGGACGTCAATTTTGCCGCCGCCCTGAAGGCCCCGCTGGTAGTCATCATCGAAAACAACCAGTACGCCTACAGCACGCCTACCCGGCAGCAGTGCCTGGCTGAGCGCTTCTCGGACAAGGGCGTCGGCTACGGCATCAAGTACGCCGTGACCATTGACGGCAACGACGCCAACCAGGTTTATGAGACCAGCCGCGATGCCGTGGACCGCGCCCGTGCCGGGGAAGGCGCGCAGCTCTTTGAGGTGCTGACCTTCCGCCGCAAGGGCCACGCCGAGCACGACCCCGCCAAGTATGTTCCCAAGGAACTGCTTGAGTACTGGGAAGCCCGCGATCCCCTGGCGCGCTACGGCGCGTACTTGAAGGAACTGGGCTACCTGGACGATGAGGGCATCGCCGCCATGACGGCCCGGATCAAGGCCGAGATCGAGGCTGCTGAGGAATGGGTGATGGCCCAGCCCAAGCCCGACCCAGCCACAGTGCTGCAGGGTGTGTACGCGCCCGAGCGTCACCCCGCGCACGTTGACGACGCCTATCTGTACGAGCGCAAGTACCGGTAGAGCGGCACACGACGTTCATCTGTTCGCGGCCCTCCCGTCCAAGCGCCACTTGGCTGGAATGAGTCGGCACGGCTGCGGTGTTGGATGGGCTGGTGAACCCTATGCCCACACTGGATGAGTCCGCGCTGGATCTGCTGTTTCTTGAGGCTCGCACTTACCCCGCGATGCTCGCGACCCCGGTTGACGACGCGCTGCTGAAGCGCGTCTACGACCTGGCACGCATGGCTCCCACAGCCGCCAATTGTCAGCCGCTGAGAGTGGTCTTCGTGAAGAGCGCGGAGGCCAGGTCACGGCTGGAGCCGTGCGTGGACAAGGGCAATGTCAAGAAGACCATGGCGGCGCCGGTGACGGCGATTCTTGCCGTGGACCGGCAGATGGCTGACTTCATGCCGCGACTCTTCCCGGCGTGGCCCAACTTCGCTGAGAGCTGGCAGAAGATGCCGGAGGCTGCGCGCGAGTGGATGCTGGCCCAGAACGGTTCCCTGCAGGCGGGTTACTTCATCCTTGCTGCGCGGGCGCTGGGACTGGACTGCGGCCCCATGGGCGGATTCAACAAGGAGAAGCTCGACGCGACGTTCTTTCCGGACGGGCGTTTTCGCTCGCAGCTCCTGGTGCGCCTTGGGTACGGTGACAAGACTTCGCTGTATCCCCGCGGGGAACGGCTGTCGGCGGCTGAAGCCTGCCGTATTGAGTAGTCACCCTCGCTACGCGCAGGTTCGCGTTGCCCCATTTGCAGGTACCGTTGCGGCCGGTGTTGTGCCCGGACCGCAGCCACAGCCAGTCGCGGGCGTGTAACGGTGGCGGGTTGCCTGCTGCGTGTGCCGGCACTATTTGTTGGTGGCCAGGTCTCGAAACCATGCGACGCCGTTATGGGTGCCCACGCCGGCATAGGTGCCCTGCAGTGGCCAGTACACGTCAAGCTTGAACTCTGCTCGGCGACCGTTTGTCGTCTCCAGCCGCAACTCAACGCCGTCAAAAGTGACCTTGAAGCGATGCCAAAGGGCTTTGCCCCCGTCGGTGACGGCCAGTGCGGTGTCATAGTCAAGAGTGCCGATAGTTGCCCACTGGCCCTCCATGCAGGTGAAGAAAATTGCCCGCGTAGGCAGTAAGCCCACTTTGACAAAGCGCTCAGCCACAGTGCCCCGTGTGTAGCCCATCACGAAGTCCACCTGTGGCCGGGGCATGTCGTCCCAGCGAAACTCGCCTTCCAGGCAGACAGCCCCCTGCTGAGGTCGATTCAGAAGGGCAAACCCACCGCGCCCGACTGCACTGTTGACCTCCATTACGCCATCGCGCTCATCAACGCAGGCGCCAAGCTCCACATAACCTTGTGCGTCAGAGGCTGTCTGTGCTCGCGCCGCCTCAAGCATCCCAGGAATGTTGGGATAGCGAGATTCGAACTCGCGACGCAACACGCTGTCCATATCGGCGGCCAGTTCGTACTCGGCGGCCATAGAGCACATGGCTTGCAGGTCCTCAGGCTTGGATGCGAACACATGGCCTATACACCAGAGAGCCGTGTACAAGGCAGCCACATCTGTCGAAGATTTGTTGGCAAAAAGGTCTGCTGGCTGAGGCAGCCGCCCAGCTCGCGCGAAGAATGCCGCTTCCGACAAACGACGTTTGCGGAATTGTGCAGCCGCCTTCCAGTCGCAAAGCTCCATTCCTCTTTGCGCGGCAACCTCGGCTAATCCCTCCCCCCACCAGTCGGCCACGTAGCGCATGCAAGGGACAGTTGCATAGATAAACTGGTGGTGCAACTCATGGATGCAAACCTGCAGCAGGCCGACGGGCAGTACATGCCCCGGCCCGTAGTGAACGTGATGCCAGACGTAGCTGCGCCCCGTGATGCGTGAGGTAAAGGCGCCGTTGCGGCTGAATTCACCCCCGGTAAGCAACATGTCCACAGCGTTGTACACGGTTCCGCTGCCTGTCACGTACAGTTCATAACGAAAGCCCTGAGGTGCTTTCATGCCGGTGAGCATCTCATTGGCCGGCAAAGCCGCAGCGCAAAGGTCGGCTATCCGCTGGGCGTGTGTGTCTCGCGGGAGGTCGGAGAACACGCTAACGGGTCCCGACTTGTACTCAGGCATGTTGCCCAGGGCGGCGGTATGCGCCGCACGGCTTACGTAAATCCAGGTGAATGCCACGTCACCCCAAGCAGCCTTAAGCTTGATCCCGTCGTTTCCCTCTGTGGCAGATACCACTGGTGAGCTGGCCGAGCTGCCTCGCAGCCAGGCACTGTCGATGTCCATCACGGTGCCGGATGCGTCCTTTGCAACAAGCTGCAGGTTGTGCTTTCCCTGGCGAAGCCCGATGGTGTGAACCCCCGGTGTAACCGGGTAGTGGCTAACCCAGCCCGGCGCATCCACCTCGATACGCACGATGGCTTCCAGGCGGGATCGCTGCTCGGCAGAGAGGGAGGACGCGTTTGCCAGGACGGGCAACAGATGTTCGCTGAACACGGCCGCGTTGAGCGCGC
>JADLBZ010000105.1 GCA_020847415.1 Planctomycetota bacterium
CACCACGCTGGGCGACCTGCTGTCGCGCCGTCCCTGGCGCTCGAACCTGCGCCCCGCGCTGGAAGCTGTGCCGGAACCGGCGGCCAAGGCGGCGCTTCCGGCTGAACCCGGGGGCTCGCCGGTCATCGGCCGCATCGTCATTGAGCAGGAAGAACGCGAGCGTGTACAGCCGGTGCCCGTGCCTGCGGCTTCGGCCGGAGGCGGCGGGCAGGACCTGTTCGATATCGTCGGCAAGGCGGCCTTTGCGCACTGGACCTACGTGCTGGCCACGGCGCTGGTGTTCGGGTTCTTCGGCTATCTCATCATGATGCTGGCGCCGCAGCGCTTCGAGAGTTCGGCGCTGCTGCAGAAGACCCAGCAATCCGGCCTATGGGCGCCCATTACCGGCCGCACCGAGACCTACATGCCCTCGCTGCCGGCCCAGACGGTGCTGCAGCTTGCCACCCTGCCTTCGTTTCATGAGCGCGTGGCCAAGCGCCTGTCTGACCAGAACCCCAAGGCGCCCGCGCCCGCGACCGGCGAGATTGCCCAGGCCCTGACCGTGAAGGTGGACACCTCGGCGGGCTCGATGTACTCGATCCGCTTCACGGCCATCCATGCCGATGCAGACAGCGCCCGGGCCATTGCCGGTGCCGCCGCCGAAGAGTTCCAGGTGGTGCACCTGGAGCACGTGACCCGCGAGGCCGGCGAAAGCCTGAAGGACTACGAGCGTCGCGGCAAGTTCCTGGACGAGCAACTGGCCACCATCCGTCAGAAGCGGCTGGAGGAATTCCAGCTTGGCGAGGGCGCCGGCCTGGGCGTGACCATTGAAGCGCGCATTGATCACCTGATTTCCGAGCTGCGTGACGCGCGCCAGAAGCTGGCCACGGCCCGCACCGACCTGACGGCGGCTCGCCAGGAAGAAGAGTACATGAAGGAACTGGCGGAACGCCTGCCCATGTATGAGGCGGACCGGTCCGACACCAAGCTGGAGGCCCTGCGCCAACTGCTGGTGGACCTGGAGCGCGAGATCTACGAACTGGCCCGCAAGCGCTCGGATTTCGGGCCGGACCACCCCATGCAGACCAAGATTCGCGAGCTTCAGGAGGATGCCCGGCTGATCGAGAAGGAAATCGAGGAGCTGGAGTCCGGCCAGGCGGCCGATGCTGACAAGCGCCGCGTCAGCCCGGTGCGCGCCCAGGCCGATGACCGCTATGCCGGTGCGCGCGCCAAGACAGCCGCCTGCGAGCTGCGCCAGAATCAGTGGGAAGCCGAAGTGCCGCGCCTGGAAGCGGAACTCTCGCGGCTGCGCGGCAGCCTGCTGTCCAGTGAAGGGTTGCGCCGCGACGAGGACAACCTGCTCAAGCTGCAGCAGCGCAACGCCGTGGTGGTGGAGGAATTGAACGCGGTCAAGAACTCCGCCGGCCGCGAACTGGCTCTGGTCAGCCCCGCCGCGGAGGCGCAGCCCGTGCCGCGCGAGGTGCTGGTGGGCATTGCGGTGGGCCTGATCCTGGGCCTGGTGGTCGGCATTGGTATCGCGGTGGCCCTGCTGCGGCGTCGCCAGCAGCAGGAAGCCGCCGCGGCGTAGTGGTTCAGGACGGTTGGTATCAGGGGTAACCGGATGGCTGGCCTTGGTCACTTACGACTGTTGGGTTTGCTGCTGGTGGTGGCCGGCGTGCTGGCCGGCTGCCGCAGCCCCGAGAAGTACGTGGACGTGGCCACGCTGCAGCAGCTCCCCGCGGACCCCTACGTGTACCGCATCTGCCCCGGCGACGAGCTGCACGTGGACATCCAGCAGGACCCGGACTACGACTGGAACACCACCGTACTGCCCGACGGCGCCGCCACCTTCAAGTTCGCGGGCGAGCTCGACGTGATGGGCAAGACCCTGCGTGAGGCGCGCGACCTGCTGAAAGACCGGCTGGTGCGTTATTACACCGCGCCCAACATGACCCTGCAGCTGCGCCGTATTGCCGGGCCGGATCCGATCGTCTTCCTGGGCAACTTTGGCGCCTCGTCAGCAGGTGCCCTGCAAGGCCATTCCAGCCGCGCCGGCCTGATTCCCTACCGCAAGGGCATCGGCATCATGGAGGCGCTGGGCCGGGCCGGCGGCGTGGCGGAGCCCGATGTGGACGCCGTGCCCTACATCTATGTGATCCGCAACATCCGCTCCATCAAGGAGCGCACCGTGTACCGCTTTGACTTGGCAGCCGCCGTGCGCGGCGAATCCCCCGAGTTGCCCCTGCATCCCGGCGACGTGATGTTCGTGGACCAGTCCTGGCTGCAGGACGTGGGCCGCGCCCTGGGCATCTTCACCCAGGTGGTCGGCACTGCAACCCAGGGGCTTGCTACCGCCCTGCTGGTAGACAGCGTTGCAGACGGCGGGCTGGCGGACTGATGGCTCGGGTTCTGGTAACCGGCGGTGCGGGCTTCCTGGGCAGCCACCTCTGCGAGGCGCTGCTGGAGGCCGGCCACGACGTCATCTGCCTGGACAACATCAGCACCGGCAGCAAGGCCAATATCGCGCACCTGCAGGGGCGCCACGGCGCCCGCTTCGAGTTCCTGCGCCATGATGTGATCGAGCCCGTGATGCTGGAGGTGGACCGCATCTACCACCTGGCCTGCCCAGCCAGCCCGGTTGCCTACCAGAGCAACCCGGTGCGCACGGTGAAGACCAACGTCATGGGCACCCTGAACATGCTGGGCTTGGCCAAGCGCACCAAGGCCCGCATTCTGCTGGCCAGCACCAGCGAGGTGTACGGCGACCCCAGGGAGCACCCCCAGAAGGAAAGCTACCTGGGCAACGTGAACCAGCTTGGCCCCCGCGCCTGCTACGACGAGGGCAAGCGCGTGGCGGAAACCCTGATGATGGAGTATTTCCGCCAGCACCGCGTGGACATCCGCATCGCGCGCATCTTCAACACCTATGGCCCGCGCATGGCCCTCAACGACGGCCGCGTGGTCTCGAACTTCATTGTGGCGGCCCTCAAGGGCAAGCCCTTGCAGCTCTACGGGGGCGGGGGCCAGGGCCGCAGCTTCTGTTTTGTGAGCGACCTGGTACGCGGCCTGACCGCCCTGATGGAGTACGAGGGCGAGCAGTGCCATGAGCCCTTCAACCTGGGCAACCCCAACGAGATCAGCATCCGCGAACTGGCGGACATCACCCTGCGGCTCACCCAGGGCCGCAGCCCCGTGCAGGACTCCCCGGCCCTGCCCGACGACCCCGGCCGCCGCTGCCCGGACATCAGCCGCGCCCGGAGCAAGCTGGGCTTTGACCCCAAGGTTCCCCTCGAGCAAGGCCTGCAGCAGACCATCGCGGACTTCCGCGAACGGGTTGCCAGGTAAGTTTCAGCCCCGGTTTTCTGCCAACGACCCCGCCCCGGATCGCGTTTCAATCCCCGGAGGACACACCGTGCGTCGTGACAACAAAGGAAGCGTCCTGCTGGTTACTCTGGTTGCACTGGTGCTGCTGGCCGCCGCGGGTGCCTGGCTGTTGCTGGGCAGCGAAAGCAACGCCCGGCCCGAAGTTCGCCGCAGCGCCCGCTGATTTGCGCTGCCGGGTCAGCTATAGTCCTGTCGGAGACACGCCATGAAGGGCCCCCAACTGGCTGCATTGATCTGGCTGACCAACCTGGGCCTCCTCGGGGGCGGCGGGTTTCTGGGCTATCACGTCTACAGCACCGCCAAGGCCGAGCAGGACGACACCTACCAGCGGGTTCAAGCGCCCAAGCCCAAGGAACAGCGGGTGAGCTGGCTGGCCACGGGTGCCCAGGCCGCCAGTGCCGGGCATCAGGACCTGCTGCTGGACAAGCTCTCGCCCCGCGTGCGGCCGAAGAAGGTAGAGTCAGGGCCGGTGGTGAAGGTGCCCGATCCGCTGCCCGTCAAAGAGCCCACGGACGACGAGCTGAAGGCCGAGCTGCAGAAGTGGGTCAACGAGAAGTTCTCGCTGCTGCGCATCCTCTCGGGGCCGCCGTCTCTGGCCAGCGCAGTCGCGGTGGCCAAGGACGCCGGCAATGCCAGCGTGCGCCTGACCACCAACATGCACTTCCCCACGGTCTACGCCAAAGCCAAGGACGCCAACCTGAAGAAGCTGGCGGGCATGGACATCACCGTGCTGGAGATCCAGCCCGACAAGGTGCTGATCAAGGGCGCCGCGGTGAACCCGAAGTACAAGTCCAAGTACTTTGAAGTAGAGATGCTGATCAACGCGGCGTTGCTCAAGAGGCCCAGTTCCGACAGCGTGGGTCGCCCCGGCGGCACCGGCCCCAAGGTGCTGGAGACGCCCCCCGGCCCCATGCCGGACCCCACAGCGGAAGTCGAAGACCCGCGCCCGAGAGAGAGCGTCTACGACTCGGAGACCGATTGCTGGACGCTGGGTACCGACGACTACAAGAACATCAACACGGACGAGCTGGCCAAGTATGCCAAGGTCGTCCACGACAAGGACGGCAAGCCCCTGGGCATCCAGATCTCGGAAGAAGCGCCCGACGACAACGTGGTGCTGGCCCGTGGCGGCCGCCGCGGCGACATCATCAAGGCCATCAACGGCCAGCCGGTGACCAGCATGGCCGACGTGCGGCGCATTGTGCGCACCCAGTACAACGAGGGCAAAGAAGAGTTCACCGTGGACTACGAGCGCGACGGACAGCCGGGCCGCAAGATCTTCCGTGCCCCGCGCAAGAAGACCGCCGACAAGCCCGCCGAGCCCAACAAATAAGCAGGATTCGCAGCACTCAGGCCGGGGGAAACCCCGGCCTGTTTCGGTTGCCTGCAAGGCGGGCTAACCGAGGATCATGTTGTCTATCAGGCGGGTCGTGCCCACGAAGGCCGCCACGGCGCACAGGGTGCGGCCCTCGGCCCGGGGCACTTCGGCCAGGTCGTCGGCCCGCAGCACCTCGGCGTAATCCACGCGGTCCACGTCTTTTGCCAGCTCGGCGCGCATCGCCGCCTTCAGGGTTGCCGTGTCGCGCTCGCCGGCCCCGTGGGCCGCGGCTGCAGCCCGCAGCGCCCGGTGCAGGGCCAGTGCCCGGCTCCGCTCTGCAATGGTCAGGTAGCGATTGCGGCTGGAAAGGGCCAGCCCGTCAGGCTCGCGCACGGTGGGGCAGGTAATGACCTCAAGGGGCATGTCCAGGTCGCGGGCCATGCGGGTCAGCACCAGGGCCTGCTGGGCGTCTTTCTGGCCAAAGTAGGCGCGGGTGGGCTGCACGAGGTGAAAGAGCTTGCTCACCACGGTGGTAACGCCGCGAAAGTGCCCCGGCCGCGAGCGGCCGCAGAGCTTGTCCGTCAGGCCATCCACGTTCACCCAGGTGCAGAACCCGGGCGGGTACATCATGGCGGGGTCCGGCGTGAACACCGCGGCTGCCCCGGCCTTGCGGCACAGCTCCAGGTCCGCCTCCAGGGTGCGCGGGTACTTGGCCAGGTCCTCGTTGGGGCCGAACTGCGTCGGGTTTACGACCACGCTGGCACGGGGGTGGGCGTTCTCCTGCGCGCTGCGGCGCACCAGGC
>JADLBZ010000106.1 GCA_020847415.1 Planctomycetota bacterium
GGGGTGTAGCGCAGCCTGGTTTAGCGCGCTTGCTTGGGGTGCAAGAGGTCGGGAGTTCGAATCTCCCCACCCCGACCAGTCTTGACAGGCGCCCGGTTCTGCCGGGCGCCTTTTCGTTCGGCAGGGTGCGAATCACGGCAAGCTGTAACGGATTCGACGCGAAGATCACGAAACAACGGCAACTGAGGCCGGTAGCCGGTAGGGGCGCAGCAATGCTGCGCCCGCGAACGATGGTCTTGTTGCGGGGGGCGCAGCAATGCTGCGCCCCTACGACAGGTGCACTGGCCCGAGGTTGGTTTTTCGCCAACCCCTCATCACGAACCGCAACGGCTGCTGAGCATCCACAGATGGACGCAGATGTACACGGATGACTGCTTCCAAGGCCGGTCGTTCGTCTGCACGTATCTGTGTTGATCTGTGGATAACCGTAGGCGCCTTTCTCTGCGCCCTTGCCACCCTTGCGCCTTGGCGTGAGAAGCCGTTGCCGTTCGTGATGCGGGGCGTCCCGCCCGCAGGAGTCAGCCGCAGTCGGTGGTCGTCTGCTTCGTGCCGACCGGCTCGTTTCTTCTCTCGATGCGGGGCTCTCGACCGTCCCCTCTGCTGCTGCCAAGGCCGGATTTGTGTTCGTGCAACGGTGGCTGCTCGCTATGATGGCACCCGGGGCCCCTGACACGAACAGTGCGAGGTGCCCTTTTGTCATTTGAGGGCGCCTGCAGCACCAGGACGGAGGCGACGATGTTCTCTCCCAGGAATTGGTTGCTTACGGCTGCAGCGGCGCTGGTGTTGACGGCGTTTGCGGCACCACTGACCGTTGAGGCGCAGCGCACCTCCGGCGGCCGGGGCAGCAGCCTGCGCGGCTCAGGCGGTTCCAGCGGCGGGTCGGTCTCGCCCTCGGGCGGCAGCTCGCTGCGCAGCTCCGGCGGCAGCGCTCGCCCGGCACCGGCACCCTCCAGCGGCAGCAGCCTGCGCGGCTCAGGCGGTTCCAGCCGCGCGGCGCCGGCTGCACCCTCGGCCACGCAGATCACCCGCACGCCCTCGCGTTCCAGCGGCGGCTCCACCATGCGCGGCAGCAGCGCGCCGGCGGCAGGCGGCAGCAGCGCGCCCAGCACCCGCTCGTCGTCGGGTTCCAGTTTCCGCAGCAGCGGCAGCTCGTCGCCCTCGGCACGATCGCTGCCCGGCGGCAGCAGCGGCAGCGTTGCCCGCACGTCGTCGGGCGTGCCCACGATTCGCTCGTCTTCCGGCAGCACGCCGCGCAGCACCTCTTCGCGGGTTCCGGAAACCGGCAGCACCCTGCGCAGCCGCAACGGCCTGACTCGCAGTGACGACTCCAGCGTGCCCCGCAGCACCCTCAGCCGCGGCGACAACATCAGCCGCACCAGCGCCAGCCGCGAGGCCGCCGTGGTGGCCCCGCGCAGCAACGAGAACCGCTCCAGCCTGCGCGGCAGCCAGTCCGGCTCCCGCAACAGCACCGCCACGGCCCAGGCCGCAGGCAGCACCTACTCCGAGCGCAGCACGCTGACCAGCTTCCGCACCGGCAGCACGGGCAGCAGCACGTTCCGGGGCACCACTTCGGCCCACAGCAGCCTCGGCGTGCGCACCACGGCTTACACGCAGAGCCACTACAGCCCCGGGTACTACTCCAGCTACTACAGCCCCTCCTACTACAGCACGGGCGTGGGCTTCTCGTGGTATCTGGGCGGCGGTTTCAGCATCAGCTTCGGCACCGGATGGCACGGCGGATGGAACTGGTGCGGGTATCCCGGGCACTGGGGTCGCCACTGGGGCAGCAACGTGTACTACGGCAGCTTTGCCATGGCCTATGTGGTGGGCAGCGCCTGCCACATCGTGCCCTATCACGGCTACTGGGGCTATCGCCACGGCACGCACTGCTACTGGATGCCGCAGCACCAGTACCGCCGCTGCCACTCGTTCTGGTACGGGGGGCACTACTGCCGGGTAAGCCGGCCCTACTGGTACGACTACTGGGCCTGGTACGACTGGCGCCCATACCGCTACGGGTACACGACGCTGGTCTATGATTCGCTGTACGACGAAGGCTACGACGACGGGTACGGTCGCGGCTACAACCGCGGCTACGAAGACGGCGCCGACGATGCGTCGGGCCTGCGCGACGACCGCCGCCGCGACCGAATCGGCGGCGAGCGCGCCAGGCACCCCGAGCCCGAGCTGGACCGCGCCCGGGCCGATGCTTCCACGGAGTATCGCTACCAGGTTGAGCAGGGCCTGGCCGGCGTGGCCCGCGGCGACCACGACGCCGCCACCCGCGCCTTCAAGGAGGCCGCCGTGCTGGCGCCCGAAAGCGCCGACGCCCGCTACCTGCTCAGTGTCAGTGCCTTCGCCCAGGGCAAGTACGCGCTCTCGGCCTTTGCGCTGCGCCGCGCCATGAAGCTGGACGCCGCCGGTCGCAACCTGGACCTGGCCCGCATCTTCGGCAGCCCGGAGGCCGCCCGCACCTATCGCGACCGCCTGCAGGCCGAGCTCGCCCGGCACCCCGACGACGAAGACCTGCTGCTGGTGCAGGGCTTTGTCTCGCTGCGCATGGGCGATGCCAAGGCCGCCGCTGCGGCTCTGGACGCTGCGTTGCGCGAGAGCCCGGACGATGCCGCCGTGAAGCTCCTCCAGAAGGAAGCCCTGGACGCCCTGGAAAACGAGTAGCACACGCCAATGAAGAACGAAGGCGGCCTGCGGGCCGCCTTCGTTCGTTGACAAGGTGACAGCGTCTCTACGCCCGGGTGCGGTCGTGCACGTGGGCCACCAGGGCCTTCACGTTGTCCACGGGTGTGTTGGGCAGGATGCCGTGGCCCAGATTAAAGATATGCCCGGCCCGGCCCCCGGCTTCGTCCAGCACCTGCTGCATCCGGGCCAGCACGGCCAGGCGCGGCGCAAACAGCGAAATCGGGTCCAGGTTGCCTAGCACAGCCTTTGCGCCCACCTCCCAGCCGCGGTACAGCGGCGTGTGCCAGTCCAGCCCCAGCACATCGGGGCCGGCTTCCATGATGGCCTCCAGGAACGTGGCTGTGCCCGTGCCGAAGTAGATGACCGGAACGCGGCCCCTGACCGCCGCGATGATCTCTTTCACGTGGGGCAGGACGTGCTGCCGGAAGTCCGCGGGCGAGAGGCAGCCCACCCACGAGTCAAACAACTGCACAGCCTGCACGCCCCAGTCAATCTGCGCACGCAGATAGGCGATCACCTGGCGCGTGAATTTCTGCATCAGGGCCGCAAACGCGCCGGGGTCCGAGAACATTAAAGTCTTGGTGGGCACGTAGTTACGCGAAGCGCCGCCCTCAATGGCATAAGCCGCCAAGGTGAACGGGGCGCCCGCAAAGCCGATCAGCGGGATGTCCGGGGGCAGCTCGCGCCGGATGATGCCAATGGCCCCGCCCACGAAGGGCATGCTCTGGCGGGGGTCTTCCTCGCGCAGGGCGTCAATGGCCGCTGGGGTGCGCACGGGGTTGTGGATGCGGGGGCCCTCGCCCTCTTCGTAGGTCAGGCGCAGGCCCATGGGCTCCAGGATGGGCAGCAGGTCCGCGAACAGGATGGCGGCGTCCACGCCCAGGATGCGCTGGGCATCCAGGGTGACTTGCGCGGCCAGCTCGGGCGTCTTGCACAGGCCCAGGAAGCTGGTCTTGCGGCGCACCGCCTGGTACTCGGGCATGTAGCGCCCAGCCTGGCGCATCAGCCACACCGGCGTGCAATCGGGCTTCTCGCCGCGGCAAGCCTTGAGGAAACGGGAGTTATGCAGTTGGTCGTCCATGGGGCGGGAGCATAAATCGCCGCCGGCCGGGGTGAAGGGTGCCCAAGCCCGAAACAGGGGAACCCGCTTAATGTGCCTTGCGTCTAATGCGGGTACGAACCGGAGGATGACATGCGCCGCATTGCTGCGTTGTTTGCCCTGGCCGCCCTGGTGGCTGCATCAGCCGCTGCCCAGGGCATTATCATTGACCGTCGCATCCGCCCGCCCGAGCCGCGGCCGCAGCCGCGGGTCGAGCCCATCACGATCAAGACCCACAGCGTCGAGACCGTGATTGACGGGCAAAGCGCCACCACCACGGTGACGCAGACGTTCTTTAACCCCAACCACTGGCAGCTGGAGGGCCAGTACCTGTTCCCGCTGCCGCCCGAGGCCGCCATCAGCGGCTTTGAAATGACCATGAACGGGCAGATGGTGAAGGGCGAGCTGCTGCCCGCCGACAAGGCCCGCGGCATCTACGAAGAAACCGTGCGCCGCATGATTGACCCCGGCCTGCTCGAGTATGCCGGCCGCGGCCTGTTCAATGCCCGCGTGTTTCCCATCCTTCCGCAGCAGGACCTGACCATCAAGTTCACGTACAGCGAGCTGCTGCGCTACGACAGCGGCCTGGTGCGCTTTGGTTATCCCCTGCGCACCCGCAGCTTCAGCCAGGTGCCGCCCAGCCAGGTCGCCGTGAAAGTGACCCTGAAGGGGGCCAACCCCCTGCGCACCATCTACTCGCCCACCCACAAGGTCGAGGTCATCCGCAAGGGCGACACCGAGGCCGTGGTGGGCCTGGAGATGAAGGAACAGCAGCCCGCCAACGACTTTGAGCTGTTCTACGGCTTCGCGGACGGCGCCGTCAGCGCCAGCGTGATGAGCTTCCGCGACGACGAGAAGGCCGGGTACTTCCTGGCCCTGCTGACACCCAAGATCACCCTGGCCAAGGAAGAGATCCTGCCCAAGGACGTGATTGTGGTGCTGGATACTTCGGGCAGCATGCTGGCTGACGGCAAGCTGGACCAGGCCAAGAACGCCCTCAAGTTCTGTGTGAACAGCCTGAACGACAAGGACCGCTTCGCCATCGTCACGTTCAGCACCGAGGCCCGCCGCCTGCACGAGGCGCTGGTGGCCGCCAGCAAGGAGAACAAGGACGCTGCCATCGAGAAGATCGGCGCCCTGGACGCCACCGGCGGCACGAACTTTGACGAGGCCATCAAGCAGGCTTATGCCCTGGCCGGCAAGGACGAGGCGGCCCGGCCCTGCTACGTGCTGCTGATCTCGGACGGCCTGCCCACCATGGGCGAGGTGACCGAGGTGCGCGCCCTGGCCAAGCAGGCCCGCGAAGCCCGCGCCAAGCACGTGCGCATGTTTACCTTCGGCCTGGGCTACGATGTGAACACCTGGCTGATGGACACCCTGGCCGAGGAAAACCGCGGCCAGCGCGAGTACGCCAAGCCCAAGGAAGAGCTGGAGGTCAAGCTCAGCAACTTCTCCAACAAGATTGCCTCGCCGGTGCTGTCTGATGTGAAGCTGCGCATTGACGGCGCCGAACTGCACGACATGCACCCGCAGGTGCCCGGCGACGTGTTTGCCGGCACGCAGCTCTCGTTGCTGGGCCGCTTTGACAAACCCGGCAAGCACCAGCTTCTGCTGGAGGGCACGGTCAACGGCGAGAAGCGCGTGTACGAGTACAGCATTGAGCTGTGCGAGAAGGATGTCGCCAAGAACTGGCTGCCCCGTATGTGGGCGGTGCGGCGCGTGGGTTTCCTGATGGACCAGATCAACCTGAAGGGCGAGAACCCCGAGCTGAAGGAAGAGATCGTTCGCCTGGGCACCAAGTTCGGCATCGTCACGCCCTACACCAGCTTCCTGGTGGTTGAGGACACCCCGATGCCTCGCCCCGGCCAGCCCATGCCCAACGACCGTCGTCGCGAGGGCGCCTGGCACGGTGACGGCGGCGGCAGTGGCGGTGGTGCGGGTTCTCGCGCCGGTGCGCCGCAGGCGCCTGAGGCCCAGACCGGTGAGGAGGCCGTGAAGCGCTCGGACGCCAATGCCGGTCGCCGCGCCAACGATAACGCCAACGACGCCGAGGAAGCCGACGAACGGGCCGCCGACGACGTTGCCAAGGAGGCCAAGAAGTACGGTGCCAAGAGCAAGAGCGAGGAACGCCTGGCCCGCCTGGCCCGCAAGGGCTTGTCCGGCAAGGCCGCGGAGGCCGAGGCCGAGCAGGTTATCAAGACCATCGGCACCCGCAGCTTTATCTGGTGCGACGGCGTGTGGCTGGAAAGCGACCTGACCAACGCCGAGTTGTTCGGCAGCGAAGCCGTGGACTATATGAGCGAGCGGTACTTTGAGCTCTCCCGCGGCAACGACACGGTGGCCAAGATTCTGGCCCTGGGCACTGAGGTGATCTTCCGCCATGGCGGCAAGACCTACCGCATCGTGGAGAAGCAGGCCGACGAGAACAGTGACAAGAACGGCGACAAGTCCGGCGAGAAGAAGCCGGAGTAGGCCGGCACACAGGCCAGCAGCCGCAAGGGCGCCGGGAGACCGGCGCCCTTTGCATTGTGTTCTGCTCTGCGCACGACGGCGGCACGGCTTCCCGCCCGCGTCACGATCACGAAAGGCTATTCGCCTGGTGCTACCGCCAGCGTGGCGGGCACGCGCCGCTCGCACCACTGCTGCAGGCGCTCCAGCCGCGTGCCGGTCTCGCGCCGGTGGTGGCCGAAGACACGCACGGCGTCGTCGCCGAAGCTCTCAAAGCCTGCCTGCTCAATGGCCACGCGCACTTTGCCGCCCAGGTCGGTCAGGATGATCAGCTCCTGCACCCGCCCGGTGTGCCAGTTGAAGCTCCACTCGCCGCCCACGCGCCAGCCGCGGTCCCACACGCTGTACTCGAAGCGATCCAGCCTGGCGTTGCCCACGAAGCGCAGGTCGAAGCCCCCGCCCACGTCGGCGGTCAGGCCGGCCACCGGCGCACCCCACCAGGCCCGCAACTCGTGCAGGTCGGTCAGCGCGCGCCACACGGCAAACAGTTCGCCCTTGACCTCGCGCTCCAGGCACAGATAGCGCGGCGAAAGGATCTTGGTCGTCATTGCAGGTCCCGATGGCCACGAGCGCCCAACTCGCCCAGATTGCCCGTGGTCGTATTTGTGCAATGTGCTTTTACTAACCTCTTGAAGTGTAGTCCACGTTGTTCAAAGTTTTTGAACCACTTTCCTGTGTCGTACTCATAGAAGCTGGTGCTGGCTGGAGACATCAACAGCACCTCGCCCGGCTGGGCATCCCGGAAAGCGGCCCGGCAAGCCTCATCAAAGCTGCCGTATTCGCCCAAGGGGCATTCCGCCCCGGCAGCCTGGGCCGCCGCCCTGATGGCCGGCCCCGTGGGCCCCTGCAAGTACAGGGCTTTCACGCCCCTGTGCGCGGCAATGCGGCGTCCCAGCTCGGCGTAGTCAATCTTTTTGCTGCCGCCACCCAGGATCAGCCGCAGGCTCCCTTCAAAGGCGGTCAGCGCCGCCATGGTGGCGGCGGGATCGGTGCCGATGCTGTCGTTGTAGACCCGGGCTCCGTTGACCTCGCCACAGGGCTCCAGCCGGTGCTCGGCACCCCGGAAGGTGCGCAAGGCGGCGGCCACCTCGGGCAGGGCCTGCGGCGCCCCAGCCCAGACGGCCGCAACCGCCGCGACCGCGTTGGCCCAGTTGAAGGCGCCGGGCAGGCGCAGGTCGGCTCGGCGGGCCACAGCCACGGTGCGCACGCCGTCGCGCGTCTGCCCGGGCTGGTCGGGCAGCACGTCGGGGCCGGTCACGGTAAGCAAGCCCCCGGCGCCGCTGACGGCGACATAATCCTCGTCAGCGGGCGTGGCATAGCCGGCAGCCTCCACCGCCGAGTACCAGACCCGGGGCGTTTCCTTGGACACGCCGGCCAGGCGGGCGCGCAGGGCATCGGGCAGGGTGGCGGGGGCGTGGCAGTCCGCAAAGCGCGCTACATCCAGGGCGCGCAGGGCGGGGTCGTCGCGGTTCAGCAGGGCGGGCGGAAACACCAGCCGCGGCCCGGCGGGCGTGCAGCAGGCGGGCTCGGTCTGTTCGCGGGGCCAGCAGAAGACGGCGGTCTTGGCGCGGGTGTATTCGGCCAGGTCGCGGTGCCAGTCCAGGTGATTGGGCGTGATGTTGGTGATCAGCCCCACTGAGCACGAGCGCCGGATGCCGTGCCAGGCCTGCAGCTGGAAGCTGCTCAGCTCCAGCAGCACGATGTCGTCGGGACGGATCTCGGCCAGCCGGTTGATCAGGGGCGTGCCCACGTTGCCGCCCAGCCACACACGCGGCAGCGCGGTGGGGGGCTCGACGCAGTGGGGGACCTCAGCGGGGGGCACGGGGTCGGCCCATTGGGTCCACAGGTCCGGCTGGGCGGGGGCAAAGACGCGGCGCAGCATCTCGTAGCACAGCAGGGTGGTGGGGGTTTTGCCGTTGCTGCCGGGGATGCCGATGGTGGGGGCGGGGCACGCCTCGATGAAGAGGCTCATCTCCTGCGTGACCTCGGCGCCGCGGGCGCGAGCCAGTTGCAGCAGCTCGTGGTCGGGCCGCACCGCCGCCGAGTGCAGCACCACCTCGGCTCGTTCAAAGTCCTCGCGCAGGTGTTCGCCCAGCCGCAGTTGCACCGGTATGCCGGCAATGGCCTGCAGGCTTCTCTCGAGGGTGGCTGCGTCGCGCAGGTCGGTGACCAGCAGCTCCGAGACCCCGCAAGCGTGCAGGAACTTCACGGCTTCCACGCCGCCCTGCCACAGGCCCAGGCCCATCACCAGGGCGCGCTTGCCGCGAAAGCGGGCAA
>JADLBZ010000107.1 GCA_020847415.1 Planctomycetota bacterium
CGCGGAGTTTCCCGCCGGCGTGTTATTCGACACCGGGCCCGCACAGGCCGGGGTCGCGTTTTCTGCTGCCTTGGCCGTGTCAGGGGCGGCGTTGCCGCCACAAGCCGCCGACTCACGCCCGCCTGTGCCGCTCTCGCCGCCCGAGCAAGCCGCCAGCACCAGCACGCACAGCAGGGCCAAATTACGCATGCGCAAAGACTATCCCGCCGTTTGCGCCGTGCAAAGCGCCGTTGCGGCGCTGCCCAAGGCAACAGATAATCCGCCCCGGGGCAGTATCTCGTTCTGGGGCACTCATGAACCGTTCGCTGGTGTTGGCTGTTGCGCTGCTGGCTGTGCTGATGCTGCTGCCGTTCGTGTCGCCGGTGCGCACGCAGGAGGCCGCCAAGCCCGACTACAAGGGCGCTGTCGTCAACAAGACCGGCGCGGTCTCTGAAAAGCACCTGGTACTGGTGCGCAGCACGCCGCAGGGGCGGCGCATCGAGACCTACGACCCCGAGACCGACAAGACGGTCGCGATCATTGCCACCTTCCCGCAAGATGTCGGGGTGGACCACGTGGCCATCTCGCCCGATCGCAAGCGCGTGGCCTTTGCCTCCACCCTGAACAATCTGGTCACCCTGCTGGTCTGGAACGTGTTCGTCATTGAGCTGGAAACCGGCGCCCTGAACCAGTTGACGCCGGACGGCGCCACCAACCGCGGCCTGCTGCAGCCCAAGACCGGCACCGGCACAGCCACCGTCACCGGCAAGCTGGCATGGATTGACCCCGAGCGCGGCCGCAGCAACCACTTCTTGTTCGGCAACGTGCGTCTCGACGGCGTGGAGTGCCTGGGCATCCTGAAGGGCGACGGCAGCGTCGTGAGTGAGGGCGTGCCCTGCAGCGAGCCGTTTTCGTCGTATCTGCTGTCGGCGCGGGCAAACATCCCGGCCACCCAGGCCCAGGAAGGCGGCGCCGCCCAAGGCAGCCTGGCCATTACCGTCAAGCCGGGCGAGACCAAGGACATCGGCGAAATCACCGTCCACCCGCCGGTCATTGAACTGGCCCTGGGGTTCCCGAGCTGGGGCAAGAACGGCGTTTATGTGAACGCGCTGTTCTCGGCCTATGTGCAGTTCGTGAGCTACCCGGAGCGCAAAGTGGGCAACTGGGACAAGAGCCTGCTGGACTACGTTGCGCTGGAATCTTGCGGCTTCCTGGCCAGCCCCGACGGCAAGCACATCGCCGGGGCCGACCGCTGGAGCAACGCGGATCCGAACGATTACAAGGAAGCCCGCTGCATCGCGTTCTTTGATGCCGCCACGGGCAAACAGACCCGCCGCGTGGACCTGGGCGGACCCAACGACCTGTACATCTCCTCCGCCAACCACGGCACCTGGCTGCCTGACAGCAGCGCCTACCTGGTGCCCGGCACATACAACGACTTCAAGTCTGAGCCCAACCAGCTCATGGTGCCCTGCCTGTTCGCGGCATCACCCGACAAGGCAGAAGCCCGCCTGCTCAAGAGCTGGCCCGAGGCTGCCGGCAAGGGAAACATCACGAGCCTGACCGTGGACAAGGGCGGCACCAAGGCCTACCTGGTGCTGTCGCAACTCACCGAGCAGGGCGCCAAGGTAAATACCCTGTGGGTGTGGGACTCCAAGGCAGATACCACCACCCAGATCGGCAAGGCCGGGGACATCATCAGCATTGACCTCTGCGGCCGGTAGCGCACCGGCCACCAGGGCTTCATGCCGTTTGAAACCACGGGCTCCATGGTTCAATTGCGGTCGTTTCCGCGACAGCAAGCGACAGAAGCCCGAAGGGCGCGTGTCGCGGCCCAACGCTTCCGCGTGGCGGATTTGACGCCCCCATGTTCGACAGACGTGATCTGCCAGCCTACTTCAGCCACGCCGGTTCCTCGTCCTGGGCCCGGCAGATGGCGGTCCACATCCGTGACGCGGCGGCAATGGTCGTGGCCTCGGTCACCGCCACGGTGCGTTCGTCCAGGCGCTCCAGGCCCGGTGCGCGGCAGGCTTTGTCGGCCATCTCGCGCCGGTACATCTCGGCCTCCATGCGCACGGGCAGGCGCGGCTTCAGGGGTGCCAGCTTGCCGGCCTTGAAACGACGAACCGCCTCCGACGCGCCGTCTTCCAGCAGCTTGCGGGTCTTGGCGGGGGGCAGGCACAGCGCGGCTGTGGCGCCGTAGGTCTGCTTGGTGCTGACGAACACCGTGCCGGCGGGCAGGGAAGCGGCAACTTCGGGGCCCAGCTCATGGGCGCCGGAAACCAGCCCCACAGGCACATCCCAGTGGCCGACAATGGCGCCGTTCAGGGCCGTCTCGCCGGCCGGCTCACCGTTGATGCGGACGTTGCAAATGGTGCTGCCCACCCAGGTGTGCGAGAGCAGCCCGTTGGGCGTGCCCGCCCGCGAGTGATAGCCGGTGAAGAAGGCGAGGTCGCAGGTCTCGTCGCAGCCCTGGGCCTGGCAAAGGGGCTTGTTCTCGGGGCTGGCGGGGCCCACCACAAGCTGCGCGGCCTCGTGGAGTTCCTCGATCAGGATGTTGCGCATGACGCCGTGGCCGTCACAGACGACGAACTCGGCTTCGGGGGCCTCGCGCAAGGCACCCGTGATGGCGGCGTTGATGTCGGCGGTCATCA
>JADLBZ010000108.1 GCA_020847415.1 Planctomycetota bacterium
GCGCTGCCCGTGAAAGTGTTCCAGGCATAGGTGCCGGAGGCAACCAGTGCCGCCAGCGCGAAAGCGCCTTTGCAAAGCAGTTCCAGCTTCATGTCGTCTCCCTTGAGCGGGCGGGGGTGGGTCGCCCGATTCTAAACAAAGTGGCCCTTGAATTCTAAGAATGCCGCACCGGCCGGGCCGGGTTCTTAATCGTTCGCCGGGGGTGCCTCATTGCTGCCGGGCTTGCTGGAGCGCCGGCCCTTGTTCAGCAGCTTCTCCAGCTCAGACGGGCGCAGGCCCTTGCCTGCGTCGAAGTTCAGCAGCTCAAAGCCGCGGTCGAAGTCAATACAGCGGCTGCCCACCAGGTGCAGCTCGGCCTGGCCCAGCCCCTTGCGGTTCACTTCGTAGAAGGTCAGGAACTGGCGCTGCTGCTCGTCGCCCATGTACTTGCCGTAGCTGGAGACCACCAGGTACTCGCCGCCGCTGCCGTTGCTCATGGTGCTGACGGTGTAGCCGTCTTTGCCGTTGGTGCCTGCCCCCTGGGCGCTGGCCGGAGACGAAACGCTGATCAACAGCGCCACTGAGGCCAGCAGCGCCGCCATCGCAATGGGCGCCCCAACCAAACCCAAAAGCCAAGCCGTTTCCCTACGCATGGGATTCTCCAAGGGGTGAACGGGGAGGGGATTGGCCTCGGGGTGGGCCGCGATACATTCTACCCGCTCCCTCGCCCTAAAGCCAATCCGAGGGTAACTTCCCCGCCGTGGCCAACCCCGAAGTCACGCTCAAGCCGGGCCGTGAACACACCTTGCGCCGTGGGCACCCCTGGGTGTTCGCCACCAGCATTGCCCGCGAGCCCCAAGGCCTGGCGCCGGGCGCGTCCGTGGACGTGCTGGACGCCACAGGGGCGTGGCTGGCACGGGGGGCCTGGTCCCCGGCCTCACAGATTCGGGTGCGAGCCTGGACCTGGCAGCGCGACGAAGCCATTGACGCCGCCTTCTTTCGCCGCCGCCTTGCAGCCGCGCTGCGCCTGCGCGAGACCCTGGGCCTGGGAGGCCACGAGGGCGCCTGCCGCGTACTGAACGCCGAGGGCGACGGCCTGCCGGGCGTGGTGCTGGATCGCTACGGGCCGCACCTGGTGGCCCAGTTCCTCAGCGCCGGGGCCGAGGCCTTTCGCGAGGAGATCGCCCGCGCGGCGCTGGAAGCGACGGCCTGCCGGGGCGTTTATGAACGCTCGGACGTGGAGGTGCGCGCCAAGGAGGGCCTTCCCCAGCGCGCCGGCGCCCTGCTGGGCGACGAGCCGCCGCCTGAAATCACCATTCGCGAGGGCGAACTGCGCCTGCTGGTGGACGTGCGCAACGGCCACAAGACCGGCCTCTACCTGGACCAGCGCGACAACCGCGCGGCTGTGGCGCCCTTTGTCCGCGGTGCGCGGGTGCTGAACGTGTTCTGCTACACGGGGGGCTTTGGCCTGGCAGCGGGCGTGGCGGGCGCCTCGCAGGTGACGCAACTGGACCAGTCGGCCCCGGCCCTTGAGCTCGCACGCCGCAACGCCGAGCTGAACGGCACTGCCGCCCGCACCGAGCACGTGCAGGCCGACGCCTTTGCCAAGCTGCGCGAGTGGCGCGACGAGGGGCGGCGCTTTGACCTGATCGTGCTGGACCCGCCAAAGTTTGTCGCGTCAGCCGCGCAACTGGACAGCGCCCGCCGCGGCTACAAGGACATCAACCTGCTGGGGTTCAAGTTGCTGGCGCCGGGCGGGGTGCTGTGCACCTTCTCGTGCTCGGGGCACATGCAGCCGGAGATGTTCCGCGAAACAGTGGCCGAAGCCGCCGCGGACGCGCGCGTGCAGGCCCAGGTGCTGCGACAACTTGGCCAGGCGCCCGACCACCCCTTCGGCCTGCACTACCCTGAGGGCTTCTACCTGAAGGGGTTGATGCTTCGGGTGATGTAGCGCGCGGACACAAGAGGACCGCCAGCCCGCAGACAAGGTCAGTCTCCCCCGCCGCCGCCGCCATCCCCTCCGCCCTCTTGGCCACCGCTGCCGGCATCACCATCGTCATCGTTCGCGTCGACGTCCTGTTCCTTGCCGCAGCGGCAATCAATCCAATCGCAACAACCTTGGGTAACGTCTTGTTGTTGGAGATTGCCATAGCGACTCGACCACCCACGTTACCGCGCGTTCAACGACTACGTCGTCGGCGAAGCCATGCGAAAAACTGAGGCCGGGCACCTGGTCACCCCTGTACGGTCAAGTTGAACTGGGCGCAAGTTCAGGGGCCGTCCGGGTCACGCCTGCGTCCCGGAGACGGCTTGGTGTCGCCGCCTTCCCAATACCCCGCCTCGTGCAACTTCGAAAAGGCGCCGTCGGGCAACGGCACTACCTCCGCGTCAGAGGCAACTTCAATCGTCGCCCGAAACAGCTCGGTCTCGTTACCCGGCGAGAAGAAGACCAAGTCATGCCGTCCGGGCAGCACAAAGCCCAACTTGTCGAACTTCACCCACCCGTCACCCGATTCCGACGTCGAATAACAGTTGACGTCCGGCCAGAACGAGCCCAGCTCAATGGCCCGCTGCCAGCGCGGCGCGGCACTCGCGCCCTTCTTCACTTCCATGGTCGTGGTTTCCATGCGGAACTGCCGCGAAGCCCCATCTACCAGGCGTGTCATGATCCCGCGTAGAACCACGCGCGTACCGTGTTGAAGGCCACGCAATTCGATGGCGTCGGGCAGCTCCTTGTACTCCACCCTGGCAAACCCGGTCGCGAACTCGACACTGGCACCGACAGTCGTCGCGCCGATCACGGCGGCCTCAAAGACGGCGGACTCGTAGCCCGCCCAGTCCTCGGGCCGAACCGAAAGCCGCACCGTCCCGGGTTCCGGCTGTTTCAGTCGCGGCAAGTTCACCCTGCGGCTTTCGCCAACGGCCAGGTCCAGGGAAAACGCGACCTCCTGGGGATACTCGGCCTCCGGGGCCAGCCGGTAGGTGCCGGCCCGCACGAACACCGCGCCCGTTCCCACGCTTTCCCAATCTTGCCCGGTTTCCGGGCGGCCGATGCGCCAGAGCACGTCGTCGCCTTCTTCACAGGCCACGTCAAGGCGAGCATAGCCCTCTTCAGCCAGGTCCAGCGTGTAGGTCTGTTCCGTGTCCTTGACAGCAATCCCCTCGGTGTGCCAGCCCGAACAACCGGTCACGTGGATGTTCAGCGTGGCCGTGCCGATCGGAGCCCAGAGGAGCAACTCTTCACCCTCCATGCTCGTCGCGTTGCTGCTGATGTCGCTCTGGTACAGTTTGGCAGTGAAGCCCTGCACCTTCTCGCCGCCAAACACCACCTGCAGACGCAGCCGGGAGGGCAAGTCGGCGGTCACGTTCATCTCGCCCCAATCTTGTTGAGGCCGCTCCACCTGCACGGGAATGCGCCGGTCGCCATCGCAGATTTCGACCGGCCGAAAACCCACGTCATTGCTTTCCCTTCGCACCGCGCGGCCCCGCTCGGGAAAGCGCACTTCCCAAAGGGTATCGCCGTTATCGCTCGTGTTGATGCGCTGCCTGCTTCCATCGTCACCGATCCAGTGGGTCGTCACGTCCGTCGGCTTGCCACCAACGCGAACCAAGGCTCGCACCGAACCAACCGGAGTTTTTTCGGGCGGCACCGCCACAGCAGGCAGATCAACTTGCACCGTCTGTCCGGCTACAACTTCAACGGCCGCAACAACACACAGCAATCCACCGGGGTGGCCCCAAATGCCGCCCCCACGCAGTTCAACCGCGTATTGCCCCGGCAGCAGATCGGTGATTTCCGCGACCTCGGACCTCTCGCGCCACAGGTCGACTTCCACTGCTGTGCGGGTCCCGTTCTGGTCCCTGGCAACCAGGTTCGCAGCGAGATTCTTCAATCCGAACTCCGCGGGCAGCACAGGCAGCACCACCCGGATGGAACCACGCTCGATAACCAGTTCGGGAGGCAGGCCCTCAAAGCGGATCACAACCTCCCTGTCACCGGCTTTAGCCTCACTGTAGGCCTCCTGCAGATGCATCGTCCCGCGACCACCCTTGTCCTTGCCCTCCCACAAGACGCTGGCAACGACGGTAGTGACCCTGCCCGCGAGTACCGGAACACAACCAGTTGCAGAAGTCCTGAGGCCTTCGCTGCCGGGCAGGTCCAATGTCCACTGCACCGTGAAATCGCGCACGGGGCGATCCTGCTCATCAATGCACCGCACAGGGATGGCCTGTACCACCTGCAGTTCCACCTCCAGGCGAGTTACGCCACCCTCATTCAGGATGACTTCACCTTGGGCGGGCAGGCCGATACGCTCGCCAGTACCACCCTCCTTGTAATCCCAACTGTCCGGGAATTGGCAATTCCAGCGATAACGCCCCTCGGGCATCAGCATCAGCAGTTCGTAGCCCGCAGGCACCCACACGCTGTGGCTGGTCGCGGCGGTGTCCAGTGCGAATGACAGCAACTCGCCGCTGTTCCAGCTATGGCTGCAGGGGTCTCGGGGCAAGGGGCTCGCGGGCTCGCCATGGACACAAACGCTCAACTCCAACAGTGCCCCCGGCAGTTCCAGGTCCCCCAAGTCCAGCACTCGCCCGCGCAGCACCGCCTTGGCAGGCGCGGAAACCGGAATGTCTGCGTCACCGACCTCGTCGTCCCATTCGCCGGCAACAACCCGCCATACCAGCCGGGTGAGCGCTGTAGCGTCCTTGGTCAGCAGGACCCCGGCCAGGTACTCTTCAAGCCACTGATCGTGCATCACGGTGAACTCGCCATTGGCATCCGCCCAGATGTGTTCAGCGTACGCAGGTTCCGCCTGTTCATCGGTTGCGCTCTCGGTATCGGCGCGCAGCGCAAACCACTGCGTGGTCCGCAGCGGGCGCGCGCCGGGACCCAGGATCCTGCCACGAATGATCCAGGTGTTGTCCAGCGTGCCTTCGCCGAGCTCAATCTCGCCGAAGTCAATCTCGCTGCCCCGATAGGCCGGGCGCAGGAGGCCGGGAACACCGGAAAGGTCCACGCCGGCATCCTCTTCCCGTGCCCGTGACAAGGCACTTCGGCCCCAGTCGGACGCCGAAGCGCCCCACAGCAAGTGCGGCCCCGGCGCCTGCAAGAAGTCGGCGGCGCTTACCTCGACGCGAAACCAACCCTCTTCGTCCGGCGTCACCTCATAGGAGTTCCACGCGTAATCGTCCGGCAGTGAGCTCCAGTCGAACCCCTGCGGCTGCGCGGGCATATCCATACAGTCCAGGTAGACGTCCGTGCGGCGGGACCTCCACAGGTCAACGTCCCCCAACTTGGCGCCCACCACCCGCCCCACCAGCCACAGCTTGCCGGGCTTGGTCTCGGTCGGCGGCTCCGGTTCCGGCTTTGGCGCTGCCTCGGTTGTGGCGTTCGCAGGTGTGTTGTTCGGGGCGCCGGCTCGCACTTCACTGCTGCCGCCTTCCGAAGCAGGCAGCGCCGGGGTGTCAGGGGCTGCATTGCGCTGAGCAGCCTGGCCGCTTGGGCTCGTACCGGGCTTGTCCGGCCGGTCATTCAGCCAGAACACCCACACCGCCCCGGCAGCGAGGCCGAGCAGAAGCACAAGCAGCAGGGCAGTCAGGTGGTTGCGGCTGCGCGAGTTGGACATGGGCGATTCCACAGGCAGGGGTACCGGGGAAAGCGCTACCTATCACAACACGATGACCAACCACCGCAAGGGGTCAATACGCGGAGCCGCACCGCGCCACCTGTGCGAGGCCCTTGCCACAGCGACACTTGCAGGCCAAGTAGCTGCCACGAGGCTCTTGCCCGGCCTTGGTTTGCACGCTAGCTTCCCCGCATCACAGCCAGTCATGATGACGCAGGTCCCGGAGCCACCGGGCCTTGCGTGCGGGAGAGGCAACGTGGACATCAAAGA
>JADLBZ010000109.1 GCA_020847415.1 Planctomycetota bacterium
AGATGATTCCGGTTCTGGAGCAGCTGGCCCGCGCACAGAAGCCCGTGCTGTTCGTCGGTGAAGACATCGTAGGAGAGTCCCTGGCCACCTTCGTCGTCATCCACCTGCGCGGCGTGTTGAAAGTTTGCGCGGTGAAAGCCCCCGGATTCGGCGACCGTCGCAAGGCCATGCTGGAGGACATCGCGGCCCTGACCTCGGGCAAGCTCATTGCCGAGGAGACGGGCATGAGCCTGGAGAGCGTGGACCTGAAGATGCTGGGCCGCGCCCGTCGCGTGGTGGTCGAGAAGGAAACCACCACGATCATCGAGGGCGCCGGCAGCGCCAAGGACATCAAGGCCCGCATTGACCAGTTGAACCGCGAAATCGAGAAGACCACCAGCGACTACGACCGCGAGAAGCTGCAGGAACGCGTGGCCAAGCTGGCCGGCGGTGTCGCCAAGGTCAAGGTTGGCGCCGCGACCGAAGTTGAAATGAAGGAGAAGAAGGCACGCGTCGAGGACGCCCTGCACGCAACCCGCGCGGCTGTTGAGTCAGGCATTCTGCCCGGCGGCGGCGTGGCCCTGTTGCGGCTGGCCGACACCCTGGCCAAGCTCAAGGGTACGCCCGAACAGATCATCGGCGTCGAGATCGTGCGCCGCGCGCTTTCGGCCCCGATCAAGCAGATTGCCGCCAACGCCGGCCTGGACGGCAGCGTGGTGGCCATGAAGGTGCTGGAGAACAAGGATTTCAACGTGGGCTACAACGCCGCCACCGAGGTTTACGAAGACCTGGTCAAGGCCGGCGTGATTGACCCCACCAAGGTGACCGCGACGGCCCTGCAGAACGCCGCCAGCGTTGCCACCCTCCTGCTGACCACGAATGTGGCCATCAGCGAGATCCCCGAGAAGAAGGAAAAGGGAGCCGGCATGCCGGGTGGCATGGGCGGTATGGGTGGCATGGGCGGTATGGGTGGTATGGGCGGTATGGGCGGCATGGACATGATGTAGGCCAAGCGTGCATTGCAGCGGGGCGGCCTGGGGCCGCCCCGTTGTCGGTTCCCGCTGCCGGCACGCCCTCGCAACTACTCGGCCTTGAGGCTGCGAGTCATCAGGCGCGTCACTGCTTCACGGGGCGGAGTGCCCTCGTAAACCACCGCGCACACTTCGTCGCAGATGGGCATTTCCACGCCGTGGCGCCGCGCCAACGTCTGCAGCGCCCTGGCGGTGTAATAGCCCTCCACGACCATCTCCATGGAATCCAGGATGGCCTGGGGCGACTCGCCTTCGCCGATGCGCCGCCCGAACGCGCGATTGCGCCCAAACGGCGAAGCGCAGGTCACGTACAGGTCTCCCACACCACTCAGGCCGTAGAAAGTCTTGAGTTCGCCGCCCAGGGCCACGCCCAGCCGGGCAATCTCGGCCAACCCGCGCGCCAACAGCGCCGCCTTGGTGTTCTCGCCCAGCTTCAGGCCCTCTGCGATGCCGGCCGCAATGGCCACCACGTTCTTGGCCGCGCCGGCAAGCTCCACGCCACACAGGTCACGGCTGTAGTAGACACGGAAGGTCTTCGTGCTGCACAGCTCGGCCAGCGCGCGCGCCAGTATCTCGTCGCCGGCGCTGACCACGACCGCAGGCAGGCCCGCCGCCACTTCTTCGGCGTGGCTGGGCCCGGAAAGGGTCAGCGCGTGCCGCACCCCCGTGACGTCGCGCAGGATGGCGGTGGGCGCCAGCAGCGTTTCCTGCTCGATGCCCTTGGCCAGGCTGACCAGCGGCAGCGACTGGGGAACGCGCCCCCGGAACGGGGCAAACTGCTCGCGAATGTAGCGCGTGGGCACGCCGCAGAAGCACCAGTCCAGGGTGCCCAGGTCCGGCAGCTCGGCGGCCAGGCGCAGGCTATCAGGCAACTTTACGCCCGGCAGAAACGTGCGGTTCTCGCGCTCGCGGGCAAGCTGCGCCACGAACTCCGGCCGTCGCCCGAACAACGTGACATCGGCCCCGGCACGCGCCAGCAGCACAGCCACGGCTGTGCCCCAGCTTCCCGCCCCCACCATGAGTACACGGCTCATGCGCGCTCTGTCGTTTCCCGCTTCCGCCCCAGGCGAGGCTCTTCGCCCTTGATGATTCGCTTCAGGTTGCCCCTGTGTTTCACGATTACAAAGGCAGCCACAAAGCCGAAGAATATCATGCGCCCAAGCCACGGCTGCTGCTCAAGCCGGCTGCCCACCATGCCCGCATACCAGCACGGCAGGGAAAGCGCCGCCACCATGCTGGAGGCACTGATCATGCGCGTCACCAGCAGCACCAGCACAAAGGTGCCCAATGCTGCCAGGCCGGGCCATGGCCAGCCGCTGACGGGCAGCGCCGTTAGCACCAGCACCACGCCCAGGCCCGTGGCCACTCCTTTGCCGCCGCGGAACTTCAGGTAAAGCGGAAAGAAGTGCCCCAGCAGCGAGCAAAGCCCGCCCACCAGGGCCAAGTCACCCCCCCCGCGTTGCGAGAGCAGCAGGCCGGCCAGGCTTGCGCCAAAGCCCTTGGAGGCATCCAGCAGCATGACCACCGGGAACCACTTCCAGCCCAGCACCCGCGCGGCGTTGGTGGCGCCGATGTTGCGGCTGCCATGTTCGCGGATGTCCACGCCACGAACCAAGAAGCCCGTCAGCAGGCCAAAGGGCACGCTGCCCAGCAGGTAGGCCGCCAGCCCCACACCGGCTATCCAGGCCCACTCCATGGCTTCAGGTCCTTGCCGGC
>JADLBZ010000110.1 GCA_020847415.1 Planctomycetota bacterium
GATGGAGGCCGTGCCCGCGGCCGTGTACTACATCAACGCGCTGAACCCGCAGGATGGCAAGCTGGCGGAGCAGTTGAAGCGCAAGTTCCTGAAGGCAGACGGCAAGCGCGACGAAGCCGTACAGAGCGTTCTGGATAGCAGGGACTGGCTGAAGGAACTGAACGGCATCGCCACGTACGACGAGAGCATCGGGCACTTGCAGGCCTACATTGCGGGTGCGCTGCTCTCGGCCATGGCCTGGCAGGACGACAAACTGCGCGAGGCCTTTGCCAGGTTCACAGCCAGATGCCTGGCCTGGAAGGCCGAAAAGGGCGAGTTTGAAAAGACCTTCGGCGAGACCCCGCGGCTGGCCAGGCAACTTGCCGAGCGGCTGAAGGAGTAACCGCCTTGCCCATGCGGGGCGCGGCAGGTCAGGGCTTGGCGCAAAGCTCCTCGATGCGGGCCCAGTGCTTGTCTTCGTCTTCGATCGCGCGGACCAACCAGTCCATGGTTTCACTGCCTCAGCCGACTACGGAATTGATGGGGTTGAACCACCCTTTGAATCGTTCTTGGTAGGCGCGAACCCAGTCGGGGTTCCGCAGGTCCAGCACGCCGTTGCGCGCGTCCAGGGCGTTCTGGGTGCACACTTCCATCACCTGCCGGTAGCCCGGGTAGTCATACAGTCGCAACTCCGGGAACACTGGAGGCGTCCTGTCCTGCTCGCGTGCGGTCACCCAATGCTCGTCGTTGCCGATCTCGGTGACACTGTGATACGTCCAGGCAGCGTTGTTCAGCCACAGCTTGGGGTCGGTGCCCGGCGTCCTCCAACGCACTTTGAGGATTGCAGCAATCAACTGCGGTGGCAGTCGGCCGCCCTCAAGCAGCGGGATTACACAACCATAAAGGCACTCGTTCCGAGTACTAAGACACCCATAGAAGGCACCTTTGGAGAAGCGGTCGTTGTAGATGCTCATCAAGCGAAGCAGGACCAGCAGTTCGCCGTCGCGGGCTGACCTGCGCTGCAGGTGGTCCAGCATCAGTACTCGCGTCGCAAGTACCGCGAAGTACTCGTCGAGGTGCACGAACTCCTCGTCGCCATCCACCCACTCAGGCTCTACCCGGACCATACAATCGCAGGCAGCGGCGTCCTTGGCTGTTGCTGCCGTTGCCGCGGTCAGTTCAAGGGCGGCCGCAAAGTGCCTTGGCGCGAAGAGCTGCTCCTCTTCTTCGTCATCCAGATAGTCATCCCACCTCCGGGTGGAGATCGCATCACTAATGCTCGTTATCCAAGGCAGATCGTAGTCGAACTCGCCCACCCTGTGCTGTTCCCGCGTCTGGAACCACAGCTTGCGCCCCCTGAGCACATGCTCCCAGCCGTTGGATCCGGTGACGTCCTGCACCATGAGCGCCCGGTGGTCGGTGATCTCCGGCAGCAACTGAGCGCTGGCCTCCGTCCGGGCTCTCATGCGCCAGCGAAAGTAAGACTGCGCCTGTGAGTTGGCCCAGGGCCAGCCCGCCGTGCACAACAGCACCGCGCCGATTGCGAGGGGTGTCATCGTAAAGGCAGCGCGCTTCACAAACCGGCGCAGCCTGCGCGGCTTGGGTTGCGGGGCGGCCTTCTCACTTTGCGTACCCGGCATGGACGCATTCTACGACGGTGCCGGCGCGATATCACGACAGCGCTGGATCGCTGCCCGCCCCTACACCCGCACGCGCTGGTTAAACCAGGCGCCGAAGGCCCCGCGCGCCAGCCACAGCATGGCCCGCTTCATCCGCCAGGCGTTCGGGTCGGGCATCAGGCCCCGGCATTCCTCGGGCAGCATGATCAGGCTTACCTTCACATTCGGGGCAATGCCGATGGGCAGTCCCTTCTCCATGCAGCGCCGGTAGAAGTGCTGGAACACCGGCAGCATGTCTTCTACGCGCGGGGGCTTGCGCTTTGCATAAGCTGCCCCCAGCACGGGCCGGAACACGCACACGGTGGGGATGGCGCCGTGGCTGGTGATCCAGTCTATGGCGCGCAGGCTGCTTTCCACGGGCTCGAGGCCGGCGATGATCTCGCCGTTCACGGTGTCAAAGCCCACCTCGTTGGCGCAAAAGTCAATGGCGTCCAGGTAGCGCTGCAGGCCGGCGCGGCGGGCCTTGCCGGGCCCGATTTCCTTGAACAGCGCCTCGTCCATCACCTCAAAGCAGAAGCTCAGGTTGTTCACGCCCAGCTTCTTGAAGCGCCGGTAGTTCTCGAAGTCGGCGTCCGGGGGCGCCTGCAGGCCCAGCAGCAGGCCGGTCTTCTGCTTCAGCTCGCGCAGCAGTTCGGCAAACAGGCCCCAGTAGTCGTTGCTGTCCAGGAAGCCCGTGTTCACGTGCACAAAGGTAATGCGGCTTTCGCGCCGCGCCGCCAGGACCGTTTCCAGCACGTCGGCGATGCTCTTCTCGACTTCCTCGTGGGTGCCGAGGTTCTGGCCCTCGGTGCAGAACTTGCAGAACTCGTTCTCGCCGCGCGGGCCCCAGTTCTGGCAGCGGGGGCCCCAATAGACGCCCAGGTAGGTCCCCTGCAGGCAGCCGATGCGCTGCATCAGCTTGCCGCTGCTGGTGCGCTGCTTGTACCAGGCCGGTTCAGGCGGCACTGTCACGGTATCCACGCGCCGGGCCTGGGCGCGGTCCAGCCGGCCCACCCAGGGGCCTCTGCCTGCGGGCGCCAGGTCGTCGTAGGCCTCGTACACAAACGGCCGCGTTTCCTGCCAGATTTCGTAGCTGGGGCCGTTCTTGACCAGCCAATAGGGCGAGTTCTGCACCCACCATTCCACCACGGGAACGTTGGTGTACATGTCGCGGCCGATGACCAGCTCGAGGCCGCTGCCCAGGCCGGCACGATTGCGGATGATCTCGCGGGCGTCCTCGGAGAGGTCGCACGAGGCGTCAATGCGCAGGCCCTTGCAGAACAGGTCCAGCTTCAGGTAGGCCGGGTTGCAGGTGCCGTCGGGATGAAACAGCGCGGTCATGAGTACACGTGCAGGGGTCCCGCCCGGGGACCGGCAGTGTAACAGCCGGCGCGGCAAAACCACCACCCCGGCGGGCCGGCGGCCCCGGTTGAAAGTGGTGCTACGATACAGCCATGACCGACAAAGAGACCCTGCGCGCCCAGTGGGCTGCCTACGCGGCGGACTGGATTGACCGCATCCGCCAGGACCGCGACGTCTCGCGCGTGGCGCTGCTGGACGACGCCATGCTGGCGGCAGTGGGCGATGTGGCTGGCAAGCGGGTGATTGACCTGGGCTGCGGCGAGGGCCGCTTCGGGCGCATGCTGGCCGGCCGCGGTGCCGAAGTACTGGGCGTGGACCTGCAGCCGCTGTTCATCGAGCACGCGACGGCGTCGCGGGTGGGTGCCGAGAAGTACCTGGTCGGCGACATGGAAGAGCTGGAGGGCATCCCGGACGAGGCGTTTGACCTGGCGGTGAGCTATCTCAGCCTGGTGGACGTGCCCAACCTGGCGGCTGCGCTGGCCCAGGCCGCGCGCGTGTTGCGACCCGGCGGGCGGCTGGTGGCCTGCAACCTGGCGCCCATGGCGACGGCGGGCAGCGGGTGGATACGCAACGGGCGCGGCGAGAAACTGCACTTTGAGCTGGACCGGTACTTTGACGAGGGGCCGCGCGAGTACTCCTTTCCGCCGTCGCGCACGCGCATCACCAATTTCCATCGCACGCAGCAAACCATGGTGCGGGCGTTTGCCGCGGCTGGTCTGGCGCTGGAGGACTACGCCGAGCCGCGCCCCACGCCCGAGCAATGCCGCCGCTGGCCCGACATTGCCGACATTGCGCGCGTGCCGTTGTTTGCGATCTACAGCCTGCGGCGCCACGTCCGGTAGCCCACAAGTCGTCGCATTCCGCCGCGCCGGTCAACGTCGCGTGTGCCGCGTGTCAGCGTTGTGTCAGCGCAGAGAGCCACTTCCGGTAGTTACCGTCGGAACACTTGCCCCCGCGTTGGGGACGCTTCCATATTGGGCGCGCGGCACATTCGGGGAACCCCATGACCTCGGCAACGTTGACCTCTCGGCCCGGCTCCGGGCGCCACGAACTGGTGCCCTTTGACCCGGTGGATGAACTGGTGGATGCAGAAATGGACTGGCACCTGACCGCGACCCATTGGGGCGCGTTCTCGGGTGCTGACGAACAACGCATCCTGGACGCCCTTGAGTACAGCCTGCACGGCGCCGCCAAGGCCTGCAATCGCCTGGAACTGGTGGCAGCCGCCATTGCCAAGGGCGTGGTGGACTGCGTGCAGGTAGAGGAAAGCGAAGCGGAGTTCCCGGCCGAGCGGCACGTCAACCTGCCGCGCGCCACCAACGCGCTGCTGCGCTCCATCCTGGAAACCTGCGCCACCTTCCAGCGGCGGGCCGCCCGCCTGCGCCGCGGCCACGAGCTGCGCAGCCGGTTTGACTCGGTGATGCGCCATGCGGACACGCTGTTGATGCGGGTCTCGCGCCGCCTGGCTTGAGGAGCCAACCGACGGGCCAGGCCCGTTGTTGCGGCAGCGGTTTCTCGAAAAACCGGGCCGGGGCGCCGCAAGGGCGCCCCGCCAGCGCACATCAGCTAGCCTCCCGGCAGCCAAACGTCGCTCTGGGGTGAGAGAGGGAAAGCGTTCCAGGCGATCTCGCAGCGTGCTCGCTGCGGTGCACCCCATACATCGGCACAGGGGCGCGTCCCGCTTTAGCAAAAATACCGTATTGCGTAATTTCCACATAAACAGAAAAATGCTAAAACACCGGCACGGAGGACGACCATTCGCCTGCGTCGTTACTGGTGGCTCTACTGCGGCATCGCCGGCTTCGGCCTGGGGGCGCTGCTGCTTGCCCTGGTGCTCTCGGGCGGGTGGCGCGTCGAACGCCGCGCCCTGTTGAACGACTACTTCACCATCGCCCACGAGGCCGACCCTGCGGCACGGCTGGCCACGCAGCAGGCGTTTTCTGCCTTTGCCGATGCCGTGGACCTGAAGCTGGCCTCGGGTGCCCTCAACGAGCGCAACGACGAACTGGCCCGCGCCCTGGTGGCCCGCGCGCGCCTGCGCGCTGGCGAGGCTGCCCTGGACCACGCCCTGCACAGCAACGACCCGCGGCCGGATGCCTATCGCCGCGCCATGGACGCCATCGAGTCCGCCCTGCGCACCCCGGCCCTGTATGTGGACTTCGACGACCCGCGCCGCCTGGAAGACGAGGACCGCAACGCCCTGGCCAACGCCATCGCCAAGGACTCGCTCAACAAGGGGCGCCTGGCTGCGCGGCTGGAGGGACAGCACCTGGCGCTGGCGCGTCGCATGCTGTCGCTGCAGGACCCGGTCGGGGCCTGGGAGTACTTCCGGGTGCTGCACGAGCCCGTGGAATACCGTGACACGGAGGGCAACCTGCAGCTTGCCCTGCCGGCGCTGTCGGATCGCGTGGTTGAGTTGCAGGCGGCCGCCGTGGACTCGTACCTGCTGTGGCAGCAGAACCCGGAGAGCGACGAGGCCGCCCGCCGCCACGAGCTTGCCTTTGAGGCCTTCCGCGAGGCGGCAGACCGCTTTCTGCGCGAGGTGGACCTGGCAGCCGCCAGCCTGCCCGCCGCCCGGGCCGACATGGACCAGCGCGGGCCCGAGCTGGAAGAACGCCGACGGCAGCTTGAGGAGGACATTGCGCAACTGGCGGCAGGCCAGCTCTCGCCTGAGCAGGTGCGGCGCCGCCTGGCCCGCTACTACAGTGACGAAGAGGCGCTTTCGGCCGCCATGCAGGACGCCCTTGCCGCCCAGGTCACGCGCCTGAACGAGCGCCGCGAAGCCCTGATGCGCGACGTGCGCCGCCGCAGCCGCGCCCAGGAATCGCTGGAGAACTTCAGCCGCACCCTGCCGGCACTGGTGCTGCGCGAGACCGGCGCCGGGGCGCCCACCCCGGCATTGCGCATCGAGCAGACGCTGCGCGGCTCCGAGGCCATGAAGAAGGCATTCTCGCCCTCGCCGGTGCCCGCCGGCGACGACGAAGCAGCCCGCCTCGGCCGCACCGCAAAAGCACTGCAGGCGGCCCTGCAAACGCACCTGTACCTGGCGGCTGCCACCCTGGAGTGGCGCCAGGGTTCCAACAGCCGCGCCATCGAGCAACTGGCGGCGCTTTCGTGCAACTTTGTGGCCCTGGCCGACGAGATGCAGTTTGAGCCCGCCCAGGCCCCGCCTGAGGCGGCAGGCCTGCTGCCCATTGCCGACGCGCGCATCGTGGAGCTTTCGCTGCTCTCGGAGGCCGCTGCCCGGCTGGCGGTGCAGGCCATGGAGGGCCCCACACCGGGGCTGCGGCGCCTGGCTGCGGCGGAGGGCAGGGCGGTGGCACTGCTGGCCGAATACGTGCGGCGGGGCAGCTTCCTGCAGGCGCAACTGCGCGAGAGCGAGACCCAGCGCCTGCTGCGGTTGTTGTCCGGGCCGCGCCGGCCCACCGAAGCCGCCGTGGACGCTGCCGGGCAACCCCTGCTGGCCCATTTGCAGCAAGGTTACGCCGCGGGCCGCGATGCCACGCTGGCCCTGTTGCGCGCCTACGCGCGGCTGCCGGACGCGGCCATCCGCGACGCGGCCGACATGGGCATCGTGAACCTGCTGGTGGACGACGCCCGCTACGAGTTTGAGTTTCTGCCCTCGCTGGACCCGGCGGGGCTCTCGGCCTTTGCCAGGCCCGGCGAAAGCCCCGAGGCCGCCAGGGCGCGCCTGCTGCGCGGGCCCGCCGCCGAATTGCGCCGGGAAGCCGCCGAACGGCTGGCCGGCCTGAAACAGCGGGTTTCCTCTGCCCTGCAGCCCGAGCTGTGGGCGGCCCTGCGCCTGCGTGAAGGCCAGGTGCGCGAACTGACACCCGTGGAGGGCCGCCGTGGCGGTTACCTGGGCGACTTTGGCGGTGCTGTGCGCGACGCCTGGGTGCCGCTGCTGACCTCGGCCGAAGTTCGCGGCACCGGGGTGGATGCCCTGCTCGCCAACCGTGTGCTGCCGCTCTCGGCCTTCTGGCTGGCTTACCAGGACAAGCTGCGGCGCCTGCTTTCGGGCCTGCCGGGGCCCGAGCTGGACCCCGCGGCAGCCCCCGCCGATGCGCTCCCCGCGCTGGCCGAAGTGGACTCGTTGCTCGAGTACCTGGGCGACGCGGAGGCCCATGTGGCCCTGATGCGCGCCGTGCTGGCCCTGGACCCCGGGCGGCGCGAGATGCCGCGCGAGATTACGGACTTCTCGCGGCGCATGGGCGCTGCCCACGCGTTGCGTGCTTTCTTGCTGGCGCGCGAGGGCAACACCCCCGCCGCCGAGAAGGCAGCCGAGGATGCCCGCCGCAACTACCGTCGCGCCGCCACCACCATGGCCGACTGGATTCTCTCGCAGCAGGGCGCCGAGGCCGACGCCGGCCTCTGGGCGGGCGTCGGCCTTGATTACATGCACAGCCGTGACTTCCTGTTCGCCTTGGCCGCCCTGAAGCGCTACTTCGAGAACCGCGGCGCCTCCGACCGCGCCACGGGCGAGGCCCGCGTGTTTGAAGTGGCCGCCGCCATGGGCCGCGCCTGCGAGGAAGTGGAGCTGTACGAGGGCAGCGACTCGGGCGCGGTAGACGGCGCCATCCCGGCCTACCTGTGGGTGGTGCGCGAGAGCAAGGCCCTGCTGTCGCGCCGCAAAGAGCTGCCGCCCCCCGCCCTGGAGGCCTTTGTGGGGCTGGCCCGGGCGCGGTACCACCACGGCCTGCAAAGCGGCGACGCGGCGCAATTTGCGACCGCGATCAGCGAGCTGCGCGAGCACATCCTGCAGGGCACGATCTTCACCGACCCGCCCAGCGGGCTGGACCAGAGCACCGCCTGGCGCGACGCGCGCTACTGGACTGGCCGCTGTGCCCTGGAGCTGGCGCGGCTGGAGCGCCAGAAGGACCCGCCCGCCCGCGAGGCCCTGGACGCGCACCTGGCGCTGGCTGTGACGTCGTTTGACGACCTGGTGCAGCGCTTCCATGAAGAGCGTTCGCCCCTGGTGCGGGAGGCGCTGCTGCGCCTTGCCCGCGCCGAGTGGATGCAGGGCGTGTACGCAAGCGGCGATGCGGGCACCGCGTCGCTGAAGCGCGCGGCAGCCCGGCTGGGCGGCCTGCTGGATGAACTGGACGGCCTGGGGGCTGCCGAGCGCGGGGAGCTGCTGCCCGAGGCAGTGGCTCTGCGGGGCGACGTGCTGGAGCTGCTGGGTCGGCGCCTGCACGAGAGGGCCGCCCGCGACCCCGCCGCGGACCCCACCGAGGCCCGCCGCTACCTGCAGGACTCGGTGGCCTGCTACGAGCGCCTGGACCGCGACTATCCGCAGAGCCACCGCAACGCCTGGGGGCTCTCCCAGCGCATTGCCTGCCTGCGCCTGCTGGGCGCAAGCTCACAGGCCGATGCCGCCGCTGCCCGCCGCCTGCTGGCCGGCGCAGCCACCGCCCTGGAACGCGTCAGCGACGCCGAGTGGCAACAGGCCGAGCCGGGCATGGACAAGGCCTACTGGTCCGGCTACTTCGCGTGGCTGGGGCGCCAGGGCGAGGGGCAGAACCCATGAGCACCTGGAGCGGCGAGCAGATCAAAGCCTTCCTGCTGGACCTTGAACGCCAGCAGGGCCTCTACGTGCGCATGCTGGCACAGACCCGCGAACAGTTGCAGCGGCTGGAGGCCACCGAGGACCCCCTGGAGGTCACTCGCATGCTGGCTGAGAAGCAGCACCTGATGCACGAGCTGGAAGGCCTGGAGGCGGAGCTGGCGCCGCGCAAGCTGGAGTGGCCCGCAGTGCGCGAGGCGCTGCCCGCTTCGGTGCGGGAGTTCGCCGAGGGGCGGCTGGAGCAACTTCAGGCGGCGTTGCGGGAGCTGATCGCCGCCGAGGACGAAGCCGCCCAGGCGGTGGCAGAAAGAGTCTCCACGGGGCGGCAGAAGCTGGGCAACATGTCGCGCAAGAGCCTGGCCGGGAGGGCGTATGCCACCGGCGCCAAGGCTCAGCCCCGCTTCGTGGACGGCACGACTTGATCGAGCTGGCAGTTGCCGTGGTGATCTTGTTCGACGGCCCGCGCATGCTGGTGACGCGCCGGCCGCCGGGCAGCTACTACGGCGGGTGGTGGGAGTGGCCGGGCGGCAAGCAGGAACCCGGCGAAACGCCCGAGCAGGCTGCCCGCCGCGAGCTGCTCGAAGAAACCGGCCTGCAGGCCGGCGCGCTGCGCGAGTTTGCCCGCCAGAGCAGCGACTACCCCGGCCGCCGCGTGCACCTGACCTTCTTTGTGGGCGAAGTCCAAGGCAGCCCTGAGCCGCGAACCGGCACGGTGGAGCACAAATGGCTGCTTCCTGCTGACGTGGGGAGCCTGCAGTTCCTGGAGGCCAACTTGCCGGTGCTGACACGCCTGCTGGCGCCCCAGTAAACGCACACGCCGCGGGCAAGCCGCGGCGTGCTATGCATTCGGGTTGTGCAGGTTGGCTAACTTACCGGGACCTTCAGCAGCTTGGCCAGCATCTTGGCGACCTCGGCCAGGTCCAGCGGTTTCGTAAAGAAGGCATCCACGCCGATGCGCTTGACGCGGCGCACCAACTCGTTGTCGGCGGCGAGGCCCGAAACCGCCACAATGAAGATGTTGCGAGTGTCCTGGTTGGCGCGCAGGCGGCGGCACACTTCGGCGCCGTCCACCCGGGGCATCATCAGGTCCAGCACCACGGCATGCGGCTTGAAACTGCCAATCTTCAGCAGGGCGTCGTAGCCGTCCTGGCTGGTCTCAATGACCACCGTGGGCATATGCTCAGCCAGCGATTCGGTGGCGAGCTCCAGGATTTCCGGGTCGTCGTCCACGACCAGGATGCGGCGCTCGTTGGACGGCTGAAGCTCCTCGGGGATGGGAAACTTGTTCTTTTCGAGGAACTCGACAAATGCGTCCACGTCCATGCGGTACTGGCCGCCCGGGGTCGTATAAACCTCAAGCTTGCCGGCCTTAATCCAGTTCACAACCGTTGCCGGCGTAACCTGGCAATAGCGGGCAATGTCCCCTGTGGATAGTGATTTGCGTCGAACCGCCATGAAGCACAAAAATAACTTGCACCTAGTACGACACAAGCCCTAGTTCATCAAAAGTCTACTTATCCACAAACCACCCAATTCTTTCCCGACACCCCCTGAGGGGTACCCAAGGGCCAGAATGGGGACTTCCAGCCCCGGCTAGATCCGTTTTTACTAGTGGCAGGGGCTGCGTTGGCAACAGGCACCCGTTGGAAGGCCATGGACGAAAACCTGATCACGCCGTCCGACTTCTTTCACCGCGGGCTCGAACTGCTGGAGCACGGCAAGTACCTCGACGCGCTGAAGCACTTCGAGGCCGCCGTGGACCGCGACTACTTTGACAACGACATCCACCTGCCCATGGGGGAGGCGTTGTTCGAGATCGGCCGCTACCAGGACGCGCTGGATCACTTCAGCAAGACCGAGACCGAAGACCAGGCCGCCCAGGCGGAGATCCTGCTCTGGAAGGGTTCGTGCTTTCTTGAGCTGCGCAAGCCGCGCCGCGCCATCAGCGCCTTCAACCGCGTGATTGAGATGTTCCCGGACCACGCCGAGGCGCACTTCAAGCGTGGCCTGGCGCTGGCTGATACCGGCGGTCCCGAGCGCGCCCTGGAGGCCTTTGAGACCGCCCAGCGCCTGCTGGAGAAGCAAGGCCCCGACGCCGACGCCGAACCTTTGGGCGAAGTGCTGATGTGGAAGGGCCGCGTGCTGGTGCGCATGGGCCGCCGCGAGGAAGGCCTGGAGCTGCTGCTGAAGGCCGCTGAGACCGCGCCTGACCACCCCGGCCCCTACAACGAGATTGCCGACGCGTTCCGGCTCTCCGGCGACCTGCGCACCGCCGAGGACTGGTACAAGAAGGGCCTGGCCCGCCTGCCGGACGACCCCGCCCTGCACAACGACTATGGCAACCTGCTGCGCGAACTGGGGCGCTACCAGGAGAGCCTGCAGCACCTGACCGCCGCCATCGAGCGCGAGGCAGTGCACAGCGTGGCTTACTACAACCGCGCGCTGACCCTGGAGCGAATGGACCTGCATGATGAGGCGCTGAAGGACTTTGACGCCGTCATTGAGGCCAACCCGGACGACCTGGACGCCCGCCTGCGCAAGCTGGACCTGATGACCCAGCTTAACCTGTTTGCCGATGCCCGGGCGCTGCTGGATGCCCTGACGCCCGAGCAGCGCAAGACGCCCGAGTGCATTGATTGCGAAGCCCGCCTGCTGAACCGCCAGGCGGCTGTGCTGGAACGCAGCGGCGACATGCCCGGCGCCCTGGAGCTGCACCAGCGCGTGCTTTCCCTGCACCCGGATTTCCTGGACCTGGAAACCCCGGCCCCCGGCGACGAACGCTACGACGACCGCCTGGCCCGACTGCAGATGCTGGCCCTGGGCGAGAATCCCGGTCCCCTGGCCTGCCTGCTGGCTGCAGCGGCCGGCCTCAGCGAAGTGCACAGCCGCCTGGCCGGCGAGCGTGGCAAGAACGGCAAGCTGGGGCGCGAAACGCGCGACAAGCTCAAGGGCATTGCCGCGGGGCTGAACACAGCCATTGCAGCCGGCTGTTTCCCGGCGCTGGCCCACAAGCTGCAAGCCGAGCTGAGCTTTTACGAGCTGGAGAAAGACAAGGCGGCCCTCGAGCACGCCGACGAAGCCCTGCGCCTGTGCCCCGATTACGTGGGTGCGCTGTGGATCAAGGCCATCGTGCTGGTGGACGGCTTGAGCCGCCCGGACCTCGCCTTTGAGTGCTACCGGCGCATGCTGCAGATCACGCCCAGCAACTCGTCGGTGCTGGTCAACATGGCTGACCTGTGCCTCGAGTTCGGACAGCCGCAACGGGCACTGCATTACTACCGGCGCGTGCTGGAAGAGCGGCCCGGCGACACGTCCGTGGCGCGGGACATCGGCCATTGCTACCTGGCCCTGCAGCGCTATGGCGACGCCATTGCGGCGTTCTCACGCCTGATGGTGGACGGCGAGGGAGAGGCGCCGCTGGACCTGGTCCTGGACATGGCCGAGGCGTACTACTACGTGGGCGAGTGGTCCGAGGCGACCACACGTATCAACGCGGTGCGCGCCGCCAACGCCCAGCTTGACCCGGCCCTCGAGGCCCGCGCCACCGAGCTGGAGGCAGCACTGGCCCTGGGACGCGGCAAGCCCAAGCAGACGCTGAAACTGCTTAACGCGATCCCCGAGAACCTGGTGACATCGTTTGGGCTGCTGCAGGGCGCCCGCGCGCACATTGAGCTGGGCGAGCCGGCGGCGGCGCGCGAAACCCTGGTGGATGTGCTGGAGAACCTGAGCGCGGTCACCCCCGACGCCGTCGAGGCCCGCTATCACCTGGCCCGCATCTCCTACATGGAGAAGCAGCCCGAGCAAGCGCTGGAGCACCTGCAGCAGATGGGCACCGTGGCGCCCTTTGACGAGCGCGTCTACCGGTTGTCGGCCTGGGTGCTGCGCATGCAGGGCGACCTGGACGGCATGCTGGACGCCGAGGAAGACGGCCGCGTGGCCCAGCAGCTCTCAAAGGTCGTGCGCCTGCTGCATTA
>JADLBZ010000111.1 GCA_020847415.1 Planctomycetota bacterium
CCTGCAAAGACCTCATGTCCCTCTCCCCTGAAATGTGCCGTCGCTCTTCAACAAACACCAGATACCCGCGTGGCCTCCCCGGCGCGCGGTGCTACCACCGTCCCCAGTCGTACTACGCTGGGTCTCAATGTAGAGGCAGGCGCTTCAGTCGCAAGTTGGATGTGCTATACAGATTTTACGTGAGCGGCCAAGACCTTGCGTGGGTGCCGGTTGCGCGCCCATAATCCTTTCATCACGTCGGCGGAAAACTTCCCACCAAAGTGGCTTCTGCGCCGCGATACAAGTGACCCGTGCCGGTTGTAGCACTCCCAGCGGAAGTCTTGGCGAGGCCCCTTGGGCGCCCATGGCATTTGGCTTCCTGCCAATGGCGTACCCTGGCGCTTTCAGCCCCGCGCCTTGGCCGAAGACCAGGGCCACCCCATCGGCAGGGTGCCCATGCCACGAACTCGCACCTGCGAGCGCCCTCTGCAACCGTGCGCCGCAACACCTGAAAGGCGGCACGACAACGCCCAGGTTAGCGTCCGGCTGGGGGCGTGAGCCGCTCCTCGGCGTGGTGCTCCGGCTCCGGCTTCGGGGCCTCGGCCAAAGGCACGTCACCCGCCACCACGGCCTCGTCGGCCTTGGCGCGCCGGGCGGCCCGCACCTTGATAACGATCACCATGATCACCACCGCCGCGGCCACCGCCGCAAGAAACCCGCCGCTGACCACGCCCGAGGCCTGCTCCATCCACGGCTGGCCGTAGACAGCCGCCAGGCCGCCAATGGTGAGCCAGATGGGAACGCTGACCAGGCAGCCGATGAAATCAAAGAACAGGAACTTGGGCAGCGGCATGCGCATGGTGCCTGCCGTAAAGAACGTCACGAACCGCACACCGGCAACCTGGCGGCCCAGAAAGACCGTCCAGCTGCCGTAGTTGTCGAACCACCCCTGCACCTTGCGCATGCGCTTCTCGCTGAGCAGCCGCTGCATGAACTTGAAGCGGTTGCGGATGCCGAAGCCCCAGCGCTTGCCCATGTACCAGACGCCGATGTCGCCCAGCAGGATGGCGGTTGTGCACAGGGCAAAAGCACCCGCATAGGCGTACCAGAGGAACCGGTCGCCTGATTGCTTGTAGGTGGAGAAGCCGCCCAGCATGAGCCAGATATCTTCGGGCGTGGGCAGGCCCACCCCGGCGGCCATCAACACCAGCGCGATCAGCGCCCAGATCTGGAACTGGTGCTGCTGGTTCCAGGCCGGGTCAAAGAACTGTTCCAGTTGTGTGGAAAGCCAGCCCTTCTCGGCGGAGGCGTCGGCGCTGGCCAGAAAAATGCTGAGCAGTGCTTTCATCGGGGCGGCACTATGCCAAGCTGCCCGCGGCTGCGCGACAGGCACTCGTCGCTGCTGGCGAGGTTTCACAGGTCTTTGGTGGGGGAAGTGATGCGGATCGCCGAGTTCCAGAAGCTGATTGAGGACACCTTCGGGCAGAAAGACCGCAAGCGCGGCGTGGAGAACACCTTCTTGTGGTTCAGCGAAGAAGTGGGCGAGCTGGCCCGCGCCATCAACGGCCGCACCACGCGCGAAAACCTGCGCCATGAGTTTGCCGACGTGCTGGCATGGCTGACGACCCTGGCCAGCATTGCCAACGTGGACCTGGAGGAAGTTGCCCGCGAGCGCTACGGCAAGGGCTGCCCGCGCTGCCACGGCGTGCCCTGCCGCTGCGACGAGGCGAAGTCGCGCCCTCAGGCCGCCCGCTGCGGATAGGGGCCGCCGGCGGTCTACCAGCCGGTGCCGTCTTCGGTGCGCCAGTAATCGTAGAAGTTGTGCCACTGCAGCGGGTACTTCTGCAGCAGCTCTTCCAGCAGCCGCACATACGTCCCCGCCCATTCGCGCAGCTTCTGGTCGCGCTCGCGGCGGTTCTCGAAGCGGAATGTGTAGGGCCCCCGGGCCATCAGCGCATAGCGCCGCATGCCCAGCCGGTTCGCAAAGGTAAACACCACGGGCGCCCCGGTGTTGGCGGCCAGCACAAAGGGGCCGGTGGGGAACTTTGCCTCGGTGCCGAGAAAGGGCACGCGCACACCGCCCGCGCCCAGGATGCGGTCGCCGTGAATGGCGACCACTTCGCCGCGCTTTAGGGCTTCCATGCACTCGATGCTGGCCTGCAGGCTGTCGTTGCTGGCAATGACGCGAAAGGGAGCCTCTCCACTGGCGCGCTTGAGCTGCTTCTCGACCTTCTCGCTTTCGCCCTTGTACATCACGGCATTTACCGGGATGCGCCGCCCCTGGGCCAGGAAGCCGCCCAGGCAGTAGGCTGCCAGCTCCCAGTTGCCCAGGTGGGCCGAGATCAGGATGACCCCTTTGCCCTGGGACAGTACTTCCTCGATCACCTCGTGGCCGTCCTGCTCAAACTTGACTTCGCCCAGCATGCCCAGGAAGGCGTAGGCCCGGTCCACCAGCACGCGCCCGAACGAAAGAAAATGGCGGTACCGCCGGCCCCACAACCGCAGGCCGCGCAGGCCGGGGTAGCGGCGCTTCAGGTAGTCCGTACTGGCTCGTACCGCCTTGCGGGCAAAGAGCTGATAGTAGAACACCACGGGGTACAGCATGGCGTAGGCCAGCCGCGGGCCAAGAAAGCGAAACGTCCAGAAGAAGATCAGGATGCCCAGGCCCGAGCGCGTGCGCCCGTCCCATCCCTTGGGGCGTGACGTCACGGGGGCTTCAGCGGGCGGGCTCTCGGAGGGTGCCGCAGTGGCCATGCGCCAATGTTGGTGATGGGCGTGGGATTGTCAAAGGGGCAGAAGCGCCTTGGCAGGGCGGCGCGGCTGCTCTAACCTCCGCACGGACTTCTAACGGGTGAGGAGCCATGAAACCGGACAAGACGAGCCTGTGGCGGCGCATTGCGCTGGCCGTGTGCGCGGTGCTGGCGCTGCTGATGCTGGCCAATGACATCCAGGGCAAGACCATGTACGTGGGCGTGGACAGCACCAGCC
>JADLBZ010000112.1 GCA_020847415.1 Planctomycetota bacterium
GCCAGGCATCTGGCTGTGAACCTGGCAAAGGCCTCGCGCAGTTTGTCGTCCTGCCAGGCCATGGCCGAGAGCAGCGCACCCGCAATGTAGGCCTGCAGGTGCCCGATGCTCTCGTCGTACGTGGCGATGCCGCTCAGTTCCTTCAGCCAGTCCCTGCCATCCAGAACGCTTTGTACGGCTTCGTCGCGCTTGCCGTCTGCCGTCAGGAACTTGCGCTTCAACTGCTCCGCCAGCTTGCCATCCTGCGGGTTCAGCGCGTTGATGTAGTACACGGCCGCGGGCACGGCCTCCATCATCCAGCCGTAAGGGGTCTCCTGGCCGCGGTCCCACTGGCCCGGAAAACAGGCATGAAAGAAGGCGTGGCAGCTTTCGTGCTGGGCAATGCCGACGGTCTTCTCGAAGCCCTGGGCGCAGTTCTCGGCGTTCACGTGGGCAATCTTGTGCAGGTACGAGTACACGCCGAATGGCGAGCCCGGGGCTTCGTGTCGCTCGGCCCAGAGCTGGGTGTACTCGGCATTCGTGCCGATCACCCACACCTTCAGGGGCCAGGCGGGCTCGGCGTAGCCTTCCACCAGGCGATAACGCGCGCGCATGCACTGCAGCAGCAAGTCCACGCGTTGGCCGATCTCGCAGGCCTCCGTCAGGGGCAGGTTGGTGCGCAGGCTTACAAACGTGTACTCCAGCTCGCGGGCTTTGGCCCACGCAGCATGCGCCTGGTCGCCTTCGTCGCCGGGGGGCTTGCCGGCCAGGTCCTGCGACTTCGCGGCGGGCGCGGACCAGCCCCAGTCCCCGAGGTGCTTGCCTTCGCGGGCCAGCCTGGCCGCGCGCTCGGGCACGTACGAGCTGACCTTGGTGCGTTCCACATAGCCGAGGATCTCGGCGGCCTGCTTGTTCTGGTCGTCGAGTTTCAGGGCGCGCAGCGCTTCCCATCCGGCGGTGGAGGGCATGCCGGCCTTGCGTGCCTCGGCGGCAAAGGCGGCCCATTCCTTGGCCAGGGCGGCGGCGGTCTTGGCGGCTTCGGCGCTCAGGGCGACTCCCGCCCCGGTCGGCTCGCCGGTGGCTTCCCGGCATTCGGGGAACCAGCGGGCCAGCAACTCGCGCAGGGCCGGCTCGTTGTGCTTCTTTACGGCGGCGGCAACCGCCTTGGAGAACTTCTCGCGCGCCTTGGGTGCAGTTTTCTCAATCCACGCCTGCTGGGGCTTGTCCAGGGCCGGCAGGTCAGGCTTGGGTGCTGCGCGGCAGAGCAGCGTGGCAACCAGCAGGACGCAAATGGCGGCAGAAACGCGCAGGGTTCTCATGGCCAGAACTTACCCGATCCGCGCAACGACAAGAACACGCAGCGTTTGGTTGCGTCGCCGATCGGCATAATCCGGCGGGTGCTCCACACTCGGCAACGAACAGCATCCACTCCCACGCGGGCGAGGCCGGGAGCGATGCCGGCTACCGGGCAATCCTGTACAGCAGGCGGCGGAACCAGGGCAGCCGCGCCAGGACGCCCTGCCGCCAGGCCTTGAGGAACGGGGCGGGCGTGAACGCATTGCCCTTGGCCGCCACGGCGCGGAAGCGCCGGTCTAACTCAAGCACGTCAGCCGCGGCATGGGTGACCGACAGGCGCTCGAACAACTCCAGCAGTATCAGGCTGTCACCCTTTTTCTCGACGCGCTTGAGGATGTCGCGGTGCTCGGCCAGGTGCGCCATGGCCCGGGCGGTGTCCCCGGCACAGACGGCTGCGTAGACGAGATGCTGCAACGTCGTGTCCGCCGAATGGTCGTGCTCCAGCTCCCGCAGCGCGGCAATGGCGTTGCGCTCGCAAGCATCATATCGGCCTTCCGAAAGCAGCGAAGTCAGCAGGTTGGTGATGCCCCACATTTCGGTGCCGGCACGGTTGCGCCACCCGGCCAGCCATTCCGCGGCCTCCTTGTGGCGATTCACGTTGCCCAGGGCCCGCCCCACCACCATCCACAACTGGGGGTCCTCGTGGCAAACCTGTCGGTGGTGGTCGCGGAAAGACACCACCCACCCGGCGTTGCCCGCGTCAATCAGGCCGTCCAGCACGGCGGCAAAGGGCTCCCACGAGCCGTACTCAAGGGCGCGCGGTGCCAGCGCCTGGGCAAATGCCGACAGCTCGTGCGGGTGCTTGTCGCGCGCGCCACGGAAACCGACAGCGCGCACTGCCTGCACGCGCGGCAGGCGGCCGGCGAGGAGCTGGTTGGCCAGATGCACCAGGTTGGTCTTGCCCCGGCTCGACCTCTCCAGGGCATCCAGCGCCAGCGCGCAGTCCGCCATGGACAGTTCCTTGCTGTCGAACCACAGCCGGTCCGCAACCTGCAAGGCGAGCTCGGGGCGGCGGGTGCCGCAATAGACCGCCACCAGGCACGCAAGCATGGGCGCGAAGCCGGCACTGTGCTGCAAATACAGCGAGGCCAGCTGTTCCGCTTCCGCAAAGCGCCCGGCCTGGATCAGGCTGTCGCAACGCCGCTGGTTGATGCCCGGGTCCTGGGGGAAGTTCTCTACCAGCCGCACCCAGCCGCGTTCGGTTTCCTCGGGCGGAGCCTTGGCAGCTTCCAGGAAGTCCAGGCGCTCGGCGCAGAAGTCCGCGTTCTGTTCCAGGGTGGGAGGCACCAGGGGCAGCAGTTGGCGGGCCAGGGCAAGCTCGCGGTCTTCCGCGGCCCAGTCGAACAAGAGACGCCAGCCGTAGCGGTAATCCGGACGCTTCCGCACCAGGTCGGCGGCCGCCTGCAGCGCCTCTCCATTGCGCCGCTCGGCACGCAGGATCTCGGCCAGGCGCGCCTGCAACGGCCAGGCTGCTTCCGCAACGCGCACGTGGCGCTCGACCAGCCGGCGGGCGTCTTCAAAGCGCGCGTGCAGGCACAGGAATTCGGCGTACTCATCCACAGCGTCAAAGAGCTGTGCGTTCAGGCTGATGGCCTTCTCGTACTGGGCGGCAATCTCGCCCTGCCTGGCATGGGTCAGCGTCAGGCGCAGGGCGCGCGCCAGCAGGAGCTGGGCGTAGGCGCCGCCGGGATAGCGCCCCGCCACCTCCTGTGCGACCTTCAGCGCTTCCGCGCCGCGGCCCGACCTCTCCAGCAACTGGATGCGGCGCTCCCAGAGATTCATGGAGTCAGGCAGGTGCTCGCAGGCTGCCCGGGATGCGTCCAGGGCGGCCGGCAGGTTGCGGCTGCGCTCGTGCAGGCCGACCAGGGCGTTCCACACCCGGAAGTCTAACGAGTTCAGCTCGGTGGCGCGGGTCAACTCCTGCACGGCCTCGCCGACCCGGCCCAGCGCTTCCAGGCACTCAGAAAGCAGCACGCGGGCCAGGGTCTCGCCCGGTGCGGTGGCCAGGATGCCCCTCAGGGTGGCCTGTTCTTCCTCTGGGCGCTGCAGAAGCGAGTAGGCCTCGGCCAGGGCATAGCGCAGCTGCTCGTGCAGTGGAAAGCGCTCGACGCTGCGCCGCAGGCGGCGCAGCACGCGCCGGGCATCCTGAACCCCCTGGCCGTGCCGCAACAGCATCTTGGCCCAGGCCAGCACCGGCCACGGGTCGCGCCGGTCACGGCGCACCCAGCGCGCCACGCGCCGGCGTGCTTCTTCCACTCCCACCAGGCCGGCCAACCGGTCGGCAACGCGCGGGGCCTGGGTCCAGTGGCCCGGCTCTCGCGACAGCGCGCTGTCGGCGATGTCCGCTGCCTGCTGCGGGAACTCGCCCGCGAGCAGGTTGGCCAGGTCGAACAGTCGTTCCAGTGCGTAGTTGTAGGCCGGTTCCAGCTCCAGGGCGCGCGCACAAAGCCCGAGGGCCTCTTTGACGCGGCTGTGAAGCACCATCCAATCGGCGCGCAGCATGAAGGTAAACGAGCTCTCGGGGCTGGTGCGCTCGCAATGCCTGATTACGTTTTCCAGCTCGCGGGCTTCCTCCAGCCTGCGTGTTGCGCTTGCCGACTCCGCCCCGGCCAGCAGGGTGAAGCCAAGCTCGCGCCAGGCCCAGGCATCGTGCTCGTTTCGCTTCAGCCGCGCCTGCAGAATCTCCACGCGGCGCGCCCTTCCTGTGGTGCGGTCCAGCCGGTCCAGCACAAACTCCTCATACCCCTCGTGGCCGGGGTGTTCCGCCATCCACTGGGTGGCGAGCTTCTGCGCCCCGTCCGGGCCCTGCATCTGTTCGGTCAGGTGCAGCAGCCAGGCGCGGGCCGCCATGGATGTCGGGGCGCTCTCCACCCTGCGGGTGGCGTGCTCCAGGGCGCCGGCCATGTTGCCCGCGGTACGGGCCACGGTGCCCGCCGCGTGGTGATATGCCGCCGGTGGCGCGTGGCAGGCCGCCGCGGCCAGGGCGGCGGTGGCTTCCTGCTGGAGCGCGTACCGCGAGAACATCATGGCTGCATAGGCGGCCAGTTCGCCATCGGCGGGGCGCGCCTTCAGGCCCTCGCGCAGGCTCTGCAGCGCGTCGGTGGGAAAGCCGTAGTCCTCAAGGGCACTCACCAGCGTGCGGTACGGCCCGGCGGCATCCAGCTTGGCGGCAAAGCGCCGCGCGCGGCGCTCGAGCGACTGGATTGCCTCGCGGTGGCGGCCCAGCCGGTGCAGCACGTCGGCATACGCTCTGGCGTAGTGATCATTCTCGGCGTGCAAGGTGCTGGCCAGGCGGTAGGGCAGGGCTGCGTCGGCGTATCGGCCTTCCTGCCAGCACAGCTCGCCACAGGCGTAATACGCCTCGGCCTCCAGCGGGCCGCGGCGCAGCGCGGTGCGAAGGGCGTGCCTGGCCTCCTGCATGCCCGTGGCACTGGCCCGCAGCAGGTTGGCGTAGCGCGCGTACAGGTGGGGGGCCGGGTAGATGTACTCCTCGCCGCCGGAGACGCCCGGCAGCGGGGTGCGCGCCAGGATGCCCTGCAGCGTGCGGCGCATCAGCGCGGTGTCGCCCTGTTCGTCCGTGGCTGCGATCAGCGACCGTTGCAGCGCCACGCAATCCGGCCACTGCTGCAGGAGTCGCTGGTAGGTCGCCAGCGCTTCCTGGGCACGGCCGTTGATGCCCAGGGCGCGGGCCTGCAGGTACTCGGATACCGGCGAGGCAGGCAGCGCGGCCTCCTTCAGGAAGGCCAGCGCGCCGGGAGCATCCTCGCGTTCGACCACCTGCTGGAAGTTGCTGTGAACATCGGCCTCGCGCTCGCCGTTCAGGGGCAGCGCGTCCAGGCGCGCGGCCAAAGCCAACGGGTACATCACCGCGCATCGTGGTCCAAGGGGCGACTCGCCCTTGCCCAGGTGTTCCAGGAGCTGCTCGCCCAGGCTGTCAAAGGACGGGTCGTGGATCAGCAGCGTGCCCAGGGCGAAGTCGGCTCCCACCACCGCGCAGGCATGGGCATTGTTGAGGAAGTCAAAGCTGATCAGGCACGGCACGCCCTCGTTGAGCAGCGCCTTGATGCTGGGCAGGTCGGCGATGAAGCGGCGCACGCGCAGCCCCTGCTTGCGCGCGTAGTCGTCCATGCGCCACGCGGCAGTACCGTCATAGGTAAGCTCTCGCGCAATCTCGCGCTGGTCTGCCTCGACCCCGACCGCAGACAGCACCGTGCAAACGCTGGCCGGCAAGCAGGTGTTGTGGTCCTGCCGCACCGGCCGGTGGGGCAGCACCATCCGCTTTCCCTGCGGGTTGGCGGCAAGGTTGCGCGCAGTGGCGTTGTGGAAGGGAACATCCACGGCCCTGGCGAGATCGGCGTAGCGGGCGTGGTCGCCCACCAGCCGCGCGGCATCCAGCAGGCGCAGCTTCAGGCTGCGGTGCGCATGGCGGTCTGCCAGGGGCGCCAGCCCCGCAAACCGGTCGGCCAGTTCAAAGATGGCCAAAGCCGCGGCCTCGCGGCCATGCTCCGGGCTGCGCTCGAGATGCAGAATCATCTGGGTGAGCAGGGTCAGCAGCACTTCGCCGGATTGCCCGCCCGCGACCACCCAGCCGCGCAGCCGGGCCACCGCTTCGTCGCGGCGGTTTTGCCTGGCCAGCGCGCGGCACAGCGCGCCGGCAGAATAGGGCATGCCGGGCTGCCGCTGCCAGGCTGCTTCGGCTTGCTGCAGGGCATCCTCGGGACGGTCCTCGGCCAGCAGCACCTCGGCGGCGCAGGCGGCCACCCACCCGCGGCCTGAGCCCTGTTCCTCAGCCCGCTGCAGCCAGTGGTGGGCCGCGTCAAAGTCGCGAAGCATGGCGTACTGGCCGGCGACGGAGGCGAACCAGCTTGCCAGCAGGTCGCGGTCGCTGGTGGGCAGCTCGGGGTCTTTCTCGAACTCGCGGATTACGCCGTACAGGCCGTCGGTCGCGCCACGCATGCGGCAGTAATACCGCACGCCGGGGTCTGCCGGGTCGCGCCGCCGGGCCGTTCCGAACAAGACGTTGGCCAGCCGCCTTGACCCCAGCCGCACCGCCAGCCGGGCACCCAGCAGCAGCCGGCGGACATCCAGCTCCTGCACCACATGGGGCATGCTCCACAGGTGTTGCGTCAGGCGGTGAGCATCAAGGAACCGTGCCTCCTCGTACAGGGCCAGCACTGCGTCGTGTTCCGGCAGGGCGATGCGCGTCATGCTCGCGGAATATAGGCAGTCCGTCGCGCATAAGACATGCCCTCTTACCCGGGGTTTACGCGTGGCGGTGGGGCGGGCACACTGGCGGCCCGAGGTTCCCATGTCTTCGACACGCTTGGACAAGTTTGCCGCGGCCGCGCTAACCGGCCTGCTGGCTCGCAGCGATTGGGACGACGCCGACGCGGCCGCCCGGGAGGCCTACCGGTTGGCTCGCGCGATGATGGCGGAGCGCGCCCGGCAGGACGAGCTTCCGGACAGCGAGATGGCAATGGCGGATCCCATGAACCTGCCGCTGGCGGCGCTGAAGCTGAACCTGCGCATTGAGAAGAAGCTTGCCACACTGGGGCTGGAAACGGTGCGCGACCTGACCCTGACCACCGAGAAGGCCGTGCGCTCCACGGGGCTGAAGGACGAGAGTGTGGACGAAATTCGCCAGTCCCTTCACCGACTGGGTCTGCACCTGGGTACCTGAGCGGTAGCTTGCCCGAAGCGCCCTGCAGCGGCCCGCATCGTTGTACGCGGGCGCAAGTGCTCCAGGAGAAGATGGACACCGTGAGGTTTGCCGAGCGCGGAGCCGTCAGCTCGCCGAGTTTCCAATAGCTGAAAATGGCGTCGCAGCTATGATGGCGCCGTGGAATAATGCCGGGGGATAGCCATGCGTTTCACTTGGGCGCTCGTGTTTGCGTCGTTGTGCACTGCGACCAGTCTCGCAGCACAGGGTCTTGTCAGCACCACTCCCTCGCGCCACAGCCAGCAAGTGCCGCGATCCAGCATCGTGGGAGCGACGTTCAGTACTACCATGCAGGGCGCCGAGCTTGGGAGCCGCGAGGCCCACGACAAGCTGCTCTTTGCCGAACGGTCGCTAGCTACTTGCAGCTCTACGACTCAGCCTGTCGATCGCGCACTCCGCTGCTAGTCCTCCAGCGATTGCCGCAGCCAGATGCGGCAGAACACGCATCGCAATCTCCGAGGGAAAGAAGTTGCCTCCAGCCACTCCGCGAGAACCAAACGACTGCGTCACCCAAGTTCCCCCGAAATGAAAGACACTCAAGACCGGATGGTCAGCAAGCCCCGCGATACAAAGTCCTGCAAACACCACGGAACCTATAGCAGCTTGCAGCGACAGCATCCGCATGCCTGCGGCACACCGTCGTGCGAGCATCGCAAGTGCTGCTCCACCGACTGCGCAACGCAACATGCCCAGCCACACCCCACGCCGCCACGATTCGCCGGCAACACGAACGAGGACACCTTGATACGGGTACCAGTCTATCGTCACCGCACACAACCACAGGCAGCACACGGCGACCACGGCCCCAAGCACTCCGGTCGCGTTACTTACGCTGGCGCGAATGAGCGAACTGCCAATACCCGGCATAGGCGCCGCATTGTCACCGGTTGTTCTCGCGGACGGGCTGCCGCTAACACAAAAGGCGAATGCAACGGTAGCTGCGTTCAGCATCGTGAAGGCTGCCGATCTCGTGCCACTTTGGCCCCAGCCCACCACAAATGGAGTCGCAGCCACCAAACACGCTGCGGCCACCATGCCGAGAAGCTTCCCCAGTTGCTTCTCAAACGCCATGTGTTCGAGTTCCCTGCCGCCACGTCGCTTGACGCTGCACTCTTGAAGCACTGACTTGTCTACTTAGAGCCTGTTTATGACGCTGGTTGGAGTCGTCGAATCATCAGGTGCGTCATTGCCAGGTTTACAAGTGCTTCGCCTGCGCTTGGCCGCTCTTCATAGTCTTTGCTCAGCCGCCGGCAGCGTCCGAGCCATGCCGGAGTGCGCTCCACGATCCGGCGTTTCGGCAACACCACGAACTTGTGCAGCTCCGTCCGCTTCACGATCTCGATTGTCCAGCTACCGAAAGCCTTGGCCCACTCTGCCAGCCTACCCCCCGTGTAGCCTGCGTCAGCAAAGATCGTCCGGACCTTTCTCAGCACCCTCTTGCCCTTCATCCGCGCCAGTACCGGCCTTGCGCCGTCCCGATCCGGGCAGCTTGCGACATGCACGACCACCGAAAGCAGCAGGCCCAAGGAGTCCACGGCGATGTGGCGCTTGCGGCCCTTCACCTTCTTGGTTCCTCGCTGTTTCATGTGGATTCGGCGGGGGGGCCTCGTCCAGGACGCCGCAAGCCAGCTACCAGGCGGCCCTGAGCACATGCGGGTTTGAACAGCCGGCAACGGCGAAACGGCTGGGCCGCCAAAGCGCCAAATTGCCAAAGCTCTGTTACTGCTCGCGTGTTCACCCGCACAATAGCTTGCACGAACGACTGCAAGCCGACCCGCCGGGACTTCCTGTTCAGCTTTCTGCCCAGCACCAGCCTTTGGCGTTTTGGCGCTTTGGCGGTATGCCATTGCCATTCTCAGCAGCCGACACAGCGAAGCGCCGAGGGGCCGCAGCGCCCCTGCGTGCTGGGTTGCTTCTCTTCGCGCCTCTTCGCCGTCTTCGCGTCAGCAGTCGGTTGCTGTGCTGCGCCCACACCGGCGAATCCACACCAAACAGCGAGGAACCACTTTCTTGCCGCCATCGCAGCCGCGAGGCCCCCTTTTCCGTGGTCTTGACGCTCCGGCTGTCGATGACGGCCACGGCAGGCGTGGCCCTTGTGCCGGTGGCCTTGCGCGCCTGATCGCGCAGGCGGTCGTGTACCCACTCGATGGTTCCATCGTCGCGCCATTGGGCGAAGTAGTGGTAGACGCTGTACCACTTGGGGAAGTCGCCGGGCAACATGCGCCACCGGCAGCCGGTGCGGAGCACGTAGAGCATCGCGTTGAGCACGTCGCGCAGGCAGAGTTGCCGCTTGCGTCCACAGGGCTTGGGCGCGGGCAGCAGAAGTTCGATGAGCAACCATTGCTCATCGCTGAGGTCGGTAGGGTAGTCGGTAGCCATGCCAACCCCATCGGCAACCCGC
>JADLBZ010000113.1 GCA_020847415.1 Planctomycetota bacterium
CGGGCAGCATCTTTGGTTCGGCTGAAGGCGTCATAGAAGCGCCGCAAGGCAGCCTGTTGTTCTGCCAGCGAGATGGCCCCGTCGGCATCGCCATCGCAGGCCGCAAACACACCACTGGTGTTGGACTGGGCTTCCAGCAGCCGAACCGCTTCGTCACCGTTTACGTTGCTCCACCCGGCAACGGGCGATGCAATCGCCGCCAACGTCGCGATCAATACGGCAAGTGAGAACAGGCGTTTAAGTGTCGCCACGAAAACCCCCGACGTGGGCAGTCAATCGCCCAGCCGCGAGCATTGTGCAGCTTGAGGCCGACCGGGGCAACACAGCGGGGCGACTCCCGGTCGCCCCGCGTGCTGTGGCTCGATTGCGCTGTGGCTGCTATCGCGAGCGGTCTTCGTCCACGCGGATGAAGCGCATGAACTCGCGCACCTTGTTCTCGACGTGATTGACCCGGAACACGTTGTCCACCACCAGGGTCTTGTTCGCGTCAGCCCCCACACCCGGCTTGAAGATCAAACGGCCGCTGCCGAACAGCAGGAACTCGAACACGTCCGGTATCTCCTTCTCCACGGCCATGTTGATGGTTGCGTAGTGCCGTTCGTCGCCCAGGATGCCGTGCTTGTGGGTAAGCTGGTTGGGAGACAGTACCCAGTAGTTGAAGCGCGTGGTCACAAACGCCATGAGGAACAGCACCGCCAGCGAGGCCGCCATCATGGCGTAGAAGTTGCCGTGCATGGCCAGCTGCTGCTCCTGGAAGAAGCGATAGATGCTGCCGTAAATCTCGGCCTCTGATTGCAGGTCCCACACCAGCAGGCCCAGGAAGATCACCGCCAGGCTGGCCAGGGTGGCGATGAAGTTGTTGCGCCCGAAATCGAAGGTCTTCACCAGCATGTTGAAGAAGAAGATCACCATCCACCACCAGCCCAGGGCGGAGGGGTCCACGATGGGTTTCTCGGTCACGCCGCCGCCCAGAAAGAAGAACACCAGCGACACCAGCATCACCGGCCACATCAGCACCACCTTGGGAAAGGGGTGAATGACGATGCGATCGGGCGCAGCAGTGCCCTGTGTTTTTTCCAGGGCTTCCTTCACGGGGATATCCGCCTTGGCAGGCGCGGCTTCAGGTTTGGGGGCATCGGTTGACATGGCTGTCTCCTTGAAGCGCCAGAGTGTAGTACCGGATACCGGGGTCCGGAACAGGCTCTCAGGGTGCCTGAAGCTGGGGCACCGCCACCATGTTCAGCTTGCGCGCGGCGGCAATGGCCTCGGCGTTGCCCGAAAGCGCCTGCACCACATGGGCCAGCAGCTCCACTCCGGCGCGGCCGGCACGCATTACCTCGCGCGTGTGCAGCAGGTTGATCTCGGCCTCGGTGCGGGGCTCGGGCGCGCAGGCATTCAACCAGTCATCAAAGGCGAATTCGATGCCGTCCAGCAGGGCACGCTCCACCTTCAGTTCTTTGGCCAGCCCCTCCTTGGCGGCAACCTTCAGCTTTTCGCGCTCGGTCTCGCGCCTGGGGTGGATGTGCTGCACGAGCATCAGGCCCGGCGAGTACAGGTCCAGCGAGATCACGCCCTCCACCGAGGGGTCCACCGCCACAGCCTTCTGCTCGGGCGTGGTCACCTTGAACATCTCATCCACGAACCACTGCTTCAGCTCAACTTCGTCCACCAGCTTGCGCAGCTCCAGCGTGCTGTCGTCGTAGCCCGCCTGCAGTGCCGCCCAGCGCTTCTCGTACTCCTCGCCCAGCTCGGTCAGGCGCTGCTTCTGGGCGTCGGTGAGCGGCATGCCGGCCGCCGCAAGCTGCGCGTGCAGCAGGTTGACCAGCGTGACAGGGTGCGTGTATTCGCCGTTCACGGTCTTGGCGTGGCTGGGCAGCTTGCCCTTCAGGGCCACGGCGACTTTCACGAGCTTGAAGTTGTTGTCCTGCATCTGCTTGACCAGCTTCGGGTCAGGCTCCTTGTTCTCGCGCATGGCGGCCCCGAAGGCCGGCAACAGGGGCACCATGGTCTGCAGGGCCGAACCGACGTCCTTCCAGTCGGTGTCTTTCAGCTCTTTCAGTTCGCCCCACTGGCCGAACGAAATGGGCACCGTCGGCCCCGCCACCGGCTGCCGCAGCCGCGCCAACTCGGCCTCAGCCTCGGCGAGGCGGCCTTGCACGCGCTGGTGTTCCGTCTTGCCGGTCTCAGCCTCGGCGCGGGCTTTGGTCAACTCGCCCTGCAGGCGCGTGGTCTCGGCTTCCAGCTCCCGCACGCGAGTGCGCAGTGTTTCGTCCTCGGGCTCGATGTGGGGTGTTTCCGCGGTGATGGGCCGGTCGGCCACCATGTTTGCGACGGGCTGCGGGCGCGGAGCCTCGACATCCGGGGTGGACTGCCGCGCGGTCAAGAACAGCGCCGAGCCCACCAGGATGACCAGCACTCCCACCACCAGGCCGCCCACGCCAACCCCGATCACCACCGGCAATGTGTAGTTCTTCATGGCTGCTCCTTCGCTGTGTCCTTGCTGACTACCCGCCCGCCTGGCGTGCGGCTTCAATACGCTGCTTCTCGGCCAGCAGGCCTTCGTGGCGCGGCGCCTTGTCCAGCCCCTGCTGCACCTTGGCGCCGGCCTCGTCCAGCTTGCCCTGCACGCGATACCACATACCCCAGGTCGCGTAGATGTCCGCGAAGCGATCTTCCCAGGTCAGGGCCGCCTGCAGCTCCACCGCCTTAAGAAGCTCTTTCTCGGCAGTCTGGAACTCACTCGTGAACGTGGGGTAGTTTGCCTTCAGGATGGCCAGGAAGTGCACTGCGTCGTAGTAATCCGGGTCAATCTTTAGCGCCGCATCCAGCTCTTTCTTCACGTCGCTGGCCAGGCGCCCCTGGTCCATGGGGTTCTTCAGGTCCGCAAAGCGCGTGGTCAGCAACTCCGCCAACGCCAGCCGCGCTTCCTTGCTTTGCGGTTGTTCAGCAACCAGGGCCCTAAGTTCGCTGATGGCCTTGTCGCGCGCGGCCTTGTCGGCTTTGCGCAGCAGGCCCGCCAGTTCGCTCAGCTTGTTCTGGTCGCCAGGGTTGGCGCGCACCTGCGGCAGCAGCCCGTCCACCTGGGCCGTCACGTCTGTTTCCGGTTGAGTCGGCGTGGGAGCCGTGTCGGCTGCTGTAGTCGCGGGCACTTCCTTGCGCGCGGACTCCAGGGCCTCCAGCCGCTTGCGCAGCTCGGCCAGTGCCGCGCTGTGGTCTGCCGCCACAGGCTGCGCCGGTGCGTTTTCCAGGGCTGCCACCCGCACTTGCAGGGCCTGCAGCTCAGCCCGCAGCGCCGCCGAGTTGTCCGCCTGCGCCGGTCTGGCGGCCACGGCTTCGATCTTGCCGTCCAGCTCAGCCATCCGTGCGTCCTGGGCACGGTCGCGCGCCACTTCGGCCTCGTTGCCGCAACCTGCCAACGCCAGCATCGCCACCAGCGCGCCCAACAACGGAACTCTCATGGTTGCCCTCCCGTGTCACACAAGATAGTTGCGCGGGGGCGGCCTTCCGTTGCAATCCCGTGGGGTGTTTGTAACGAGGCTGCTGTCATGGCGCGCGACGCAAACGTCTTCGCACCGCTGCTTGCCGCCCTGCTGGGGCTGGCGCTGGTGGTCACGGTGGCGCTGGACCCCGCCACGCCCCTGTATCGCAGTGCGTATGACCCGCGCGCCACAGATGCCGAGATCGCCCGCTGGCTGCGCGACTTCGAGCAATGGCCCAAGGCACCCACCTGGAATCGCTTCCAGCCCGATGCGCCGCCGGACGCCCTTGGCCCACCGGACTGGACCGGCACCTACCTGTTCGGGAAGTACCGTTACCGCGTCGAGGTGCAGGTGCGCGGCGACCGTATGCACTATGTTTCGTGGGGCGTGGACGACCAGACCAACGGCGGCGCCTGGACCGCCGTGGGCGAAGGCAAGCGCCTGAAGAATGGCGAGTGGTTCAGTGTGTGGTCGTGCCTCGATATCTCGCGGGCTGTCAGCAACGGCGGCGGCGCCTGGTTCCAGTTCTCGGCCGACCGCAAGCGCATCCAGGTGCGCTATTACCACGACACCCTGCCCTTCGGCGAAGCACCCGTGGAGCTGGGCGAAGCCGTGGCCCTCGAAGCCGACGACACCACCCGCAAGCTGGAAGGCCGCGTCCCCACCCGGGTAAAGACCGCCGAGGGGCCGTTCACCCTCTGGGGGCGTGTGGTGGACCCCGAGGGCAATGGCATCGCGGGAGCTGCCGTGAAGCGCCGCGGCGCGGGCGGCATTGAAGCAACCAGCGACGCGCGCGGCTTCTTCCGGCTGGAGCTGCCGCGCCTGGAATCGCTGACGCTGGTGGCGGCGGGCAAGGCTGGCTACGTCAACGGCATCGTGACGCTGGAGCAGCAATCGGCGTTTCTGGCCTGCGGCAGCGGCAGCGCCGCCATGGCCACCATTGAACTGCGGCCCTTTGCGCTGGTGGACCACCGCGACTACGAGTTCACGGCGCCGGACCCCACGGCAGGCGCGGGCTACCGCGCCGAAACCCACCTTCAGTGCGGCAACTGCCACACGCGCGAGTACGACTCCTGGCGCACTTCGCGCCATGCCTCTTCCGCAACCAACCCCTGGACACTGGCCGCTTTCCGGCTGGACGCCCGGCCCCACGCCCTGGCCAACGGCGACCAGCGCGACCGCTGCACGCCTTGCCATTCCCCCAGCCTGGCCGCCACGCTGGACACGTTCTCGCTGAACAGCCACACCATGCTGAACGCGGGCGGCGTTCACGCCGGCGGCAACCACTGCGATTTCTGCCACAAGATCTGGAGCGTGCCGAACCCGGAAGCACCGGGCATGGACGGCTCGCTGCGGCTGCTGCGCCCGGACCCCCACGACGACACGTTCCCGGGCGGTGTGAAGCGGGTGTTCGGCGCGCTGCCGGACGTGTCGTTCCTCTACATGGGAGCGGCCTACAACCCGTTGTTCCAGATGGGCCTGCTCTGCGCCGGTTGTCATGAACACAGACTGGAAAATGGCGTGCACGGCCAGAGCACCTACAGCGAGTGGCAGCAGACCCGCTTTGCCAAACCGGGCGCGGATTACCGCGAGTGCCAGAGTTGCCACATGCCGCCGTATCGCGTGGGCCGCGTAGTTCAGTCGGCCGGCAGCCCGGAAAAGCGGGCCGTGGACAGCGACCTGAAGGTGGAAGAGATCGAGAAGGGCGGCATGGAAATCGCGCGCTACTCGACGCGCTACCGGCCCTTCAGCGAGGCGCACAAACACAGCTTCGTCGGCACCGACGACGCAGAATTCGTGCGAGCGGGCGTCTCAATGCAGGTAGAGCGGCTGCCCGGCCCCGGTGTGCACCTGCGCGTGACCGTGACCAACGCCGGCGCGGGCCATGCCATTCCCACCGGTCACGGGCTGAAGCGCTACCTGCTGGCGGTGACCGCCTACCGTGGCAACACGGCGCTGGCCCCCGACGCCACACGGCCCGCCGACGAGCGCATGGGCGCGATTGCCGATGCCACCGCGGGCGCGGTGTTCGGCCGGCAGTTTGCGGGCAGCACGGGGGACTGGGCCCTGCCCTATTGGCGCGCCAGTGCCCAGTCCGCAGATACTCGCCTGTGGCCCGACCAGCCGCGCGTGCTGGAGTTTCACTTTGCGGAGGCCGACCGCGCGCAGGTGAAGCTGGTGCTGCGGCGCGGCTCCCCCACACTGTTGAAGGCCCACGACGTGGACCCCACCCGGCCGCGGCCCGGCCGCGGCCGCCTGGACACCATTGTCCACGAGTGGAAGTAGCCCGGCAGGCCGTCCGGTGCGGGCGCGCTGCACAGCCACGGCAACTGCTGACGCGAAGGTTGCGAAGAAATGCAACCGCGTCACGTAGAGACGCAGCATGCTGCGGCCGCGGCGGAACCTAGCGCTTGTCCCTGCGGTAGTCTGCGCGCATCTTGCCGAGGTCGAAGTTGTTGGCCTTGGCCCAGGCTGTGAAGGACTCTTTCGTTTGCAGGTAGGGTGGCTCTCTGTCGTCCTCGAAGTAGCGGTCCGAGGGGGCGAAATGCCTGACCAGCACGAAGAACAGGGCATCCCCCACGGTGTACCGCACCGGGGTGCCGTCCACGTTTTCCATGGACTCCAACAAGGGCGAGGGTCGTTCGTCACCGAACGCCCCCACCAGCAGTTCAAGCGCCTCGGGCGACACCGC
>JADLBZ010000114.1 GCA_020847415.1 Planctomycetota bacterium
ACCAGGTCTGCCACGATTCGGTAGCTGGCGGGCGTGCTGTTGCTGAACATGAAGCGCCCGGTGTCGGTAACAATGGCGCAGAACAGGGCCTCGGCGGCCGGGCGAGTCAGCGCCATGCCGGCCTCGCGCAGCACGCCAAAGACCACTTCGCCGGTGCTGCTGGCCTGGGGAAACACCGCGGCTGCGTCGCCAAACCCGGGATTGTCAATGTGATGGTCCAGGTTCACCACGCGGGTCGAGGCAGACAATCGCTTCAGCACCGCCTGCGCCCGTGAGGGCGCGCCGCAGTCCACCATGATGCAGGTGTCAAAGCCCTGCAACTGCGGCGGCAGGCGGTCCAGGGGCGTAAGTTCGTTGGCGCCACGCAGAAAGGCGTACTTGCCGGGACCCAGGTCCTGGGTCACGCACAGGCACTCGCGCCCCGCTGCGCGCAGGACTTCCGCCAGCGCCAGCATGCTGCCCAGGGCATCACCGTCCATGGAGGGGTGGCCGCCGATCACCACGCGGCGGGACTCTCGCAGCAGCCTGGCTGCGGCGGCAAGGTTCCCATTGATGGGCCGTTGGTCCAAGTTGTTCTCGCGCGTGTTTGCTCCGGTCCCGGGATGAATACCTCGCGACCGGCTGGTCCTGCCCCGCCCACAGCCAGAAACCTGCTGGCAGGGCGTTGAAAAAGTCCTTTTCAACGCCCTGCTAGCTCCGGCTTACGCGGTTGCGCAGCAGGCCGATGCCCGCCACCTCGCACTCGCAGATGTCGCCGTCCTTCAGGTTGTTCACGCCTTCGGGCGTGCCCGTAGCCACAACGTCGCCGGGCTCCAGGGTCATCCAGCGGCTCATCTCGGCAAGCTGCCGGGCCACCGGGTGGATCATCTCCGCGGTGCTGGACTGCTGGCGCGTCACGCCGTTCACGCGGCACGAGATGGCCAGCGCCTGCGGGTCCGGCACATAGCGGGCGGGCACCAGCCACGGCCCCATGGGAGTGAACGTGTCGAAGTTCTTGCAGCGGGTCCAGGGCAGCTTGGCCTCGCGGTCGTCTTTCTGGATGCGCCGGGCGCTGACATCGTTCAGCACGCTGTAGCCCGCCACATGGCGCAGGGCTTCTGCCTCGGCGATGCTGCTTGCGGCCTTGCCCACCACCACCGCCAGCTCCACCTCGTGGTCCACGCGGCCGTCCACCCAGCCAGGAATGCGAATGGGCTGCTCGTGGCCGGTGAGGCTGCTGGGCAGCTTGGCAAACCAGGTGGGTGCGGGCGGCGCCGTGTTACCGAACTCGGCGGCGTGCTTGCGGTAGTTCTGCACCATGGCCACGATCTTGCCGGGTCGGGGCAGGGGCGGCAGCCACGCAAAGGCCGCAGGCATATCGGCGGCGGCCGGCTTGTCCTGTTCCAGGGCCGTGACCAGCTCGTCCAGGCGCCCGGCGCGCAACCGATCAACCAGGGCGACGCGGCCAAACTGCGCCGCTGCAGCGGCGCTGATGTCTTTCAGGCGGCTGTCGCGCTCGCAACCAAGGCGCAGGTCGCTGCCGGTGGTAAAGGCAAACAGGCGGATCATGTCTTGGCCCCGCCTTCTTCTGCGGCAGGGCGCTTGCGCGTGGAGGTCTTGCCCTCGAACTTCTGCAGGGGCGGGATCTTCTGGCCCATGTACAGGCGCGCCGCCAGGTCCACGATGGCATCGGCAACCTGGGCCTTGGTGCTGGGCGGCAGCTCCGCCACCAGCCCCGCCGGGCTGAGAATGCGCACGAACTCCTTGGTGTCGCCGAAGTGCAGGGGCGTGTTCACGACCATCAGGTCGCAGTGCTTGTCGGTCATCTTGCCCTTGGCGTACTCAACCTCGTTGGCAGCCTCCAGGCTGAAGCCCACCATCACCTGGTCGTCGCGGCGGCGCTGGCCCATGCTGCGCAGCACGTCCGGGTTGCGCACCAGCTTCAGGGTCATGTCGTGGTCGCTCTTCTTGATCTTGCCGCGCACACGCTCAGCAGGCCGGTAGTCCGACACCGCGGCCGAGGCGATAAACACATGGGCGCGGTCAAAGCGCTCAGAGACCGCCTCCAGCATCTCCTGCGCGCTGACCACCGGCACAAAGGCCACGCCAGGCGGCGGCTGCAGGTGCGTGGGTCCGCAAACGACCGTGACGCTGGCGCCCAGGCGCTGGGCGGCGCGCGCCAGCTCCATGCCCATCAGGCCGGTGCTGGGGTTGCCCAGGAAGCGCACGTCGTCGATGTACTCCCAGGTGGGCCCCGCAGTGATCAGGGTAATCGCCCCGCGCAGGTCCACGGGCCCCTTCACCTTCATGGTGCCCTTCACTTTGACAGCCATGACTCCACCTCGTCTCTGCCCATGCCGGCACCCAGGGCAGCCATCAGCATAATGCGGGCCTTGTGGCCCGGCACTCCCGGCGCAAAGACCAGCCCGGCTTCTTTCAGGCGGGCACCTCCGCCTTCATAGCCATAGGTGGGGCTGACACGCCCGCCCCAGCAGCGACTGGTGAGCACCACCAGCAGGCCGCCGCGGTGGGCGGCAATGGCGGCGCGGGCCAGGGGCGGGGGCAGGTTGCCGCGGCCCATGCCCTCCAGCACCAGGGCGCGGTCGCCGCGTGCAGCCACATGCTGAACCAGGCTGCCGTCGTCGCCCGCCGAGGCCACCAGCAGGCTGACCCGTGTCTCCAGCGCCGTGCCGGGCAGCAGGCGCCGCCGGGCTGGAGAGCGGTGAAAGTACAGCTCGTGCCCGTCGAAGATGCCCAGCGGGCCCATGTCCGGCGCCTGGAAGGTGTCCAGGGCCTCGGTGTAAGTCTTGGTTACCTCGCTGGCAGCGCACACCGCCGAGTTCATCACCACCAGCACGCCGCGCTTGCGCGCCTCGGGCGACGCCGCCACGCGGCAGGCCTGGTACAGGTTGATGGGGCCGTCCCAGGAAAGCTGGCTGCTGGTGCGCATGGCGCCCACCAGCACCACGGGCTTGTCGCCGGTGTGGCGCAGGTCCAGCAGGCAGGCGGTTTCCTCCAGGGTGTCGGTGCCTTGGGTGATGACCACGCCATCGTGATCTGCCAGCGAGCGCCCCACCAGCTCGGCGAGCTGGCCCATGCGCTCGGGCGTCATGTGCGGGCCTGGTAGCTGGCCAAAGTCGTGGATGCTGACGCGGCAGAACTTCTCCAGGCCGGGCACGTCACGCAGCAGGTCCGCCCCGGAGAGCACCGGGATGGCGCCCAGCTTCGGGTCGTCCTTCATCGAGATGGTGCCGCCGGTGAAGATCAGCAGAATGCGCGGTAGCTCAGCCATGAAAGTGCTCGCAGACATGCACGCGTAAGCTAGAAAGTCGTTTTAGCTTGGCTGGAAAGGCACGCCATGCACGAGATTTCGGACTTCCGCTCAGACACCGTGACGCGCCCGACCCCGGAGATGCGCGAGGCCATGGCCCGCGCCCCGCTGGGCGACGACGTGCTGGGCGACGACCCCACCGTGAACGAGCTGGAGGCCGAGACCGCGGCCTTGCTGGGCAAGGAAGCCGGCCTGTTCGTGCCCAGCGGCACCATGGGCAACCAGATTGCCCTGGCCCTGCACACCCAGCCGGGGCAGGAAGTGATCTGCGAGTTCGGCGCTCACACCTATAACAACGAATCGGGGGCATTGGCACGCATCGCCGGCGCCCAGGTGCGCCCCGTGCACGGCAAGCTGGGCGTCATGGAGCCTGGCGAGGTCGAGCGCATGGTGCGGCCCAGCAACATCCACAACCCGCGCACCGCAGTCATCACGGTGGAAAACACCCACAACGCCGCGGGCGGCACCATTGTGCCCATTGAGAACATCCGCGCGCTGGCTGCCACCGCCCGCAAGCACGGCCTGAAGTACCACATGGACGGGGCGCGCTTGTGGAACGCCCATGTGGCCACCGGTGTCGCGCTCAAGGACTGGTGCGCGCCCTTTGACACCATCAGCGTCTGCCTTTCCAAGGGCCTGTGCGCCCCCGTGGGCAGCGTGGTAGCAGGCAGCCGCGCCGACATGGAGCGCGGACGCTACCTGCGCAAACAACTGGGCGGCGGCATGCGCCAGGCGGGCCTGCTGGCAGCCTGCGGGCTGGTGGGCATTAGAAGCCTGATTCCGCGCCTGCAACAGGACCACGTCAACGCCCGCAAGCTGGCGCAGGGCCTGGCCCGCTTGCCCGGCGTGCAGCTGGACCTTTCCAGCGTGCAGACCAACATCGTCTACTTCGCGGTGCCGGGCCGCGAAGCGCAATTCGACGAGTGGATGAAGCGGCTGGAGCAGCAGCGGGTGAAAGCCCTGTACCTGGGCAACCGCTGGCGGCTGGTGACGCACCACGACGTGGACGAGGAAGACGTGCAGCGCGCCCTGGCAGCCTGGGCGCAGATTCTGGGTTAGCCATGGCGTTCGCCCTGCCGGCATGAACAAGACACAACGGCAGCGGCAACGCCGACTCTCGACTCTGCGGCGGTCTCCTCGGGCGAGACGGCCGAGGTACGCACGGCCGGGACTGTCGTGTCACGCGCCGCTTGTCTCGCCTCTCGTCTTTCGACTCGCGTCTGGCCGCTTCGCTCTTCTTCTATGAAAGAGTCAAGGCGCAGAGCCCGTCGCGCGGCAGGAGGGAAGCCGCGGCAGGAGACAGGTTGCGCCTTGTTACTTCGGCGGGAATGGGGGTTTCTCTCCCCACGCCCAAAGA
>JADLBZ010000115.1 GCA_020847415.1 Planctomycetota bacterium
CTGGACTCCAGACGGCCCCTTTGCTGTTGCCGTACGTGATCCGGAGCGGCGAAGTACTAACCGCATCGCCCATACGGGCCCGTCACCTGCCGCAGGGGCGCAGCATCAACGCCTACTCGCGAGGCTCGGCGTCGGTGATCTTGCCGCCGTCGCGCGCAGCCATGGCATGCATGTAATGCCGGTAGTACAGCTTCTGGTGCGTGCTGACGACCAGGATGTTGACCCGCTTCACCACGTTGGCGCGCGAGATCTGTTCCAGGATGCCCAGCGAGGTCGGCTCGCCGTCCGTGAGCAGCAGAATGGTGTCGGCCTCGCCCTTGTTGATCGCCCACAGCAAGGCCTGCTGGATGTCCGTGCCGCCCTGGATGGCGCCCGAGAGCATCCAGTTTACCGCCTTCTGGCGGTCTTCGTTGCTGTTCACGACGCGGCCGCCCTGCAGATAGTGCTCCATCTCGTGGTTGAAGAGCGTGATGCCGAACTTCGCCTTCTGGCTCATGCCGTCCAGGGCGGCGTTCAGCTCGCAGGTGGCCACGTAGTAGCGCGGCAGGAAGCCGTCGCGCACCATGCGGTTCACCTCGGGGCGGCGCTTCAGCACGTCGTCGCGGCGACGGTCGAAGTCGCTGCGGGCGGGTTCGCGCGAGACAGGGTTGACCATGCTTACGCTGTGGTCCAAAGCAAAGTGCACGTTGGTGCTTTCGATCTCGATGCCAAAGAACGTCGAGGCCGTCTTCTGCTTCATGCGCGTGTAGGGCACGCCGCGCAGGGTCTCACGCTTGCGGGGGGGCACCTCAAGGCTGGCGTTGGCCTTCAGGTGTGCTTCCCACTTGTCCAGCTCGTCGCCGAAGTCCTTGCCCGTCATGTCCACCAGCAGGCAGATAGCCTCGGCAAACAGGCGGCCTTCCGCCACCAGCCGCGCGTACTCAAGCACCGCAAACACGCAATCGGCGGGGCGCAGGCGCAGCAGGCAATCCAGCGCCGCGGACTGCACAAACCAGTTGCCGAACGCGCCCTCCTTGAGTGCATCCAGGGCGCGCGGGGCGTGCTCCTTCAGGCCGGCCATGCCCGCCGCCAGCAGGGCTGCCGCCCGGTGCTCGTGCTTGTCCTTCTGTTCGATCCACTCCGCCACCCGGGCCGCCAGCTTCTCGCGGCAGGCGCCGGTGGCAGCACAGGTCAGCAGCGCGTGCTGGCAAACCATGTCGTCTTCGTGGGTCAGCAGGGGCAGCAACGCCTCGCCGGACTTGCTGAGTTGTTCGCCCTCAAAGGGCTTGGGCGCGCGTTGCAGCAGGCGCAGGCCGTTAACCACGTTCTCCAGCTTGTCCGAACCCAGCCAGCGCGAGGCCGCGCCGAACGTGGGCTGCGCCCGGCTGACACTGACCAGCCACCAGCCAAACTCGACATCCAGGGCCGGGCTGATTGAGCCCGCCGCGGCTGCCACCGCATCGTGGCTTTCCTGCCGGGTGAGGCGCGCCAGCAGGCTGCCAAAGTAGTGCGGGCGTTCGCTGGCCTTGCCCAGCCGGAAGGCCGCCCCCGCCAGGGTCAGAACCTTCTTGATGGCCTCGGTTTCCATGTCGGTGCCGATGGCCCAGTGGGCGGCGGCAGAGGCGTCTTCCAGGTTGCCCAGGTCGTCCAGGGCCTCGGCGCCGCGGCTGTCGCCGGCTTTCAGCAGGCGGCCGCAGGCGGCGCGGCGGGCGGCGGCGTTCTTGCCCATCAGGGCCACCGTCTCAACCGAGAGCCAGGCATCTTTGGTGTTCACGTCGGCCAGGGCGTGGGTGGCAGCTTCTGCCGAACCGTCGTCGCCCTGGGCCAGCTTCTTGATCTCGCTGAGAGGCGCCGAATCGCCATACAGCCCCAGCCAGCGCACGCAGGCGGCGCGGCGGCCCGGCGTCTTGGCCTTGTTGTAGAGCTTGACCAGGGCCTTGGCGTCGGCCGGGTCGTTGTGCCTGGTCAGGGCCTTGGCGGCAAACAGCGCCAAGTCATCGTCGGCGTCGTCAGAGATCACTTCCTGCAGAAAGTCGCCCACGCTGTTTTCCGGCAGGCGCCCGAGTTCCACCAGCAGCGGCAGCTTCTGGGCCTTGGTGGCCTTCTTCCAGTCCTTCTTCACGTCGCGCAGGCGCTCTTTGGCAGCCTTGGCTTCGTCGCCTTCCAGTTTGTCCGCCAGAGCCAGCGGCGAAATCAGCAGGCAGAGGGCCAGCAGCAGGCACAGCTTGGCGGTGGCGTTCATGTCGTCTCCGGTGTGTCCGGGCGGAGCATTCCGCCATCAGGGCCCGTTACATGGGTGGCGCGCGACGGCGCCAGATTACGTACTTAAGAGGCTGATTCAAAACCCTGTCGTGGCGTCTGCCTTGCGGCGAACTTCGCAGTTCGGCGCTGCGGCACACGAGTACTCAGGGCTTCGAAACAGCCTCGGAGCTCCTGTGTCAGCCAGATTGGCAGGATGCCATGCCGCCCCTCCCCAACACACCGGGCAAAGCCGCCTTCCGCACGACGCCGGGACATGAAGTCTGAACTTGCGGCCGGCAGAGTGCTCGAACGCCGTGCCCGGCAGTGGCCTGCCCCGTGCCGCGTGTCACCGCTGCCCAATCCGGCGGGCACCGGGTGGCTGTAAGGGGCATCCTCGGGCATAATCAGGGCAATGACACAGGCCCAGCACACAGACCCCATCATTGGCCAGAACTTCGGCAACGTGCAGGCCAAGAGCCTGCTGGGCCGTGGCGGCATGGGTGCCGTATACCTGGGGTATCACGCCGGCCTGGACATGAAAGTGGCCATCAAGCTGCTGCCCGACCTGTTCGTGGGTCGCGCGGAGCTGGTGGAACGCTTTCTGCGCGAGGCTCGCCTTTCGGGCAAGCTGCAGCACCCCAACATTGTGCGCACCCTGGACGTGGGCCAGAGCCACGGCGTCTATTACCTCATCATGGAGTACGTGGAGGGCGTGGACGCCCAGCGCCTGCTGGACCGCGAGGGGCGCTTTACCCCCATGCGCGCCCTGAACATTGCGGGCTTCGTGGCCCGCGCGCTGGACGAAGCGCACAAGCAGACCATCCTGCACCGCGACATCAAACCCGCCAACATCCTCATCGCCCGCGACGGCAAGGTGAAGGTCACTGACTTCGGCCTGGCCCGCAGCCTGGGCTCCACAGCCACCGCACTGACCCTGAGCAACCAGGTGGTGGGCACGCCCAACTACATGGCGCCCGAGCAGATCAAGAGCAATGAGGTGGACTACCGCGTAGACATCTATGCCCTGGGCGTGACCCTGTGGCAGTTCTTGACCGGTCAACTGCCCTTTGACGGCCCCACGCCCATGGCAGTGCTGCTGAACGTGGTCAACGACCCGCTGCCCTTCCCGGACGCGATCTTCAACCCGCTGCCGCGCGAGGTGAAGGAAGCGATCGTGGCCATGACGGTGAAGGATCCGCGCCGCCGGCTGCCGAACATCTCATCGGTGCTGTCGGTGCTGAAGAAGGCGCGCGACGCGTTGCGCACCGCGGGCCTGGACAGCACGGCGCCCGTGAATGCCGCTGCGCCGGCCGAAACAGCCCGCAGCCAGGACCCGGTCAAGAGCGCCATCGCGGCTTCGCGCCAGGCGCCCCAGAGCCAGCAGATGGACGACCCCAAGAACTTCACGCGGCCGCTGGGCATGCAGGCGCCGGCCCAGCCGCAGGCCAAGCCGGCCCCCAAGCCCACACCCGGCCCCAAGCGCTAACCTGACAAGCGCACATCGGGATGGACCGCGGTCTTCAAAGCGGGAAGTCGCGCGCCTGGGCTGCTAGAATGCCGCCCATGCGAGGGTTGATCCTGGTCGCGGCTGTTTCCTGCACCCTGCTGGCGGCGTCGTGCCGCAGCCTTGGGCATGACGGGGCGCGTCCAGAGCCCGTACCCACCACCCTGCGCCGTTTTGACGGCGGCCGTGTTTCTCTGGATGACCTGCGCCTGGGCCGCGAGCGCGCCCTGGCCGTGGCCACCGCGCTGGAACTGGTCGAGCGCGAGATCCGCGACCCCTCCGCCGAGGACCGCGACGCCCGCGTCCTGCTGGGACAGCTGCGCCGCCTGCACCCGGAGGTCTTCTCGCAAGCGGAACCCGCATGGGAGGCCGCCGAGCCCGCCATCCGCGCCCAGGGGCGCGGGCTGTTCGGCGAATGCGGGTGCTATGCCGACCCGCGCCAGGCGTTGTTGCCTGGTGCTGCCGCTGACCCGCCCACGTTGCTGCAGGCCGTGCAAGACATGCTGCCCGCACCCGCCGAGGCTGAGCCTGAGCGCCTCCTGGCCGGCTGCTGGCGGCGCTTCTCGCCGCGGCTGGGCACCCGCGGCGCGCAGTACCTGGCCTCAGCCTGGGCCTTTGAGCTGGACTGGCCCACGCCGGTTACCTTGCTGCTGCGCGACAGCCTGGTGGGGCCGTTCGTGCGCAGCGTGGCGCAGGCGCCCGGCGCCAGCATTATCAGCCCGCCCGAGGAACGCGACGGGTTTGCCGCACCCCTGCTGGCCCACGAGCTTGTGGCGCCCGGGCCCATCGGTCCCTTGGCCGCACTGCCCGATGCCCTGGGCCGTCGCGCCCTGCCGCCCGGCATTACGCTGTCACCAGGAGCCATCCAGCACCCCGACGCGGACGACCGCAACTTCCTGGCTGCGGCCTTTGCGGGTTTGCGGGCCGGCTGTGTGCTGCCGGAGAGCATCCCCGCCGCCACCACGCGCCTGACCGTATGCTGGTCGTACCTGCTGGACCGCTCCGAGGCTCGCGCGACGGTGGTGCTGGTGCGTCGGGGCACCGGCTTTGAACTGCAAACACTGGACTACCAGCCCGCCGCGGCCAGCAAGCTGGGCCAGGACGGCGCCACGCTGGACCTGATGCCGCTGTTGCGCGGGTGGCTGGGCAACCAGGGTTAACCGCTGCTTCTTTTTTGGGGTCCTTGGCAGGCTTCGCGGCGCGGGTTAGCTCCAGGACGTGATGCGGTCGTCCCGTGCGCATCACGAGAAGCAAAGGCAAGCGGGCGTTTCCCGGGCACGCGGTGCGTACCCCGGGGCGCTGCTGCGCAGCCCCACGCCACAACCGGCCACGCCACTACTTGCCGCGTACCACGGGGCCGGGCAGCACGCCCGTGCGCTGCAAGTAGCGCTCAATGCACTCGCCGATCACCGGGGCCACGTCGGCGCCGTAGAGGTCGCTGTTGGCCGCCAGGATCACGAAGGCCACCTGGGGCTCGTCGTGGGGGGCAAAGCCCGCGAACCAGGCGTGGTCCGGGATGCCTTTGCCGTTCTCGGCTGTGCCGGTCTTGCCGGCACAGCGGATGCGCTTCAGCACCGTGTCCTGCCTTGCTGTGCCGTGGGCGCCTTCCACCACCCGCCGCATGCCCTGGTGCACTACGTCCCAGGTCTCGGGGGCCAGCTCAATCTGCTCCGGCCACAGGCCGGCTTCATCGCACAGGTGCGGCACCACCAGAGTGCCGCGGTTGGCCACGGCTGCATAGAAGCGCGCCACCTCCAGGGGCGTGGTCACCAGCTCGCCCTGGCCGATGGCCAGCATGGCCAGGTTCTGGGCCCACACGCGCTCGCTGGAGGGCAGGCGCGCGCACTTGGTGGCGCCCATGTCGGTGCTGACCGGCCGCCCGAAGCCGAAACGCCGGGCGAACTCGCCCAGGTTGTCCCAGGCCTCTTGCGGAGAGTCGGCCAGGTCCTGGCTGTAGCGATAGAAGTACCCGTTGCAGCTCACTTCCAGGGCGGCGGGCAGGTCCACGGTCATGTTGGCGGGGTGGCCGGTTTTGCCCAGCAGCTTGCCGTTGTGCATGATGCGGGTGTCGTACTCGTCAAAGGTGTCGCCCGGCTGCACGGTACCCGAGTCCAGCAGGGCCAGCGCCGTGAGCACCTTGAAGGTGCTTCCGGGGGCATAGAGGCCGTTCGTGGCGCGGTTGAACATGCGGGCCTTCTGGTTCCACCAGGGGTAACCGGGCTGGCTGTCCACCAGTTGCTCCTGCTTGAGCTGGGCCTGGTAGGCGCGGGCCGCGGGGGTGCGTCCGGCCAGCAGTTCGGGGTCGTAA
>JADLBZ010000116.1 GCA_020847415.1 Planctomycetota bacterium
CCGGGCTTCACGAACTCGATGTTGAAGGTCTTTTGCGCGTTGAGGCGGGTCGTGTCGGCGCTGAAGGTCGTGGCGCTCCAGTAGCCTTCGCGGTTCTGGTGGTCCTTCAGCCACTCCAGGGCCGCCTTGGTGCGGTCATCGTGCTTGCGACCGCCACCGCCACGGGCCCGGCGATAGGCAAAACCACCCTTGCCGCCACGGCCGCCACCGCCGCCGATGCCGCCACCCAGGCCCACCGCGCTGGTGGTGCTGTTCTTGTTCGGGTGCGGAGACTCGTTATCCGAGGGGTCGTCGTTCGGGTTCTCGGCCAGGTCGTGGTTGGGCTGGTCGGACGGATCCTCGTTGTGGTCGTCCTTGGCGTCTTCCACGATGCGTTCATCTTCCGTGGGGTTCTCCTGGACGGGCTCGTCCTTGGGGAACTCCACTTCCTCTTCCGGCGGCTGCTCAGGTGTGGGCGGAATCGCTTCCTGCTCCACCTGGCTGCGGATCACCTTGATCTCGGTGACCTCCGGCGTCGGCGGGTAGATGAAGTACGCGATCACCAGCAGGATCACGTGGGCAGCCAGTGCAATGGCCACCCATGGCACTGAGGCGACCATGGCCAGGTCGCTGCCGGTACCGCCGCCATCGCCTTCAGGCGCGGCTTCCTGCTGCCCGTAGTACTCTTGATCTGCGGGCTCTTCCTGATAGTGCTGTTGCTGTTGGACCGCCACGGCAGTCTCCTCGTTCGGGTGCCTCGGAACACCCCGGGTTGGGCAAATGACACTCTGCTGACTCAAGAATAAACGGCTGTTACCCGGCGCAGGTTCGGCAGCCGCCAAAAAAACCGGAATGCACAGTCAGACAGGATGGTCTCAGGTTACAGGGCCATGGATACGACGCAACATCTATGGCCAAGAAGTGTTACGTGGGCGCAGCTAGCTGGCGACCACCACGTGGTGATTGAAGTCAAACAGATCTGGGTGCTGGTCTATGGCGTCCAGAAGCCGCGGACCATAGCGGGCCAGCAACGCCAGCACTGTTACAACCCGTTCCTGGGGACGGTTTTCGGGAAAGTACTTGCCCAGCACGGGGCCGTACTCGTCCCCGCCGGGGAAGATCCGCAAAGGCTCATGCTCGATGCGATTCATGACCTCGCCGATGGCCCGCTGGGTGCGCTGCTGCAGACGGTTGATGTCGTTTTCCAAGGGGCGGGCCAGCGTGCGCAGGTCGTCCTGCAGGCCGGCAAAGGCTTGCTCCATGCCCCGGCGCGCGCTCTCGGCGGCGACAGCCGCTTCGCCCTGACGCCAGCCAAGCTGACGGCGAAAAGCCACCAGGTCGTCAAAGCGCGGGGCGTCGGTGCCGTCCAGCACGGTCAGCGACAGCCGCGGGAACAACAGCGGCATGAAAACCTGGGCGCTGCGGTGCAGGCCCTTCAGCAGGCCGTGATAGGCGATCTCGGACGGCCCGCCCACATAGGCCACGGTCGGGAAGATCGCGTTCTGCACCACGGGGCGCAGCAGCACACTGGGCGTGAACAACCCCGGCTGGGCGCGCAGTTGCTTCAGCAGGGCGGTGCGGGAGATGGCAGGCGGGCGGCCCTCGACCTGCAGAAGGCGGCCTTCATCGGTGACGTGGCGTCGTTCGCCTTCCACCAGCGCAAAGAGGTTCAGGTGGGTGGACGGGCTGACGCCGGGCGGCAGGCCCAGTGCCTCCAGACGGTCAAAGGCCCGCTGCAGGCCGAGGCGGTGTTCCTGGCGCAGTTCCAGCTCGCAGGCCAGCACGCGCTTCCACTGGGGGTGTGAGGTGAGGGCGCGGGGCTCAATGACCACCAGGCCGCGCGGACCCAGCAGCTCGTGCAGCAGGCGGGTGAACGCGCTGCCGAAGTCGCGCCCGGCGCTGTCGCGCAGCAGCAACTGGGCCCGGGCGGACCAGGGCCCGTCGCCCAGGGCCTCACAGGCCTGCTGCCACAGCGGGTCCTCAGGGCCGGGCAGGGCCACGTCGCGCACGGGACGCTTGCCGGCCTGCATGGGGAAACGGAACTTGCGCAGGTTGCCGGCGCCGTCCACGCTGCGCAGGCGGTTCACTTCTTCGAGGTCGCTGTCGTCGCTGGCGTTCCAGAACACCGCCACACAGGGCAGGCCGGCCGCCTGTTCCAGCTCGCGGGCCAGGCGCAGCGCCGTGAGTGCCTTGTACAGCGCCAGCGCCGGGCCGCCGCCCAGGCCCGCCTGCTGGCCCGTGACCACGCAAACGCAGGCAGGATCACGCAGGCGCGCCACGGCCTCGCGCACCGCCTGCGGCGCCGGGTGCTGGTCGGTGTAGGCCTGCACCAGGTCTGCCGTCAGGGCGCGGTCGAAGCGCGCCGCCCAGGTGCGGCTGAACAGCCGGTTGGCGTGCAACGCGAGGTGCTCGATGCGGCGGTAGTCGCCGGCGTAGAACGACTCGACCTGGGTGAAGTCGGTGACGTAGCGGCGGCCCAGCTCGCTGCCGGCATCCTGCGGGGGGTGCGCGTTCATGGCCCCAGCTTATGCAACATCGGCCCCGACGCCACATCCCGCGGAGACGACCAGAAGCATGCTGTCGCAGTGTGGCACTCGAATGCGCTCTGTTCGAGCGCCCTGCGCCCCTGGCGTGAAACGATGCTGCCGTTGGTGATGCGGACGTCCTGTCCGCAGGAATCAGCTATCAGCCCGCAGCCGCAGTCTCTGCCGGCTGCACCCTGCGGTCCGCTTCCTGAGCCGGGCCGTTCCCCGGGCGGCTTCCTCAACGGACTGCTAGAATACCCGCCATGGACACCAAACAGACCGCTATCGGCGCAGCCCTGGCCCTGACAGCAGCCGTTGCGCTGCTCTGGTTGATGAATGTGAACCTGCTGGGCTGGCTGGGAGCCTGGGTGGCCCCGGGCGCACCCTGGCTGGTGGGGCTGTTGCTGGGGGCGGGGCTTTCGTTTGCCTTCGCCGCATTGTGGGCCGGGGTGCTGGCCAAACAGCCGGCTGCGCGAAAGCTGCCGGCGCCGGTTGCCGGCATCCTTTACGGCGTGGCGGTGGGCCTGCTGTTTGCCGTGCTGGTGCCTCTGGTGCTGTCCGCTGCCGCCGGCGACCCCGGCATGGCGCGCGGCACGGGAACGTTCATTGACACTCCGGTGGGGTGGGTGGCCCATGTGGTGCCGCCCCTGCCGGATCTGGGATTTGAGCTGCCCCTGACCTCGATGGCCGAAGGCGACTGGGTGTCGCGCGACGACCACGGCGCGCGCCTGCTGCCGTTTGCCCTGGCCTTTGCTGGCTGGGGCATGGTCCTGAGCCTGCTGTGTAACAAAGGCAAGTAACTTCTCCGCACAGCGCCGCGCTGTGATATACTGGTGACATTGCCGCGGAGGCGCGCCATGCCTTGGCCACGCATTCTTGGAGTTGCCGCACTTGCCATGCTGCTGATGCTGGCAGCCCTGTGGGCCATGAACGTCAACTACGCCGCGTGGCTGGGCATTTGGCTGGCCGCCCAGAACCAGTACTCCGCGGGCGGCGCGGTCATCCTGGTGCTAGGGGTGGCCATGGCGTGGCTGTACACAAATGTGGTGGGCGACAAGTTTCCCGGGCCGGGGCCGCTGCGCGGGCTGATGTTTGGTGCGGTGTTGTGGGTTGGCGCCGTTTGGGTGCTGCCTTACACGCTGGAAGGAATCGCGGGCGCCATTGGCAACACACAGGTCGTGTATGGCGGCTACGGCGTGGTGCGCGACGAGAAGCGCACCGACGAGAAGATGCAGGAAGCCGTGGCCCAGGTGGAGCCCTGTCCGGAGCTGTTTGGCGTCAAGCCTCCGCTGGCCAAACTGACCCGCGACAAGGATTGGGCGCCCGCGGATGCCTGGAAGGCCCGGCTGCTGCCCTTTGGCATTGCCTTCCTTTTGTATGGGCTGGTGTTGGGGGCGTTCCTGTCCCAGGACCCCAACAAGCACTGACCGGGCACCAGCCTGAAATGACGCGGGGCCGCGCAAGCGCGGCCCCGACTGGTTCCTGTCAAGTCTAGTTGCCCGGCGTGGGCGAACCCGCGTGCCAGGCCGTGCTGTCGCTTGCCGTGCCGTCATAGTTGTAGGTGCGGCCTTCGTTGGCCACCGGCACAAAGTCGCCGGCCTTCCACTCGTGCACCAGCACCGCCGAGCCTTCCATGCTGTTGGGCGAAGTACCCCACTGCACGAAATCCACCAGGTCGGTGCCGCTGCGCAGCAGCGCAAGCGAGCCCGTTCCGATCGGCAGGTCGCTGAACGACGGCGCGAACTGCGCGTTGGCGGTGGCTGTGCCGGCGGCGCCCACGTACATCACCACGCGCTCCCCGGCCTTCACGCGGAAGCCGTAGGGGAACGTGAACGTGTCCACGCCGTTGGTGACCACCCAGCCGCCCACATCCGAGTCAAACGAGCTGCTGTTATAGAGCTCGACGTACTGGTTGCCCGTGTTGGGGCCGACCGGGTCCACCATGACTTCCTCGATGGTGACCGGGCTCAGGCTCACGGCATAGCCGTAGGGCGTGGAGGGTTTGGGCACGGTGTTGGGGTCGGGCAGGTTCTGCGGGTTGGGGCCGTTGGACTGCGGCATCTGAACGTCGCTGGAGACCGTGTTGGCGTAGCTGCCGCACGCGGCAGTCAGCAGTGCCGTGCCGGCAAGCGCGCAGGGCAGAATCAATGAACGCATGTCGTCCTCGTGTCCGGGGAGTGAACCACAGGGGTCCTACGGCCGGCCCCCAAAGCAAGCCGCAAGCACGCCGGATTCAAGGGGGTCAGGGAAGTTTACGGGCCCCCGGGCATGTGTGCAAGCCTTTGCAGCCATTCGGCAGGC
>JADLBZ010000117.1 GCA_020847415.1 Planctomycetota bacterium
CCAATGCCACACGCAGCCACGCCAATCACCAGATTGGCGCCCACACCAACGGGGAGCTTCAAGCCTACTTGCCCAATTCCTTCAGCTTGGCTTTGGCTGCCTCGTCGCCGAGTTCGGCGGCCTTGCGATACCACAAAACAGCCTCTGCCAGGTTCTTGTCCAGGCCATCGCCCGCTTCATAGAGCGCAGCCAGCGCCTTCATGGCCGGGATGCAGCCGCCATCGCCCGCCATGGTGAACCACCGCGCCGCGTTCTCGACATCCTGCTTGCCCCCCGCAGCGGCCTTCTCAAGCTGGCCGAGGCGATAGGCCGAGCAGGCCGAGCCCACTTGTGCTGCGGCCCGATATACCTGCATAGCAGCATCGCGGCCCAGGCCGCCCTGCTCGTGGTGCCGGCCTATGAAGTAGTTCGCCACGGGCCATTCCTCGGCCTTCATCAGGTACTGGTAGGCCGTGTCCGCGTCAGGCTCGCACTCGTGCCCCACCAGCAGGCAAAGGCCATAGAGCAGCGCACCGCTGTCATGGCTGCGCAGCCGCCACCAGCGCGCCGCTACACCAGTCTGCAGGCCGGGCCAGGTGGCGGCATCAGCGTGCTTGTTCATGTGCGCTTCAAGGCTGACGACCTCGGACTCAAGGGCCGCGCCGGACTCGGCCATTTCGATCCGCTGAAGGGCAGCCGCGGCTTCCGCTTCCGTGAGTGTGAAGCAGCGGGCACGAGTGAGCAGGTCCTTGGCCTTGGGCACATCCTTGTTGCAGCCCGCACCCGTCTCGCAGGCCAGGCCCAGCAGGACCAAGGCCTTCGGGTCTTCGGAGTCAGCCAGTTTTTCGAGCCAACCCATGGCCTCGGGTCGTTGCTGGCGGGCGTTGAAGAACTCCACCAGGGTCCAGCGGGCGCAAGCACTGCCGGCCTTGGCGGAATCAGTGGTGATGCGCAGGGCGGGTTCTTCGTCGAGGCCGCACTCACCGAAATCGGCGCCCAGAAGAAGCGCCGCCATGGCTCTGCGACGCACTACTTCCGGGTGCTCGTCGTCGTTGCGGGGATTCGCCATGACGCCCTTATGCTGCCAGTCGCCCTGCCGCTGGAACACGGCGTCCGCGAGCAGGCCGGCTGCCGCGCCGGCCCCGGAATTCTCCAGCCAGTAACGGGCCAGCTCAAGGTCCCTCGGCACGCCGCCCAGGCCGTGCAGGTAGCACTCGCCCAGCATGCATCGGGCCACGGCGCCATCGCGGCTGTCCAGGTGCGGGCGAAGAAAGGCCGCCAGGCCCGGATTGCGCAGTACGAACCAATTGGGCAGGCCCACCGGTCGGCGTTTGCCCAGTCGCGAGGTCTGGACTTCACATCCCTGCCAGCCTTGTTCGTACTCCTGGGCGAGATCGGCAATCGTGCGCCCCGGCAGGTCGCGCGCAGCGAGCAGTTGCAGGCGCTCGCGGGCGCGCCACTGCCGGCGCTCCAGCGCGGCTTTGTAGTAGCGGCGGGCCCTCTCCAGGTCCGGGCTCGGCCCGTCGTGGGGATCAAACAGCAGACCCAGGTAGTACAGCGCCTGCGGGTAGTTGTCGCCCGCGGCACAGCGGAGGTGCTGTTCCGCACCGAACACGTCGCGCACGGCGCGGCTGGGGTGGGACTTCCAGTACGCGACGATGGAACGGGCAATTCCACGCCGCGAGCCAAGCTGTTCAAGCAACCGCGCGACCACGTCCACGCCGCTGACGCCCTCAAACTGCGCCTCCATGGTCGCCGGGTCGCACAGCGTCGCGTGGGCGCAGGCCACGAACAGGGGCGCGAATCCGGGGGCCTTTCCCCAGTGGTCTCCCACGAGGCCCGGCGTCGCGAACCGAAGGAGCAACTCGGGCGGCGCAACCAGGGCCTCCCAGGGGTCTATGACCACACGGCCGGCGTTCAGCACGCCGTGGCGCACGTAAAGGTACTCCTCCTCAAGCAGCCGGACCGTCTGGTCCTTCTCCGGTGAGATGAGCTCGGCGGGATAGGTATCTGGCACCAGGACGCCGATTTGCCTTGGGTCGGGCACGATCCCGCCGCATTCAAACTTGTGGCAGATTGCGACCAACAGCCGGGCCTTCCAGCGCACCTCGGACCCGGAACTGCCCTGCACGACCTGCATGAGCCGCGGTCCGACGGTTTCGTCCTGCAGGGTGCGCCAGCCCTCCATGCTATCCGCCTCGGAGGTAGCCCATCGCTCCCACAGGTCATGTACTTGGCTGTCGGTGAGGGGTTCCGCGGCTGCCAGGCACGGGGCAACAACTCCCGCCAGCAAGGTGAGGATAAAGCACCGCAGGCCAGCCATAACGAGCTCCGCAATTCGGGGACCGGGCTTACACATTATCAGGTTGCGCGTGCGCATGCCGGGGCCGGTGCTGGACCCGCTCCCCAAACGGCTCACCCCAGACGAACCTGCATGGAACATCCGGGCTGAGTGGCCGGCGCGGTCAGTGCCCCATGGGAAAGCCCGATTGCGGCGGGACACCCAGGGCTCGGACATGCACGCACATGCCCAGTGCGTCGTGGGCGCCAAGGCGGCGGTGGGCCGGGCAGGTGCAGGCGTCGTCGTGGGGTGCCGGACAGGCCGCGAGCAGGCCCGAAAACTCGATAAACTGGTCATCGGTGAGGCGGTAGCCGTGGTGACGCCAGGTCTCGTCCTCCAGGCGGCCGCGGCGCTCTTCCTCGTAGACGGCCGCACCGTGGAACCCACAGGGACAGGCCACGGTCTGCACGGCGATTTCGTCCCAGAGCAAGTCGCCGTCAAGCTGCAGCACCGCCGTGATGGCAAGGTCCGCGCAGCCGCAAGCAGGGCAGCGGAACTTCATGGCTTGCGTCGCCCCGGCAGGCGAACACCGCGGGTCCCAGCGGCGCGGCTGGTTGCATCGTGCCCATGCACGGCCTGCCCGCTGGCGGCCAGCCACAGGGCCTCGGCGGCGCGCACGGCTGCCAGTGTAGCTGTCTCAAAGAACTGTCTAGGGTCCTCGGTGCTCGTCTGGAAGCACGTAGCGCGCACTCGCACGCGACCATCCTCTACAATCAGGTGCGGGTAGTTGCGCGCGTGGACAAGCAGAACACTTACCAGGCCGTGATTGGCAAGCAGTTGCTTTGCGGCGTCGTGGTCCGCGGCAACCACATAGAAAGCGCTGTCCAGGGCCGGGTTGCCAAATTGGATCGGGCTGCCCTCGCGCGGGGGTGGGCCGCGCCGCGCAGTGATGCGCAGGCCGGCGGGCAAAGTTGCCGGAACGCCCGCCTCAACCCAGATGCTCACATTGTATCCGCCTTGCTTGAAACCATTGGACTCGACAGGATCGTGGCGCACCATGACGCTGCAGGGCATGCCGTGCACGGTGCCGGCGAAGCCGCCCTTCACGGGCTGCAGCCCGAGTGCCTGTGCCCAGGCGTCGATGCGGCCTTTGCGCCGCAACATCAGGATGAGACCCACCACAACGACAAGCACGGCGAACAGGATTTTCGCGCCGATTTTCCAGACCAGCCGGTCACTGTCGAGTTCCGCGATCATGGCGCGCCCCCGCCATCAAACTCCGACAGAGCCCTTTCGACGTCGTAGATATTCTCGAAGTCCTCGATGCGGTCCGTGGGCGTGGTGTTGAGCAGCCCCACGCCGACCAGGTTGAAGACAACCTCGCCCCAGTCGCGCGTGGCGCGGATGCCCCAGCCCCGCCACACCTCAGCGGCCAGGAAGCCGAACTCGCGCAGGGCCAGCGCGCGCAGGCCCTCGCACAGTTCGCTGCCTGTCATGTGACGGCGCTCCTTCAGCTTCAGGTGCTCGCGGGCCGTGAATTCCAGGCCTTCAAACAACAGGAAGCGATAGGCATCCAGCGCATAGCGCGAATCCTTGCGCCGGGCCTGCAGCAGCAGGGCCTCCACCGCCGCCGGCCCCAGCGGGGGCTCATCGGAGGTTCCCGCGGGGTCGGCTGGCGGCTGATCAGGCATTGGCTTCTTCGATGCGGGCAAACAGGGGTTCCGGCTTGCCGGTCTGGTGGCCGGCGGGCAGTGCGCCCCAGCGCAGGCCTTCGGGCAGCGGCTGTCCGGGGGCCAGCTGCAGCTGTGCGGCAATGCGGGTCCCGGCGTCTGGCAGGAACGGGGCCACCGCGTGGCACAGGGCGTGCACCACCTGGCACAGGGCGTGCATGGCGGCCTGCAGGTCCTGCTTGCGGGCCGGGTCCTTGGCCAGCTTGAAGGGGGCGCTGGTGTTCACGAACGCGTTGGCGTCGCGCACCAGCAGCCAGATTTCCTCCAGGGCGCCGTCCAGGTCCAGCTCGGAGACCTTGGCGCTGAGGGCGCCGAGCAGCCGGTCCACCCGGGCGCCCAGCGCCAGGCGCAGGGTCTCCAGGGCCGGGTCGGCAAAGGCGGCCTCGGCGGGCACTTTGCCATCACAGTACTTGCCCAGCATGTTCAGGCTGCGGTTCACCAGGTTGCCCAGGCCGTTGGCCAGGTCGGCGTTGTAGCGGGCCACGAACAGGGCCTGCCGCCAGTCGGCGTCGCCGCGGGCGGGCCCCTCGCGCAGCACGTGGTAGCGCAGTGCGTCCCGCCCGTAGCGTGTCGCCACGTCCAGAGGGCGGATCACGTTGCCCAGCGTCTTGCTCATCTTGTCGCCCTCGACCGTCCACCAGCCGTGGGCAAACACCTGCCGGGGCGGGCTGATGCCGGCGCCCAGCAGCATGGACCACCACACCGCCGTGTGGTGCCACAGGATGTCCTTGCCCACCAGGTGCACCGAGTGCGGCCACCAGTAGGCAAAGGGAGTCTCGCCCACGGCGCGGGTGTGCTGGTGGCGCCGGCGCCCGGCGATGGCGTCCGTGGGCAGGGCCTTGCCGCCCGGCCAGCCCAGCGCACTGATGTAGTTGACCAGCGCGTCCGACCACACCCACAGCACATGGCGCGAGTCCCAGGGCAGGGGTACGCCCCAGGTGAAGGTTGTGCGGCTGACCGAGCTGTCCAGCAGCCCTTCCTTGAGCTTGCCCAGGATCTCGTTGCGCCGGGCCTCCGGCACGATGCTGGCGGGGTGCTTCTCGATGTGCTCGCGGACGCGGTCGGTGAAGGCCGACAGCCGGAAGAACCAGTTCTCCTCCTGCACCTTCTGGGGCACGCTCTTGTGGATGGGGCAGCGGCCCTCGACCAGGTCTTTCTCGGTGGAGTTGGTCTCGCAGTCCACGCAGTACAGGGCCTCGTACTTGCCGGTGTAGACAAGCCCGTTGCTGTTCAGGCGCGTGAAGAGCTGCTGCACGGCGTGCTTGTGGAAGTCGTCCGTGGTGCGGATGAAGACGTCATAGGTGATGTCCAGGGCATCCCAGAGCTCGAAGAACTTGCCCACGATGCGGTCGGCGAAGCTCTTTGGGTCGGTGCCCGCGGCGGTGGCGGCCTTGTGGATCTTCTGGCCGTGTTCGTCACTGCCGGTCAGGAACAGCACCGGCCGCCCGCAGGCGCGCCAGAACCGGGCCAGGGTGTCGGCGTAAATGGTGGTGGTGGCGTGCCCGAGGTGAAGCTCGTCGTTCACGTAATACAGCGGCGTGGTGATATAGATGGGCTCGTGGACGGTCATGCTCCTGCTTTTCTGCCGTGGGCTCTGCCTGCGCAAGTAACTGCCCGCATTTAACGCGCCGGCGGTTTCTACACTACTACGCCGCACCGCCGCTGGCACGGGGTGGCGCCCGGCAACTCCGTGCACGGGAACGACAAGGGGGCGGCAATCGCCGCCCCCTGTGTTGCTTCCCGGCCGCGTTAGTTACAGATGACCGTGACGTTGGCTGTGGAGGCCTTGGCTGCATAGAAGCCCCACTTGGCCCACCAACCGCCGGCAGGGCGGCACAGCACGCCGATGTAGGTGGCGCTGGTGGTTCCGGCGCTGACATGTTGCAGGCTGTCCGTGGCGGGCAGGTAGGCGGCGTTGGGCCCGTTGACCTTCACGCCTTCATAGCCGCCCACGGGGCTGCCGTAGCCGATACCCACCCACTTGAAGAACGTCGTCACAACGTTGGTGGGCAGGTTGATCAGGTTGGCGACGATACCCGGCACGTCAAAGCGGTACTGGCTCATGTCCAGTTCGAGGTTGTTAAGAGCCAGCACCGTGTAGCTGCTGCCCGGTACCACGGTGGCCGAGAGCAGGCCGCGAGCGGTGATCCAGTTCAGGACCCAGGTGGGGACCATGGCGGCAACCTGTTGCACGTACTGCGCGTAGGGCGACAGCACCGGGCTCTGCTGCATCTGCTGCTGGATGGTTGTGGCGGCCTGTTGCACGTAGGTGGTGAGCAACTGCTGCAGCCAGGCGGTGTTGAAGGCAGCCTCGGTCTCAAAGCGGCCCTTGGCGCGGACGCTGGTTGTGCCGGAGGGCAGGATGCTCAGGCTGGTGGGGCTGGCGGTTACTCGCACCAGGTCGCCGGGGATCATGCTGTTGATCAGCTCGTGCGGGGTCTTCAGGGTGGCCGCGAGCCCCTGGGCCCAGGTGGCAACCTTGGCTGCCTTGCTGCCGATGAACGGCCAGCCCGAAAGCCTTGTGCAGACCCACGAGATCAGCGACAGCATGCCGCGAGCCTCGCCCAGCAGCAGGCTGGCGAAGTCGGCCTTCAGCAGGGCGCTCTCGATCAGCCGCATGGTGACCGACGACAGCGGGCTGGACTGGCTGGCGCTGCCGCCCAGGTTCACGCCGCCCGTGGAGGCGAGGAAGTCCAACAGCTTGGTGTTGCCCAGAATCTGCTGCAGCATGGCCAGTTCGGCGTCACTGAGGTTGCTGGTGAAGTCAGCAATGCCGCGGAACAGCGTCTGCTGCTGGGCAAGGGCGTCCAGGGCAACCTGGGCGTCCTGTACATAACCCTGCTGGTCGAGGGTCGTGACGGCCTCGCGTGCCAGTTCCACGATGCGGGCCAGGCCCTCGCCGACCGCCGAGTTGAACAGCTCGCGCGTGATGACGAGTGTGGTCTTGATGGGCGTGATGGTGAGGCTCGGGCCGTTGCCCGCTACCACGTTGCCCTGGCTGTCCAGCAAGGCCAGGGTGACTTCGCTGTTCTGGGTCTCGCTCAGGCCGGGGACCATCACGAACGCGCGGCCGTTCTCGACACGGAACGGCGGCACATCTACGGTCCCGCCGGCTTCCGCAAAGCGCACGAAGAAGCCCGCGTCGAGGGCGTTGGGCGACCCCGTCACGTCAACCGTGATGACCTCGCCGGGGTGGGCAGCCGAGACAGCCAAAGCGCTCGTGCTGAAGCCCACCGGCGCGTCCACGGACCGCTCGTCATTGGACTCGCCGGCGCAGGCGCTCAGCGCCAGCACAGCCGAGGCCAGTGCTGCAAGTGGAAGGATGCGTGCACTGCGAAGAACCGTAGCCATATCCCATGTCTCCTATAGTTCGCGAAGCGTGCCCGTGATCGTTAGTGTCCTCTGGGTGACACCGTCGTGAAGGCAGGGACCATAGGAACCACCGTTCGTAGTTCCAGCAGCATTTCGCACGAAACCCGCGACGGCAACGCAAAGCACGCCACGTAAATGACTTGCGCAGTGTGAATTCTAAAAGAATGGTCAGTTATTTTTTGAACGCCACGTACGTGACCAAACTACACAGATCGCGCGGCTTGCAGGGGCCTTCGGTGCGATCATCGTCACATCCGGCAAGACGGCCCGCAAAGTCCCTCGGCGCGGTGCTGCGCCGCGCGGCTGGCGTGTGTTGAACGCAACTCCGGTGCGCCCGTGGCAGGCCTGCGGCATCAGCCGGGGAACTTGAACTCGCGGGCGTCCTTGCGCCGCCAGGTCTTGCCGCTTTCCAGCGTCCAGGCATTGATTCGCGGCCGGATCTTCAGGCCGATGCAGCGGCTGATGCGCCCTGAGCCGGCGGACTGGCCGGGCTCGTCCACCGAGAACATCACGTAGCGGGCGCTGGTGCCCAGTTCCTTCACCGTGGCGTCCACGGGCACCCACTGGCCGATCCACACCTCGGCCCAGGCGTGGTAGCCGAACAGCGCCGTGCCCGAGGCCTCGTCGCTCACGTACACCAGGCCGCCGATGCAACGGGCGGGCAGGCCCACGGCGCGCGCCATGGCCGTGAACAGCACGGCGTGCTCGGTGCAGTCGCCCTGGCGCTCACGCCAGGCCTGCTTGGCGCTGGCACTGCCGGTGTCGCCCGAAGCCTTGGTCAGGTAGCTGTCCACAAAGCGCACCAGCCGGTCGGCGGCGTCACGGGAGTCTTTGGCCCCCTTGGTGGACTTGGCGGCCTGGGCGGCAATCTCCGGGTCGTCGCTCTGGCAGATGGCGGTGGGTTTAGCGAACGGCTTGACGTCGTCGGGGACTTCCGCAGGCGGGAAGGCCGCCGGGACGAAGTCCTTGGCGGGCTTGCGCGAGAGCAGCCTCAGGCCCCAGCCGCCGCCCTGCTTGTCGTCATAGCGAACCACCTGCTGGTAGGCGTTGCTCTCAAACAGGGCCTCCAGGCCTTCGGCGTCCGTTTCGGTGCCCTCGATCTCGATCTCCATCTGCTGCAGGCCAAAGCAGCCGGGAACCACCACGTCCGAGGTCATGGCGGACTCGATGCTGACGGGCTCAGCCACGAAGTTCTTCGGAATCGCTTTGGTCTCTTCCACGCTGAAGCCGCCCATGAGGGTGGAGACTCGGGGGTCGCCGTTTTCGTCCATCAGGTTGCGCTCGCTGCGGCCGTCGCGCAGCACCAGCACCTCGGTGCCCTTGAGGTTGTCGCCCTCGCGGGTGCGGCGTTCGGCGGGGCCGTTCACGGTCCAGGTTTCCTCGGCCAGCTTGTGGTTCTCGAGGTCCAGGGAGCTGAACTTCAGGGTCTGGCCCTTTTGCAGGCGCCCGGCCAGGGCAGCCCAGGCCTGGCGCGAGGTCATGACCGTGGCGCCCGTCGTGTCCACAGGGAACTTGCGGGGATCGTCGCCGTCCACGCGCTCGGTAATGGTGATCTTGCCCTCGGCAACTTCGGCGCTGCGGCGGATGCGCTGGGCGCCGTTGTCGCTGGTTTCGTCCTTGCGCACCAAGGCGCCTTCTGCCGTCAGCACCGTCTCGGTCTCGCCGGCAATGGTGAAGCTCTGGCCGTCCCAGCTGCGGACGATCTTCACGTACATGCTTTCCTTCTCGCGCAGCAGGCTGCGTTCGCCTTCCTGGAATACTTCGCGGCTGGTCTTGACCCAGCCCACGCGGCTGCCGCTGAAGTAGATCAGGTACGAGCGCTCGATGCGGCTCTGCGGCTCGGCAACGTGGGTCGAGGCAAAGGCCAGCAGCAGGGCCAGCACGGCAAACAGGCGCAGCTTCATGGGTGTCTCCGGTTCCGCGGGTGCGTCTTGGCCGGGCAGTGTAGCAAGGGCCGGTCTGGCGCGGTGCCCCGTGCCGCGCCAAGATGCGCCCATGGGCCGGATCTTGCCGCCTGCCGCCGTGACGCCGCTGCTGGGCGTGCTGTACCGCGAACCGGCGGTGCTGGAGCGCGCCTTGGCGGCGCTTGCCCCGGTGCTGGGCCGCCCCGCGTTAACCTCGCCGGTCTGGCCCTTCACCGATACCGCCTACTACGACGCCGAAATGGGGCCGGGCCTGCTGCGGCGCTTTGTTTCGTTTGCGCAGGCTGACCCCGGCCTGCTGGCGGCCTGGAAGCTGGCCACCAACGCCCTCGAAGACGAGCTGGCGGCGGGCAAGCCGGGCCGCGTCATCAACCTGGACCCCGGCTACCTGGACGGCAGCAAGCTGGTGCTGGCCACCACCAAGAACCTTGCGCACCGGCTGTACCTGGCCCAGGGCATCTATGCCGAGCTGACGCTGACCTATCGCAGCGGGCAGTGGCAGAAGCTGCCCTGGACCTTCCCGGATTATGGCGGCGGGCGCTATTTCTCGTTCTTTGGCGTGGTGCGTGAGCGCCACCTGCTTTCGCGCAGGCCGCCCGATCGCTAGCCGACCAGAATCTCGCGCAGGGCCTGTTCCAGCCGCATGAAGCCAAACTCAAACCCCTGTGCTGTGGCTGCGCGGGGCACCACGCGCCGGCTTTCCAGCAGTACTTTGCCGAAGCCGCCATACAGCAGCCGCAGCGCAAACCCCGGCACCGGCAGAAAGGCCGGGCGGCGTAGCACTCGCCCCAGCGTGCGCGCGAATTCGCGGCTGGTGACGGGCTCGGGCGCGGTGGCGTTCAAGGCGCCCCGCACAGCCGCATTGCGCAAGGCCCACAGGATCAGGCTTACGGCGTCCTGCAGGTGAATCCACGAGACGAACTGCCGGCCGTTGCCCAAGGGGCCGCCCAGCCCCCAGCGAAAGAAGGGCAGCATGCGTGCCAGCGCGCCGCCTCTGCCCAGCACCATGCCCAGGCGCAGCGCCACGCTGCGCAGGCGGCTGGAGGAGGCGGCCTGCTCCCAATCGTGGCAGAGCCGGGCCAGGAAGCCGTTGCCGGGGGGCGCGTTTTCGTCAAGTTCGTGATCGGCGCCGGGGGCGTACCAATCCACGCCCGAGGCGCTGACCAGCACCTGTGCGCCACGCTGTTCAGCAGCTTCGCGCAGGAGCCGGGTGGGGCCTACGCGGCTTTCCCGCAGGCGTTGGAGCACTGCGCGCGACCACCGGCGGCCGATATTCTCGCCGGCCAGGCCAACCACGGCATCGAACCGGTCGGGCAGGTTGTCGGCTGTGGCGGTGGCAACGCGGCCTTCAAACATGCGGCCGGCGCGGGAGGGCTCGCGGGTCAGCACCGTCACGGTGTCGCCGCCGGCCAACAGCGCGCGCACCAGGGGCGCCCCCAGAAAACCGGTGCCGCCGGATACCACCACGTGCATGGCATGCTCCGCGATCCTTCGGTGCTATAACGGCGGGCGGCTGTGCTGTCTTCCGGAGACCCGTGAGCCACGAACCCGCCAAACCGCGCGTGATGGTGACCGCCCGAGCCGTGCTTCTGCACCGGGGGCGTGTGCTGCTGCTGCGGGCCGAGGAACCGGGCCGCGAGTACTACTTCCTGCCTGGCGGCATGGTGCGCCACGGCGAGCGTATGGAAGACGCCTGTGTGCGCGAAGTGGCCGAGGAAACGGGCATTGAGGTGCGGGTGCTGCGGCCGCTGTACTTTCGCGAGTTCATTGCCGCGCGGCACCGGCGGCGGGCGCGGGGCATGCCCGAGCATCATCACGTGGTGGCGCTGGTGTTTCTGTGCGAGGTGGCTGGGCCGCAGGCGCAGCAGGATTGC
>JADLBZ010000118.1 GCA_020847415.1 Planctomycetota bacterium
CTTCCGGGTGGTACTGCACGCTGAACACAGGCAGCGTATTGTGCCGGATGCCCGAGACCGTGTTGTCGTTGATGTTGATGTGCGTGATCTCGACGTCGCCGGGCAGGCTCTTGGGGTCGGTGGCGAAGCCGTGGTTCTGGCTGGTGATCTCCACCATGCCCGTGGCCAGTTCCTTTACCGGGTGGTTGGCGGCGTGGTGGCCGAACTTCAGCTTGTAGGTCGTTCCGCCCATGGCCCAGGTCAGCAGCTGGTGGCCCAGGCAGATGCCGAACACCGGCAGCTTGCGGGCCAGCAGCCCCTTGACCGTGCGAATGGCATAGTCCAGCGCAGCCGGGTCGCCGGGGCCGTTGCTCAGGAACACCGCCTCCGGGTTCCAGGCCAGCACTTCTTCGGCCGTGACCGTGGCGCAGAACACCCGCACCTCAAAGCCGGCCTGCACCAGGCAGCGCAGGATGTTGGTCTTGGCGCCGTAGTCAATGGCGGCACACCGGATGCGCCGCCCCGCCGGCGGCTTCAGCACCGCAGTCTCGGCAAAGGCCGACTCGTAGGCCTTGGCAAAGTCATAGGGCGGGTGGCTGCTGACCTTCTTGACCAGGTCCTGGCCCTCCATGGTGGGGCTGGCCTTCACTTCCTTGAGCAGCGCGTCCAGGTTCTGCTCGGGGGCAATCACGCCGCGCATGGCGCCGTGGGTGCGCAGGTGCAGGGTCAGCGCGCGGGTGTCCACGCCGTCAATGGCGGGCACGCCGTGGTCATGCAGGAAGTCGTGCAGGCTGCGCTCGGACCGGAAGTTGCTGACGATGCCGGTCAGCTCGCGGCAGACAAAGCCCGAGAGCCACAGCTTCTCGCACTCGTTGTCCTCGGGGTTGATGCCGTAGTTCCCCATTTGGGTGGCCGTCATGGTGACGATCTGCCCGGCGTAGCTGGGGTCGGTGATGATCTCCTGATAGCCCGTGAGCGCGGTGTTGAAGACCACCTCGCCGAAGCTCTTGGTTTCCGCGCCAAACAAGCGGCCGCGGAAGGCGCGGCCGTCTTCAAGCAGAAGGATGCCCGGAGTTCTGTTTCGCATGGGCGCGGAATATACGGCTGGCGGCCCGCGGTGCAACGAATGCCCGTGATTTCACGCGGGCATCGGCTCCCCCGCCGGTGCCGGCCGGCGCCGGAACGACCACGCCACCCAGCCCCAGGCCAGCAGCACCCCCAAGGTTGGCACCCCCGCGATGGCAACCCACATCAGCTGCGGCCAGGTGTCCAGCAGGGGCAGGAAGCACAGCACGGGCAGGGTTGCCACCAGGGGCCACAGCGCCCCCGCCCGGGGGTCCCGGTCCAGCTTCAGGCCGGCCAGCGGCGCCAGCAGCAGCATCAGATTGCACAGGTGATGGGGCCAGAACAGCAGGTTGCCCATGGCAGCCGCCATCAGGGCCAACGCGGCGCCGGCTGCTCGCGCGTGGCGGCCTTCGCGGCGCATGGCGCAGAAAACCAGCGCCAGCGCGAACAGCAGGCCCGCCACGGAAAGCCCCATCCACTTGGCCGCCCGGGCAGGCAGGGCAAACCACAGGGGCGAGCGGGTTTCCGTGTGGTTGGACAGCTGGTGATCATCGCCGAACCAGCGGTGCGCCACGGCGGGCAGCGAGTTGTTGGGCTCGCGGAAGCCGCCCAGGTTGTGGGCGTCCTGGCTGGAGACGCGCGGGCCGGCCACGGAGGCCACATACTCGCGGGTGAGCTGCACGTTGCGGGTCACGCCCTCGATGGCTCCGTGCGCCGGGATCGTCCAGACCAGCGGTGCCAGCCAGAGCAGCAGCCCGCAGGTTGCCATGGCAGCGGCTGCCTTGAAGCGCCGCTGCAGCAGCAGCACCGGCAGCAGCACCACGGGGATCACCTTCAAGTGTGCCGCTGCGGCCAGCAGCAGGCCGCCTCGCCAGGGTCGGCCTTTCTCGAGCTGCCAGAGGCCGCCCGCCAGCAGGCAAAGCACGAACAGGTTCACCTGGCCTTCCGCGACGTTGTTCCAGATCGCGCCGAACGCAGCCAGCAGCAGCGGCAAAGCCGCCTGGCGCAAGGTGCGCTGGTCGCCGGCACCGGCCACGGCTGCGCAAAGTGCCGTGGCCCCTGCCGCAGCCAGCCACTGCAGCAGCGCCCAGGCCCAGTATCCGGCCCCGCGCGGCAGCCAGGTAAGGGGTGCCACCAGTGCCGCAAACAGGGGCGGATAGATGTACTCGCCCACCTGGTTCTCGGGGTCTGCGGCGGGGGCGTAGAGGTCAGCCCCGCCCTCGCGCATGCGGTTGCCGGCTTCCCAGTACACGGAGACATCCAGCGAGACGCTGCTCCAGTACGAGGGCATGAAGAGGCACAGGATGGCCAGCGAAAGCAGCCCAGCCGCCAGCAGGGAGTCCCGGAGCCACGCATGGGGCGAGTCGGCCTCGGGCATGGCAGTTAGCGCTCCGTAACCATGGAAGACAGTGCGTCCGTCCTGTCCCGGAGTCGCGTCAGGCCGCGACGGACGCTCGCGACACGCGCCCTTGGGGCTGCTACCGCTCGCTGTCGCGGAAACGGCCGCAAGCGCTGCAAGGAGTCCCCGGTTGGCTCAGCTCGCATGCGCCACTAGCCTTCCGGCATCTCGGCAACGCGGTCCGCCCACCAGGCAAGGTGGGGCTTCAGGCTGTCAGTGGCGGCGCGGTTCGCGGCCGCGGTCTCTGCCGCCACGCCGGTCACCTGGACCAGGTTGGCCAGGCAACGGTCCAGCAGGCCCTTGTCCTCCGCCTCGGCGGCAGAAGCGGCCAAATCGGCCTCCAGGTGCTGGGCAATATCGTGCAGGGCCGAGGCCGCGTCACGCCCGCCCAGCTCCGCCAGCGTGTTGACCATGGCGTTGCGAACCAGGAAGTCCCGCTCGATCAGGCGGCCGTTCTCGTCGCGATCCTGCACCGCGCGCATGCGCAAGGCTCGCAGCGCGGCAAGGCGCCGCTCGTCGCGGCTGCCGCTGTAACGCAGCTTGCCCAGGGCGATGGCGCACTCCAGCCGCACCATGTTGTTGCGGTCGGGCGCCTGTCCGGCCATCACCTCCAGCAACAGCCAGGCGTCAGCGGCATCGCCGAGATCGCCCAAGCCCTGTGCTGCGGTGGCGCGCATGTGGGGGTCGCCGTCGGGAAGCTCGTTGTTGCTGCCTGCCAGCGCTGCGCGCAGGCGGTCGCGCATCGTGTCGGCGCGTTCGGGCGTGTCGGCGCGGCCTACCTCGGCGCGGACCATCTCGCGCTCCTCGGCGGGGGCGTTGCGGCAGCCGGCCAAGAGGGCGGCGCAGAGAAGCAGGATGGAAAGCGCGATGCGCATAGGGCGGTTGATTGTGGGGCGGCGGGCGGTGCCGTCAATGGTGTTGGGTGCGCTTACGGGCCCGTGGGCATCCAAGTGCCCGTGGCCGCATC
>JADLBZ010000119.1 GCA_020847415.1 Planctomycetota bacterium
GCATTAGGCCGCGACGGGCACTCGCGACACGCGCCCTACGGGCTTCTGTCGCTCGCTGTCGCGGAAAAGACCGCACGCGATGGCCGGAGCCACCCGCGAATTCAAGCGTGACGAACCATTAGCAGGGCGTTGAAAGAGTCCTTTTCCACGCACTGCCCGGCCCGCGCGGCTGCACGGGCCGGCCGGCAAGCGGCTTCACGCCGCGAGTCGGGCAGTTGCTTTCCGTTGATGAAGGCGCTCTGGGCGACTTCTTCAACGGCCTTCTGGGGATTCGGCGCTTTGCACGTCTCGCGCCCGGTTCCAGGCTCTTGCTGCCGTGGGGCGAACACCCGCTGTCAGGACTTGCCGCGATAGGTGTGGAACTTCGCCACCGCCTCTACCCACAGCCGCGCGTTGCCGGGCGCGTCCTGGCGTGATTCCAGGTCTTTCAGCACCTCGGGGCCGCGGCTGTTGCGCAGCAACAGCCACCAGCGCAGGGTCTGCAGCACCTCGTCGGGCTCTTCGCTTTCGCCCAGCCAGGCGTCCAGGGCAGCCAGGCAGCGCGTGTCGTCGCGGGCCTTGAAAAGGGCCATCACGCGCAGCATGCGCAGGCCGGCAATGCCCGGAGCCCGCACTTCAAGCTGCGAGACTGCCTCAAAGCAGGGCCGGCCTGCCCCCAGGCGCAGCAGGTCCTCGGCGCGCCACAGATCGAGCAGCGCGTCCATGGTGGGTGCTTCGGGCGGCATGCCCACGGAGCTCTCCTGCAGCACCTTTCCGGCGGCCTCGGCCTCGGCCTTGCGGGCGGGGTCCAGCTTCAGCAGTTGCCACCAGCGGCCAAGCAGGTCGGGGTGTGCCGGGTCCATGGTTGCCAGGCGCTGGCGCCACTGGTCGGCGTCGCCGCTTAAGGCCTGCGCGGGGGCCTTGCGTACAGCCAGCATCCACAGGCCGAACAGGGCGGTCCAGCGCACCTCGGCCCGGTCCTGGCCGGCCAGCGCGCCGTCAAAGACGGGCTTCAGGCCGGCGGGGTCTTCCACGGCGCACACCAGTCGCGCCGCGAACTGCAGGTTGCCTGGCTCGGCGGGCTCCAGGGCCACGGCGGCCAGGGTGTGCTCGACGGCCCCGGCGTCCGTGCCCGCCAGCAAAGCCAGCTCGGCCAGCAGCAGATGAGCGCGGGCGCTGCCTGCTACCAGGGCCTCGGCGGCCTTGCGCGCGTCCCCGTCGCGGCCCATCTGGGCGAGCGCAAACGCGTAATCCAGGGCAAACTCAGGGCGCAGGGCCGCGTCACACAGCTCCAGGGCAACGCGCCGCTGCTCCAGCTCAGCACCTTCGAGGTACGTCTGGTTGTACAGGCCCGCCAGCGCCACCCGGGGCTCCAGCCGGTCCGGCGCCAGGTCGCGCGCAGCCAGAAGCGACTTCTCGGCGCCCAGCAGGTCCGTTTGCCAGCGGTCGTACTGGGCCTGCAGCAACAACGCCCGGAAATCCTGCGGGTTGTACTTACGGGCGTGAGCGACCGTGCCCTTGGCGCCCTCAGCGTCGCCGGCGCGTATCTGCAGGCGCAACAGGTCGGCGTGGGCGTCCAGGTCCTGCGGGTTGTCCCGGATGTGCGCCACCAGGTCCAGCTTGGGGTCGCTGACTTCGTCAGGCAACGGCTGTTCCTGTGCCGCGTAACAGCCGGCCAACAGGCCCGCAGTCGCCAACAGCAAGCCTGCCAATACTTGCCTCATGGCTTCCTCGGGTCGGTGCGAGGCGAAATGCCCAGTTCCTTCAACATGGCGCGCACCGCCTCGGCGCCGCCCAAGCGCAGCAGGAATGCGCCGCGCCCCAGGGTGCGCTCCACCCAGGCGCGGAAGCGCGGCTGTTGCTCCAGCAGCTCGGCCTGCACGGGATTGTCGCACAAGAACAACTCGGCCTGCCCCACAAACGGCACGGGGAACTCGCCGGTCCACGAGCGCAGGGCCACGGTCAGCGGTGCCGAAAGGGGCCGCGAAAGGGCCTCGTCCAGCCGCCGGGCCAGCTCCTCGGCGCCCATGGCCTTGGCGGAGGCCGTGACCAGGGCCTGGTCCAGCTCCCAGCGGTCGGCGGACTGCCGCGTGGCCACCAGCGCCAGCACCTGGCGGGCCCGCAAGTGCAGGTCTTCCGAGGGCGCGCTGAGGCCAAGGCCCTCCAGGGGCGCTACTACCGGCGGCAGGCGGCGGGCGTAGTCCAGCAGCTTGCGGCGCGGCGGCAGCATCTGGCGCAGCTCGGCGTCGCCGGGCATGGGGCAGCCCAGGTGCCCGCCGGAAAGCACGGTGGTGCCCAGCTTCTCGCGCAGGGCAGCCGGCAGCAGGGCCGCCAGGTCCTCCACGCCTTCGCGCTCAATGAACAGCGCGTCCGGCCAGATCTTGATGCGCTCCGAGAGAGCACTCCAGTCCTCAAGGTTGAAGCGCACGTTCTGCGGCAGCGGGCTGCGCGACAGCCCGGCCAGGAAGTCCAGCAGGCCGCTGGCGCTGCAGCCGCGCCCCAGTGCGTCCGTGAAGTACTTCTTGTCGAGTTGGTAGCGCCGGCGGCGGCCCTCCGGGCTGGGCAGGGCAAAGCGCGCCAGCCGGAACAGGGCTCCCGCATCCAGCCGGTCGCCCAGAACCAGGATCTCGCCGCTGGGCTGGACGATGATTTCGAAGTCCGCGCCCCCTTCGTCGGTCTCAGGCAGGGGCTCCACCACGCCGCGCTTGCGGTCGAACTCGACCCAGCCCAGGCGGGCCAGGGGCAGCTCACACATGAAGGCGATCAGCGCGCCCTCCACGATCTGCCAGTTTCCGGAGCGCTCGACGTCGGCGCGGCCGCTGCGCTCGCGGATGCCGCGGTAGTACACGTTGCGCCAACTGGCGTCCTCGGCGTGGCTGATGACAAAGCCGGGCGCCTCGGCCTGCATTTGCGACCACAGGCGGCGCAGTGGCGTCTCGCCGGCGAGGTGACTCACAAACTGCAGCACCGCGCGGCGGCCCGCCGCCATGGCCTCGGCGCCGGGCACGTCGGTGGCGACATCCACGGTGCCGGCGCGCTTGAGGCCGGGCAGCTCCAGCTCGGGCGTCAGGGCAAACTCGTTCAGCAGGCGCGAGTCCAGCCATGCTTCGCGCAGCCGGTCGCGCCGCCGGCGGGTCTCCAGCCCGTAGAAGGCGTCGGCAGCCGCCGAGACGACCAGGCGGTCGCCCTCAACCTCCAGCAGGCTCAGCTCGCGCGCCAGGGTCAGCCAGAACTCAACCTGCGGAAAACCGTGGCCCTCGGACTCGTCGTCCGGTTGTTGCAGGCCGGCGTTGGCAGCCCGGACGAAGGCCAGGTTGGGCAGGCCGCTCTTGAGCACCTTGGGCGCGCGGGCCAGCACGGCCTCCAGCACCGCCAGCAGGTCCAGGTCGCCGGTGCGAAAGCCCTTCAGTTGTGCAGCCGCGGGCGTCAACGGATCACCTTGGGGTGCAGGCCCCGCTCTTCCAGGGCGGCAATCACCAGCCGGGCGTCGTCGGCCTCCAGGATGGCCAGGTTGGGCTGGGGGCGTGCCAGCACGCGGCTGGCACAGCGGGCCACCGCCAGTGCTTCGTCCAGAGTGGTGGCGTCGCTGGTTTCAATGACGCCGACATGGCCGTGGAACTTCATGGCGTGGCCCCCGCTGCGGCGCGCTGCGCGGGCACAAAGCGCGCCTCCAGCACGTCCTTGGCATCCACCACGGCGTAGCGGTAGCCCTGCTCCACCAGGAAGAGCTGCCGGTTCGCGCCGAAGTCCTGGTCGCGGCTTTCGCGCGTGATCACCGTGTAGAAGTGCGCCAGCGAGCCGTCGGTCTTGGGCCGCAGGATGCGCCCCAGGCGCTGCGCCTCTTCCTGCCGGCTGCCGAACGTGCCTGAGAGCTGGACCATTACGTTGGCGTCGGGCAGGTCAATGGCGAAGTTGCCCACCTTGCTGACCGCCAGCGCGCGTACTTCGCCGTTGCGGAAGCGCGCGTACAGGTCCTCGCGCTGCCGGGTGGGCGTCTTGCCCTCAATCACGGGAAGGTTGAAGCGCCGGGCCGCCTCGCGCAGCTGGTCCAGGTACTGGGTAATCACCAGAACCTGGTCGCCGGCGTGCAGCTGCAACAGGGCGTCCAGCACATCCAGCTTGAGATGGTTCTCGGCGGCAATGCGGTACTGGTCGCGCTGGCCGGCCATCACGTAGGGCATGCGCTGTTCGGCGGGCAGGTCCACGCGCACTTCGGTGCAATCGGCCTCGGCGATCCAGCCCTGCTTCTCCAGCTCGCGCCAGGGCACGTCATAGCGCTTGGGGCCCACCAGCGAAAACACGTCTTCCTCGGCGCCGTCCTCGCGCACCAGGGTGGCAGTCAGGCCCAGGCGGCGGCGGCCCTGGATCTCGGCCGTGGCGCGGAACACCGGCGCGGGCAGCAGGTGCACTTCGTCGTAGATGATCAGCCCCCAGTCGCCCTTGCGGAAGATCTCGAAGTGGGGGTACTCCTCGCTCTTGCGCTTGCGGTAGGTCACGATCTGGTAGGTGGCCACCGTCACCGGCGCAATGCCCTTGGCGTCGCCGGTGTACTCGGCCACCTGCTCGGGCTTCAGGCTGGTCTTGTCCAGCAGCTCGCGGATCCACTGCCGCACCGCCACCACGTTGGCGGTCAGCACCAGCGTGTGGCACTGCGTCAGGGCCATGGCTGCCATGCCCACGATGGTCTTGCACGCGCCGCAGGGCAGCACCACCACGCCGCTGCCGCCTCGGGGCCCGCCGCCGGCATAGAAGATCTCACCGGCCTGCTGCTGGTAGCGGCGCAGGCCGAAGGGCTTGCCGCCCGCGGTGGCGTCGCGCAGCTTCAGGGCCAGCGGGGCACCGGGGGTGTAGCCCGCCAGGTCTTCAACGGGAAAGCCGATCTTGACCAGGGCCTGCTTCAGCCAACCGCGCGCGCCCTTGGCCAGCAGCGCCGTGTGGTCGTCCAGCATCCCGGCAAAGTACGGCGCCGCCGACTTCTGTTGCGTCACCAGCTTCAGCAGGGTGGCGTCGCGGCTGGTGAGGACAAACTCGCCGCCGCGTTCTTCGAGCTCCAGCCGCCCGTAGCGGCTGATGTACTCGGCGACTTCACTCTTCACGAGCGGGGGCACGTCGTAGCGCGAGAAGCGCTCCAGCGCATCCAGCACATTGGCGGCGGTCACGCCCGAGGCGGCTGCGTTCCACAGCGAGAGGGGCGAAACGCGGTAGGTGTGGATGTGCTCGGGGCTCTTGACCAGCTCGGCAAACGAGGCCAGGGCGTCTCGGGCGGGCTCGTAATCGGGGTGGTCCACCTCCAGCAGAATGGTCATGTCTGCCTGGACGATGGCGGGGCCGCGGCGGGTGTTCACGGGTGTCTCCACGCCCCCGTGGGGCGAACGGGGCATAGTAGCAGCCGCCGCGAAAAAGTCGCCCCGGGGCAAGCCAGCCCAATGCTGCCCCAAACTGCCGGATTCCTGGCACCTGCCACTGGCAGAAGCGCCAGAAACCCGGCACCTGGCCACGCAAAGTGCCCCCGCGGGGCCCCGAATTCGCGCGTTTCGGGCCTGCGCGCGATTGGCACGGCGGCTGCTTTACTCCCGTTGCCCGAGGAAAAAATGGATCCCCGGGCATACAAGAAAAGGCAGCCGGCCTGGTATGGCCCCACCAGCCGGCTGCCAGGCTTTTCACGGGGCAGCGCCCGGCCGGGATGCTTGTCACTGGCACGGGGCAAGCCTAACCTTGGCTCACCCCGTTCTTCCCCGGAGATTGTCCATGAAGCGATGGCTGATCGCGTTGCTGGTGCTGGCTGCCTCCCCGCTGGCTGCAGAGCAGGAGGGCGATAACCCCGCCCCCGCGGAAGGACCTGAAGCAGAGCAGCCCGCCGATGAAGGCTCGATTGCCGACACCGAAGTGGGCGGTGCCGCCGATGGCGTGTACCTGCCCCTGACCCTGGGGCGCGACCGCACCGGCATCGGCATGCGGGCCCGGGCTTCTGTCGGCTACGATGACAACCTGTTCAAGGTAGACCGCGACGAAGACACCGGCGCCTTCGTGGACGGCCTGGCGGACCTGTACGCGGGCATGAACCTGGGCCTGTTTGCCTTCGGCACGCGGGCGACGCTGGCAGGTCGCCTGCATTTTGGCGACCCCGACGCCAACCTGTGGGACCTGAAGCTGGGCGGGTTCTTCAAGCTTCCCTACGGCGGCGGCGGTTTGGGCTGCGGCCTCAGTGCCGATGTGCTGTACCAGCAGCTCCAGACCTACGAGATCCTGGGCCCCATCACCCGCCGCGATGACCTGCGCGCCGCCGGTGCCGTTGCCCGCGCCCATATCGGCTACTCGGTCTCGTTTGTCGTGTTCGAGCTGGGCCTGCACGGCCGCACCCAGGACTTCAGCGAAGAACTCAGCCTTGACAGCCTGGACAGCTGGGCCATCGGCGCGGATTTCAGCATCGGCCTGAACTTCTGGGACGTGCTGGAGATCAAGCCCTACGCGCGCTTTGACTACGAGTGGTTCCGCGACCAGTTTGACCTGATGGACGACGGCAGCTACTCGCACCTGGACGACCGGGTCCAGCTCATGGACGTGGACGTCGGCGCCGACTGGACCCTGGACGTGGGCCTGATTGAGGCTACCGGTCGCGTCTACATCCAACGCCAGGACGACAGCGCCCACGGCCACGACCGTTACTGGCAGTACGGCTTGCGCGCCGCCGCCGATTTCAACTTCGTGGACGAGTTGCGCATCACGGCGGGATTGCACGCCTGGAACCGCGAGTTCGACGACCGCCTCGACCTGGAGGCCTTCTACCGCATCAACGGCGGCGGCAGCGTCACGGTGTTCGAGCGCTACGTGCAGTTCTGGACCGAGCTGAGCTGGAACTTCTGGGCCTTCATGCACGCCGGCGCCCGCTACAGCTACACCCGCCGCACCAGCGACATTGACAACGGCGGCTACGCGAACAACCAGATCACGGCCTTCCTGGAGATCGGGTTCTAATGGCAACGCGCCCTGCCGCCGGTCGAAGTGTTGTGCTGGGGTGGGCGTTCACGTTCATTGTGGCGGGCGCGCTCGCGGCGGGCGCGCTCGTTGCTTACTCGCAGGTGGAGCAGGGCCTGGAAGCGCAGCTGGAGCGCCGCCTCAAGAGTTACGCCGCCGGGGCCGCGGGCGGACTGGACCCGGAGGCACTCGCTGCCCTGCCCGGCGCCGAAGACGCCGTGACGGTGCTTTACCGCAACCGGCTGCGCGCCCTGCAGGGACCCAGCGGCGTGCGCCGGGCGGCTGTGCTGCGCCGCGACGGCTCGCTGGTCCTGGACACCGAGGGCGCCTTTGGCGGCGGGCGGGACTTCGGCTTTGGCAACGACGCCAACGAGCTGGAGGCCTGCTTTGCCCGCGGGCCCCTGGCCACCATCACCTATACCGACGACCAGGGCCGCCTGTACCGCAACGGCTTTGCCCCCGTGCGCCGCGAAGACGGCGCCGCCAGCGACTTTGCCGTGGCGGTGGAGCTGGAAGCTGACTACGCGGACCGCCTCTCAGCCGTGCGCAATGCCCTGCTGGCCACGGTGCTGGGAGTGCTGGTCGTGACGCTGGGTGCTGCTGCCCTGTTGGCCGGCGCCTGGAACCGCCTGCACAAAGACCTGGAACGCCAAACCCGCCTGGCCGAGCTGGCCCAGTTCTCGGCGGGCATGGCCCACCAGATCAAGAACCCCCTCGCCGCCTTGCGCGGGTACGTGGAACTGCTGGCGCGCAGCCTGCACGAGCCCATGCAGCGCCAGATTGCCGACAAGCTGATCGCCGAGATCGGCGCCCTGGACCGCGTGGTTCGCGATTTCCTGCAGTTCAGCCGCGGCGCCCACGGCTCGGTCGAGAAACTGGACCTGGAATCCGCCCTTCGCCCGGTGGGGGAGGCAGCCCGTGCCTCGGGCGGCGGCAAGGTGGCGGTCGAGCTGAAGCTGCCCAGGCTGGAGGTCGAGGTGGACAGCACCGCCCTGCGCGAGGCGCTGTCGAACCTCGCGGTCAACGCCGCCGAGGCCATGGCCGAGAACGGCGGCACGCTTACCATCCGCGCCGCCCTGAAGGGCAAAGAAGTCAGCGTGGAAGTAGAGGACAGCGGCCCCGGCATTCCGCCCGAGGTGGGCGGGCGGCTGTTCGAGCCCTTCGTGACCGGCAAAGCCGACGGCACGGGGCTGGGGTTGGCCATAGCGCGGCGGCTGTTACGCGACCTGGGGGGCGATCTCGTGTTGGTGCGGACCGGCCCCGGGGGTACGATGTTCCGTGCCACATTCCTGCGTGAGGACGAATCGTGAGCGACCGCCCCAAGGTGCTTGTGGCCGACGACAAGGCCAGCATGCGCGACATGCTGGCCATGGCCCTTGCCGCGCGAGGCATGGAAGTCACGCAGGCCGAGAACGGCGAAGTCGCCCTGAAGCTGGCCCGTGGGGGCCGGTTCGATGCCGTGGTCAGCGACCTGAAGATGCCCAAGCTCGACGGCCTGGGCCTGCTGCGCGCCCTGGCCGCCGACAAGAGCGCCCCGCCCTTCATCATGATTACCGCCCACGGCAGCGTCCGCGACGCCGTGGAGGCCATGGGCCTGGGCGCCTCGGACTTCATCGAGAAGCCCTTTGACCTTGCTGAGCTCGAGTTCAAGGTTGAGCGCGCCATTGCGGAAAGCCGCCCCGCCCCTGCTTCGCCGCAGGGCACCGATGAAGTGCTGCCCGGCCTGCTGGGCAAGGCACCCCAACTGGCCGAGGTTGCCGACATGGTGCGCCGGGCAGCCCAAAGCACCGTGCCCGTGCTGGTGCTGGGCGAAAGCGGCACCGGCAAGGAACTGGTGGCCCGCGC
>JADLBZ010000120.1 GCA_020847415.1 Planctomycetota bacterium
ACCTCTACTGGGACCGCCTGGTCGAGGCCTTCCCCGGCCGGGCCTGGCACTTCCGCGACAACCCTGAGTTCCGTGACATGGACCTGCCCGACGGCTCGCACATGGTCGGCAAAGATGCCCGCCGCTTCTCCCGCTGGCTGGGCGCGCGTGTGGCCCCCTTGCTGGCCGGCCTGCCCAAACAGGACACGGACTGACCTACCCAGCCGCACGGGGCAGACGCTATCCTTTAGTCGGCAGCAACGAGCTATCACAAGGGCCAGCATGAGCAGCGAACTCGCACCCATACGCCTCAGGCTTTCGCCTCCCCGGGCGCGATTGCTGTTGTTGGAAAGCGGAGCCAGCAGGCCGGCTGGCTGTTGACCGCGATCGCGACCGCCCTTGCCCTGTTCTTTGCCCTGACATCCGGAGGCCAGAGTGCCGAGTGCATCTACTTCCAGTTCTAGGGCCGAGCAGATGGCCGCCAGCGCGCACCTGCGCCTGCCGCCGGCGGCACGCCCGCGCACGGCGCTGCTGGCTGCCCTGCTGGCGTTGGCCCTGCTGGCCGGATGGGAAGTCATGTTGACGCAAACGGGCGTCAAACCGACCCCCCGCTACGAGGAACCGGCCAGAGCCGCGGCGAGATTCGACGCGGCAGTAGATGCGGGCGCGCCTCAAGTTCTGTTCCTTGGCAGCTCGCGCGTGTACACGGGAGTCTCGCCTCAAGAGGTCCGTCTTCACGTCCCGCCCAATGCGGCGGACCTGCACATTGTGGCGTGTCCAGCCACTTCGTCGGCGCTCTTCCTGAGAGCATCCGCAGAGCGGAAACGAACACCGGCCGGGCTCGTTGCCGACGTGCTTCCTGCCGCATTCTATACGGATCGCCCGAGCCCGGATGTGTCTGCCGCACTCATGCGCGCCACACATGCGTCTGCTCTTGCAGAGCTCATCAAGACCGAGACATACACATGGCGGATGTCAACGGGCGCTGCCCACTTCCCGATACAAGCCAAGCTCTGGCTGCGCTACGTTTGGCGGAACATGGACTCGGCCTACTGGCCGCAATACCGCTCAACGATGACTGCCTGGGACGATGGCTGGCTCGAGGGGCTTCCCGACACTGAAGAGCGAGCGCGGCTTGCCAAGGTGAGGAGTGACTGTGCTCAATCCGTGTACCGTGCAGGCATTGACGAGAACCGCTGGGAGGCCCTGCTGGCCGAGTTGATCGAGATCGACCGAACCCTGGCACAGCGCGGCTGCGTCGTGGTCTTTGTCCGCTTCCCGTCCAGCGGCGTGCTCTACGAGGCCGAGCAGGAGGTCTTTCCTGACCACCTCTACTGGGACCGCCTGGTCGAGGCCTTCCCCGGCCGGGCCTGGCACTTCCGCGACAACCCTGAGTTCCGTGACATGGACCTGCCCGACGGCTCGCACATGGTCAGCGAAGATGCCCGCCGCTTCTCCCGCTGGCTGGGCGCGCGTGTGGCCCCCTTGCTGGCCGGCCTGCCCAAACAGGACACGGACTGACCTACCCAGCCGCGCGGCAGACGTTATCCTCTGGGGCACCACAACAAGGGTCAGCATGAGCAACGAACTCAAGCCCGATGGTTTCGAGCTTCAGCCGGACGGCATGGGCGACTTCGCCGCCGAAGAAGCTCCCAGCGAAGAGGCCGCTCACCTGGTGCCGGCCATCCGTGAACTCCCCCAGGACAAGGAGTTCTCACCGGCAGCCTTCTACGCTCTCCAGATCAGCGACGGCCAGCCTTCCAGCCCTCCCCAGCCGCTGAACGCGCTGCTGGGCCAGGGCCTCTTCCAAAGCCTGACCGACGTACACCTGTTCGGGCGCGGCAGCGCGTCCGAGCCGTGGCTGGAAATCGGCCCCCTCAGCCCCGAGCCCGTGCAGATACTGGTGGCCCAGGAGCTGTTCCCGGCCTCCGGGCAGGCGCTGGCGGAAGACGACCTGGGAATGTTCGAGATGGTGGCCGGGCGCATTGCCAAGACACTCAAGCGCCAGAAACAGCCGCCCGCCGAGACCCCCGCCCAGGCGGCCCAGCGCAGCAGCGGCCTGGCAGCACTCAAGGGCCGGTTCCGCGATGCTTTGACGCTCAAGCTGACGGGCAGCTTTGACCTGGCCCAGGTGATTGACTGCTGCCTGTGCCTGGGCATGCGCCGCGCGGGCACGGCGTTTGGCTGGTTCGGCGTCATGGCCAGCGACGAGCCCACCTTCACGGTCTCCAGCACCGCACCGCTCACGGCAGGCGCGCGCGGCCCCGCGCAGGCGGTCAGCTTTACCCTGCAACCGGCCAAGGTCACCCAGCCGGGCAAAGCGCTCGAGCGCATGGTAACCGCCATGAACTACTTCAAGCGCCGTATCGCAGGCAACATCGTGGAAGCAAGCGGACAGCCGCCCGCCGAGGGCGTGGCCCGCGGCGAACACCCCCTGCTGGCGGCCGCGGTCAAGAAGATCACGGACGCCGGGCTGCGGCCCGGGCAGGTGGTGACGCGTCGCTTGGCCTGAGAGCCTGCTCAGCGCCAGTGGGGCACACACCCGCCTACCCGCGCTCGAGGTATTCCTTCTCGGCGGCGTCAGCCAGCACCAGCGTGCCCTGGCCGGTGCGCGTGAAGACCTCTTTCAGCAGCGAGTGCGGCACCAGGCCGTTGATCAGGCAGGCGCGCTTCACGCCGCTGGTTACGGCGTCCACCACGCCTTGCAGCTTGGGCACCATGCCGCCCGAGACCGCGCCCGAGCGGATCAGCTCCTGCGCCTGGCTCAGCGTCAGGTACACGTAGCGTCTCTCGGCATCCTTCAGGTCGCGCAGCACGCCGTTGGTGTTGGAAAGGATGATCAGCTTCTCGGCCTGCAGCTCGGCCGCGACCACGTTGGCCACGGTGTCGGCGTTGATGTTCAGGATCTTGCCGTTTTCGTCGCAGGCCAGGCTGCACAGCACGGGGATATAGCGGTTCTCCACCAGCGTGCGCAGCAGGGCCGGGTTGCAGTCGCGGATGTCGCCCACGTTGCCGAAGTCCACCGTGCGGGTTTCGCCGGTGGCGGGATCGGTCATATCCTTGGGAGGGCGGCGCGTGGCGGTCAGCACTTCGCCGTCCAGGCCGGATAGCCCCACGGGCAGCACGCCGTGCTTGCGGATGGCAGCCAGGATGTCCGTGTTGATGGCCCCCGCGAACACCATCTTGGCCATCTCCAGTGTGCTGTCGTCGGTGATGCGCCGGCCGGCCACTTTCTCGGGCACCACGCCCATCTTGCGCGAGACGTCATCAAGCTGGGGGCCGCCCCCGTGCACCACCACAATACGGATGGAGAGCTGGGCCAGCATGGCGATGTCCTGGGCGAACACGTCCAGCGCCTCGGGCGTCTTGGCTATCTCGCCGCCGACCTTGACGACAAACACCTTCTCGCGATAGCGCCGCAGGTAAGGCAGCGCATTCAACAGCACGGAAACGTCGTCCATCGCGCCCTTTCCATCGGCAGGCAACCGCAAGAAGACTACCGCCACCAATCACCAACTTGCCCACACCCCGGAACATTCGAGCGCGGCAATATACTGTCTGCCCCCGCAAGGAAAGAGGCCAGCCGGGAAATCCCTATGCCTGAACTTACGCCCCAACTGCAACAGCAGCTCACGGACACCGCCCGCCGCATGCGCATCAGCGTGGTACGCATGCTGACGCGCGCGGGCTCGGGCCACCCGGGCGGCAGCCTGGGCATGGCCGATGTCTTCACGGCCCTTTACTTCGGCGGCTGGGTGCGTCACGACCCCAAGAACCCCAAGTGGGAAGACCGCGACCGCGTGGTGCTCTCCAACGGCCACATCTGCCCCATCCTGTATGCCGCGCTGGCTGAACGCGGGTTCTTCCCGGCTGCGTGGCTGGACGAGCTGCGCCGCCTGGGCAGTCACCTGCAGGGACACCCGGCCATGCACAAGACGCCGGGCATCGAGCTCTCGACCGGCAGCCTGGGCCACGGCGTATGCGGAGCCCTGGGCATGGCGCTGGCCCTGCGTGCGGACAGCCGCAAATCCCGCGTATTCACCCTGCTGGGCGACGGCGAACTGCAGGAAGGCCTGCCCTGGGAGAGCTTCATGGCGGCCGCCCATTACAAGGCCGACAACCTGTGCATCATCGTGGACCGCAACGACGCCCAGATTGACGGGCGCACCCGCGACGTAATGAACATTGATCCCCTGGATGCCAAGCTGCGCGCCTTTGGCCTGCACGTCGTGACCGCCGACGGACACGACTTCCGGCAGCTCTTCGCCGCGTTTGCCGAGGCGGAAGCCACCAAGGGCAAGCCCACGGCCATTATCGCCACCACGGTGATGGGCAAGGGCGTCTCCTACATGGAGAAAGAAGGCCACAAGTGGCACGGCAAGACGCCGAGCAAGGACCAGGCTGAGCTCGCCCTGAAGGAACTGGGGGCGTAGCGACTTCAACGTGCAGCGCCCGGGCCTGAGCGCCCGGGCGCTTTCGTTTCCGGCCGCGTTTCGTTCGCGCTGCGGGTTGCCGCCTCTGGTTCCTGCGCGAAAGCCTGGGCGAGTAGCCGACACCTACAGGCCGCCGGGGCTCCGGCGTGGTAAGCTCGCCCCATGGAGCAGCCGCAGCCAGGCAAGCACAAGCGCCGCAAGCGGTACGCGGGCACGCACCCGCGCACGTTTGAGGAGCGCTACAAGGAACACGATCCGACCCGCTTCCCGGAGATTACGGCGCATGTGCGGGCCCAAGGGCGCACGCCGGCCGGTTCGCACGTGCCCATCCTGCTGCAGGAAGTGCTGACGGCCCTGACCCCGCAGCCCGGCGAAACCGTGCTGGACTGCACGCTGGGTTATGGCGGCCATGCCGCAGCGCTGGCCCGCACCGGGGCAACAGTGATTGCCGTGGACCTGGACGGAGAGGAACTGGCCCGCACGCGCGAGAGGCTGGCGCAGCAGGGGCTGAAGATCAGCGCCCACCAGGGCAACTTCGCGGGCATTGGCGCCATCCTTCAAACCGAGGGCCTGCAAGGTGTGGACTGCCTGCTGGCGGACCTCGGAGTTTCCAGCATGCAGCTCGACAAGCCCGAGCGCGGCTTTGGCTTCAAGGGCGCCGGCCCCCTGGACATGCGCATGGACCGCACCCGGGGGCGAACCGCGGCAGACCTGGTCGCGCAAGCAAGCGTCGAGGAACTGGAGCAGATCCTGCACGAGAACGGCGACGTGCAGCGAGCGGCCGAGCTGGCGGCGGCCCTGAAAGCCCGCCCACCCCGCACCACCCGCGACCTGGCAGATACCGCCCTGCGGGCGGCGGGCATCAACCCGGTAACCTTCCGGCGCCGCGGCGCCGGCGACAAGCACCCCGCGGCGCCGGTGTTCCAGGCCCTGCGCATGGCGGTGAACCGCGAGCCCGCCAACCTCGAGCAACTGTTGCGCAGCCTGCCCTGGGTGCTGAACCCGGGCGGCCGCGCGGCGCTGATTACGTTTCACTCCGGCGAAGAGCGCCGCGTGCGCGATGCGCTGGCGGCAGGCCTGGCAGAGGGCTTGTTCGATCAAGCCGATGTCAACGGCATTCGCCCCACCGCACAGGAAGTGCGAGACAACCCGCGCGCACGCTCGGCCCGCCTGTTCGTGGCCCGGCGTGCCGGAAACAGCAACGGGCCCGGCGAACCGGGCCCGTGATCAAAGCAATACTGACTATTGGTACAACACGATTGAATCGGGGGGCGGGGCTCCATCCATCGCCTGCGGTCCTGTCCGCGACAGCCAGCGACAGAAGCCCGGAGGGCGCGTGTCGCGAGCTCCCGTCGCGGCCTAACGCGGCAGCGGGACGGAACGGGCACTCCCAATTTCAATGTGGATGCAACACTATACACCAACATTCACTTCAAGCGCCTGGCGCTCGTAGTAGCCGATGCTGGTCGTGGCCACGCCCTGCTGCACCTGCTTGCCGGCGAAGCTGCTGGCCTCGGAGCGGCTGTTGAACTCGTGGGTGTGCACCAGGCCGTCGGCGTGGATGATGACCACGTGGCGGGGCATGGCGCTGAGTGTGCGCGCGGTGCGGGCAGCAGCCTGGTCGCTGGCGCGACGGCCGAAACGACGCTCGACAAACTTGCCCGGCTTGCGGCGACGCCCCGGCTTGCCGATCTTGCCGCCGGCCGCCTTGAACGCCTCGCGCAGGCGCGGGAACGCAAGCTGCGTCTTGAACTTCTGGGTCACCAGCTTGCCTACCTCGTTCATGGTGATGTCGGGGTTGCCCTTGACCAGGTCCGCCACCATGGCCTGCTTGGCAGACGTGTTTTCGCGAGAGCGCTTGCTGCCGCCACGGGCTGCCTTGGCCTTGCCTGCCTTGCGGCCGCGACCCTTGCCCTGCTGGCCGCGCCGCGTGTCCACCGCGCCGCCGGCACCCACAAACGCCTCGCGCAGTTTGCCGTAGGCCAGCCGCGTGCCGAATTTGCCAACCACCTGCTTGCCGGCCGCATTCAGCGTCAGCTTGGGGTCGGCCTTCACGATCTCGGCCACATAGGACATCTTCTCGGCAGTGTTCTCGGTGGAACGTTTACCCTTCTTCTCTTCGCTCACGACGTCTCCTGTCAGGTAATGATTCGGAACTCAATAAGGTCATTACCTATAGCCAATACTCACTCTGCACGCAGCAGAAAACTGAGTTTTTCAGCGCCAGGCCGACTCCGAAGCAACGTAGGACCAGTCATTGCCGAAGAAGCCGGCTGCCTGCACGCCTTCCAGGCCTTTGCTTGGCAGGTCGGCGGTAAGAACCACGAAGTCCGGCACGCCGGTGCCTGCCAGGAAGTACGGCAGGCGCAGGGTGGCGCGCATGCCGTCGGCCCCGGTTGCCCCCACCGCGGCCACCATCGAGCCGCTGTGCAAGGGGTGCGGGCGGGCCAGCAGCAGCCCGGAATGGTCGCCGTCCATGGACACACTCCCCACCGTCACTTTGCCGCGGGACACCGTCACCGGGCTGCCTGCCAGCAGGGTCTGCCAGTGGCGGTTAGTGTCAGCGTTCCCGTACAGCACCACACAGCGACCGGGCTCCAACGCCGGGTCAAACTCTGTGTCCGGCATCACTTCCACTGAACCGTTGCCCCGGTAGCCAAACTGCTCTGCGTCCAGCCGCGCTTTGTCAAAGGCCGCCCGCTGCTCGGTCTCGTTGCCGCCGGTCCCATACACCAGCACGAAGCGGTTGCGCATCGCGTTCTTGAAGCCGCCGCCGCGCGCGGGGTTCTTCTCGGTGGCGGGCAGCGCACTCTCCTGCCAGCCGGCCTCGGTGCGCAACAGGTTGAAGACTCCGTTCTTGGGCCAGGGCAGCTCGCCGGGGCCCGAGTCATCCAGTGCAATCGTCACCGGGTTGCCCGGCTCCAGGTGCGAAAGGTCCAGGGCCACGCGCCTAGCGTTGTCCGTAAGGCCGCGCACCAGGCGGCTTTGCGGGTCGCAGCGCAGGTCCACGCGGCTGGGCAGCAGCGGCCGCTGCTGCTGCACGATGGTCGCCCAGTAGCAGGTCGCAGAGTTGCCGGGGCAGACGGTAGTGAATGAAAACTCGCGAATCTCGGCGGCGGCGGGCAGGCGCCGGGCCGCAAACAGGTCAAAGAACCCCGGCCAGTCCACGCAGGCAGCGCCGGGCTCTGAATCATTATCCCACCAATGGGCGCCGCCCGGGTGCTCGAAACACTGCATGTCCTTGTGGAACGGGGCCAGGGCGTCGCGCATGGCGCGAGCCTCGGTCACCGGCACCGTTTCGTCGGCGTCGCCGTGGAGTATGTACACCGCCTGGCGCCGGTAGTTGTCTTTCATCAACAGGGTGTCGCTGGGGTTAGAGGCTCGCCGCAGCACGGCCCCCACGGCGTCGCCCTCCGGCACTGCGATGCCGCCGCCGGAATACGTCCAGAAGCTCTGCCAGCCGGCACTGGGCGCAATGGCCGCAAACCGGTCCGGGAAGTGCGCGCCCACCGTCCAGGTGCCGTGGCCGCCCATGGAGTGGCCGGTCAGGTACACTCGGCTCGGGTCGTGGCGCAGGCTGGCTTGCGCGTGGGCCAGCACCTCCAGGGCGTCCTGGCGGCCCCAGTCTTCCCAGTCAAAACCATAGGGCCGCCGGTTTGTGGGGCACACCACGTGGCACCAGTCTTTTCGGCCATAGGCGTGGGCCTGCCCGATGGCCTCGACGCTGGCGCCATGAAGTGAGAGCACCAGGGCGGGTGCCGCCGGCCCGTCGTCTCGGCGGGCCGGGTTCAGGCCGTAATACTGCACGCTGCCGTCAATACTGCTCGTGAAAGTCACCTTGCGTATGTCGTGGCGGCCCTTCACCGCCGCCAGCACCGTCTGCTCGTGCATCAGCGCGTCATCCAGCCGCAGGCGCAGGCGTACCGCGCACTCCGGCCCGGGCGCCGGCAGAAAGCGGAAGGCCAGCTTGCGCCAGCCCAGGGGCGGCACCGTGCCCGACGCCTCATGCAGGGTGCCGCTGCTGGTGGAAGCACTGATAATGGGCCGCACAACGCGCGAAGTCG
>JADLBZ010000121.1 GCA_020847415.1 Planctomycetota bacterium
CCCTCGAACAGCTCCACAAAGCTGGCCTGCGTGCCGGTGGTGCCCTTCACGCCGCGCAGGGGCATGGAGTCGGCCAGGCGCTTCAGCTCGTGGTAATCGGCCACCAGATCCTGCATCCACAGGCAGGCGCGCTTGCCCACCGTGGTGAGTTGCGCCACCTGGAAGTGCGTAGCACCCAGGCAGGCCGTGGCTGCTTCGCGCCGGGCAAAGCTGCCAAATGCCTCCAGCACGCCGCGCAGACGCGGCAGCAACAGCCGCAGGCCCTCGCGCATGAGAATCAGGTCGGCGTTGTCGGTGACAAAGCAACTCGTGGCGCCAAGGTGTATGACCGCCTTGGCAGCGGGGGCCACGTCGCCAAAGGCGTGGACGTGCGCCATGACGTCATGGCGGAACTGCTTCTCGTAGGCTTCAGCCTTCCTGAGTTGCTCGTCCGTGGGGTCCAGGTTGGCCCGCATCTGGACCAGGGCTTCTTCGGTAATTTGGTGCAGGCCCAGCTCACGCTCGGATTCAGCCAGGGCCAACCACAGGCGTCGCCACAGGCCAAAGCGCTTGCGGGCGCCAAACAGTTCGCGCATTTCCTTGGCCGCGTACCGGCCCACCAGCGGGTGCTCGTAGTTGTCGTAGCTCATGCCATGGGCATAGGCTGGCCGGTGCGCCGTTGCAAGCCCCGTGAAGGTACTGGTGCGTCGCAATTGAATTCGGGGGTGGCTCCATCCGTCGCTTGCAGTCGTTTCCGCGACAGCGAGTGACAGAAGCCCGGAGGGCGCGTGTCGCGAGCGCCCGTCGCGGAAGCGGGACGGAACGGACGCCCCCCGTTCATTGAGGATGCAACGCAACCCCCGTCGCGGCGCGCGCAGCAAGCGTTATCATCGCGCCATGGACCCCGTGCTGCGCATCCTGGACGCCAACCTGAACCGCGCCCGCGAGGGCGTGCGCACCGCTGAAGAGTACTCCCGCCTCTGCCTGGAAGACACCCTCTGCCTCGAACTCCTGCGCGACGTTCGCCGGGCTTTGGCCGAGTTCTCCGGCCTGCTGCCTGAGCCCGCCCGCCTGCTGGAAAGCCGCGACGTCGAACACGACCCAGGCCTCCAGCCGCACTCCCCCACCGGGCGCGACACTCCCGGCGACGTGGCCCTGGCGGGCCTGAAGCGCGCGCAAGAGGCACTGCGGGTGCTGGAAGAATACGCCAAGCCTTTAGCCGCGCGCGCCGCCGCGCTGGCTGCCAAGGCGCGCTATCTGCTGTACACCGGCGAGCAGCAGCTTTTTGTTGCCGCGCCGCGCCGCAAGGCCCTGCGCGACGCGCGGGTCATGGTCATCTTCACCCGCGCCCTGTGTCGCGGCCCATGGCAAGAAACGCTGCGGGCTTTGCTGGACGCCGGCGCGCGGCTGTTCCAGTTGCGCGAGAAAGATGCCGAAGGCCGCGACCTGTGCGAGTTTGGCGAGCAGTTCATGGGGCAGGCCGGCGCCGAAAGCTGTGTGCTGGTCAACGACCGAGCCGACGTCTGCTGCGCCCTGCGCGCCGCCGGCGTGCACGTGGGCCAGCGCGATCTGCCCCTGCAGGCAGCGCGCATCGTGGTTGGCCACGGCGCCCTGGTGGGCGTTAGCACCCATAACATGGAAGAAGCCGCGCAAGCCGCCAAGGGCGGGGCCGACTACATTGGCCTCGGGGCCATGTTCCCCACGGGCAGCAAGAACGTAGAATCGTTTGCATTGCCGCAGGTCGTCGCCGAGGTGCACGAGACCCTCCCGGGGTTCCCCGTGTTCTGCATCGGTGGCGTGACTTCCGGCAATGCCGCGCGTCTGCGCCCCCTGGGTGTGAAGCGCGTGGCCGCGGGAGCAGCACTTCTGCAGGCAGAACAGCCGGGCGAGGCGTTTCGCGCCCTGGTTGCCGCCCTGGAGGCTTGACCATGACCCGAAGCGCCGCCTGTGTGCTGCTGCTTGCCCTGCTGGCCGGCTTGATTGCCGCGCAAGACGGCGGTGATGCCCAGCCTGACAAGACCACCATTCATCTTAAGAGCGGGGAAGACCTGGAAGGCAACCTGAAGAAGGTGGACGAGGACGGCGTCACGCTGGACATCGGTGACGGCATGGTGCTGCTGATTCGCTGGCCCTACACACGCGGTGACAAGCACATTGACCTGCGCAAGCGGGCCACGAACTTCCAGAACCTGGCCTCGGTCCTGAAGCTGGCGGACTTCTGCCACGAGTTCGCCATGGACACAGAGGAGGCCTTTGCGCTGGCAGCCGCCCTGAAGCTGGCCCCCACCCGCAAGGACCTCCGCGAGCGCCTGAACGCCTTGCCCCAGCCGCAAGGCCTGGAAGTACCCCCGGAACCCGGCACGGACACACAGCCGGAACCGGAGCCGGAACCCAAGCCGGAACCCGGCGAAGAGCCCAAGGAACCCAAGCCGCTGCCCCCGCCCACTCGCGGCACTTTCAAGGTCTACATCGAGATGGTGAACGAGGACGCGGCAGCCGTGACCTGGCTGACGGAGCAGTTCGAACAGATGCGCTACAAGGTTGGCTCCAAGTCTGACCACGAAGTGGTGCTGAAAGTGGACATGACGCTGACCTGCACCAGGAACCCGAAGTTCATGGGTGCCGAGCTGTACGCGATCTTTGACGGCTCGTTGACCTACACCTTGACCAAGAAGGGCGAAAGCAAGTCGTTCGCGACAGACACCGTCAAGAACAAGGAGATCCGCCGCGATACCAAGGCTGAGGCCCTGGCGGCCTGCCGGAAGGACCTGTTGCAGGACTCGTTCCAGGCCATTCACCGCGAACTGGAGAAGCAGCGGTAGTTGCGCCGCTTGCAATCAAGCAATCGGGTTTTCTTGATCCTTTTTCTGTTTGCTGTAACTTTCAGGGCGTGAGCAAGCGCGTCCTGATCTGCGATGATGAGCCGGACATCGCCGAGCTGATTGGCCGGTACTTTGAGGCCGTTGGCTGTGATGTCGTCGTGGAAACTGACCCGGTGGCAGGTTTCCGTCGCGCCGCCGAGGAAGAGTTCTATCTGATCACCGTAGACATGATGATGCCGGGCATGAACGGCAACCTGGCCATCAACAGCATCTCGATGCTTCGGCCCGAAGCGCGCATCCTGGTCATCACCGGTCTGGATGAAGGGCACGAGATGGTGAAGGCAGCCCGCGAAGAGGGCCACTTCACCGACATCCTCTACAAGCCCTTCACAATGGCGGATCTCAGCGGCAAGCTGCACAAACTCGGTCTGTGAACGTGAGGTTTTTCCTCACCGCATGACTAGGCCTGTCCCGTAGAAGGGTCAGGACTTACGCAACGTCGTGGCGAATGCGCCCCGACAGGCCACCGTGAAAGGACGAAGCATGCCACTTGCCAGCAAAGCCGGTCCGTTCGGCCGCGCGCGCACATGGGCTGTCGCGGCACTTGCCGCCACAGCGCTGGGTGCGGCGGCGCTGACCTTTACACCCTCCGTCACAGCCGAGACCAGCCCTCCTGCGACGCTGCGCTCGCTGCAGCAGGAGCGCGTGGCCCTGGCCAACGCCCTCACGCCCAGCGTGGTCGCGCTGGCGCCGGAACGGCCCAAGTTCGGCGCCGACCAGCAGGCAGGCGACGCGCAGGCCTGCAGCGGCTTTGTCGTGGACGGCGAGTATGTCGTCACCGACATCGAGGCCGGCCCGCTGCGCACCGCCAACCCCGACAACCCCTACATGAACGCCGGGGACAAGCTGTGGATGATGGCTCACGACGGCACCGAGTTTGAAGGCACGGTGGTCGGGGTGGACCGCCGCAACCTGCTGCTGCTGGCCCGCATGGGCTCCGGCCACCCGGCCCTGCCCTCGGTCGCCCTGGGCAACTCCGATGAGATGGCCATGGGCAGCACCGCAGTCGGACTGGGCAACTGCCTGGACAGCCTGCTGGTGGACGGCCGCATCAGCTTCAGCTACGGCACCATCTCGGGCTTCTACCGCTTTGAGCCCCTGGATGTGATGGAGCCCGACAACACCGAATCCGGCGGCGACCCCTACAAGGGCAACGTGCTGGAGATTGACGTGGCGGTGCACGACGGCGACCACGGCGGGCCCGTTTTCAACCTCAAGGGCGAAGTCATCGGCATGAGCTGCTCGCACTTCATGGCGGGCCGCCACTTGGCCTGCGCCGTGCCCAGCAACCAGATCCGGGCTGTGCTGCCGCAGCTCAAGAAGGGCATTGCCCAGGACGAGCTGGCCCAGGCTTGGCTCGGCTTCAAGGCCAAGAGCACCAAGGACGGCCGCATCCTGATCAGCGAAGTTGACGCCAACGGTCCCGCAGCCAAGGCCGGCATCGCCACGGGCTGGGAACTGGTGCGGGTGGACAACTACCGCATTCCCAACTTCGACCGCCTGCGCGAAATGCTGGGGGTCGGCTACATCGTCCGCAAGCGCAAGATCGGCGGCGGCATGATGGGTCGCGCCCGCGAAGTCACCATCCCCGTCAGCTACGGAGTCCCGGTGGGCACGCATATCCAGCTCACCCTGCGCGACGCCGCCACGGGCAAGGAAAAGACCGTTGACCTGATTACCGGCGAAAAGGCCGAGGACTTCTAACCACCAGACAGGGGATCCCTACCATGAAGAAGATCGCATTTGCCATGATCCTGCTGCTGGGCGTGGGAACAGCCACGACACTCGGCATCGCGCAGGACGCCAAGGAAACAAGCCCGGTCAAGCTGGTCAGCGCGCCCCCGGTGCCGCTGCACCAGGACTTGGAACGCCATCGCGTTGCCGTGGCGCGCGACACCGCGCGGTGCACGGTTTCGGTCGAGATTGACTATGAACGCGCCGAAGCAGCTGCCCCGGCTCAGCCGTCTTTCCCCGGTATGGGCGGGCCCGACCTCTCGGATCCGTTCTTCCGCTATGACCTTGGGCCGTTCAGCGGCCTGGTCGTGGGGCCCAACCACATCCTGATCTCGGATCGCTGCCTGGGCGAGTTCAAGACCGACGGCGCCGGCGATGCTGTGCAGGCCATTACCGTGACCCTGCCCAACGGCGAGCGCTGGCCCGCCCGCGTGGTGGGACGCCATCAGCAGATTGACCTTGCGCTGCTGGAGCTGGATTGCGTGATTGACAAGACCTGCCCCCAGCTCAACGTCATCAAGTTCCCGGAAGGCCAGGTCAAGCTCGAGCGCGGCCAGCAGATTGTCGTGGTCGGCCGCGGCCAGAACCCGGTGGGAACGCTGGTCAACGACGGCATTGTCAGCGCACTGGCCCGCGAAGACGGGCGCGCCTTCCAGCTTGATGCCCGTATCGGCAACAGCACGCTGGGTGCCCCGGTGGTGGACAACGCCGGCCGCCTGGTGGGCATGGTGACCCTGCATAACCACGAGACTTTCGGCCAGGCCTCGGGCGTTTCTTACGCCGCCTACATCCATGAAGTTCGCGACGCCTATGGTGCCCTCAAGGAAGGCAAGTTCATCTCGCGGCCGGAGCGCCCCTTCATGGGCGTGGCGGCCGAGAAGAAGTGGCCGGACAAGCCCGGCCTTGAGGTGGGTAACGTGGTCACCGGCAGCGGTGCCGAGAAGTCCGGCATCCGCAACGGCGACGTGCTGCTGCGCATCAACGAAACCGACCTGAACGAGGTCGAAGACCTGATGACCTTGATCGGCAAGTGCAAGATCGGCGACGTGTTGAAGGTCAAGCTGCTGCGCGGCGAAGAAGAGCTCACTGTTGAGGTCACCCTGGGCAAGCGCCCGTAAGAGAACCCAGAGAACCGGAGAACACCCATGAAGAAACTGCTTACCGCGCTTGCCTTTGCCGTTGCCCTGGGCGGCGCCGCGATCAATGCGCAAACCGCCACCAACGCCACCGTGGACAAGGCTGACGCCGAAGTACGGGCCCTGACCGCCAAGGTCTACCCGGCCTTCGTGCTCATCGGCGGCGGCTCGGGCGTCTGCATCACTGAAGACGGCTACTTCCTGACCAACCACCACGTCTGGAACCAGGCTGCAGCCCCCAGCAACATGGTGGTGAAGATGGCCGGCAACAACCGCCGCTTCACGGCAGACGCCGTGGGTGCTGACCCCCGCGGCGACATCGTGCTGGGCAAGCTGCGCCTGAAAGAAGGCGAGAAGGTCCCCTTTGCGGCACTCGCTGACAGCGATGCCGTGCAGATCGGCGACATCTGCCTGTCGGTGGGCAACCCGTTCCTGCTGTCGGGCCAGGGCAGCGAGCCCACCGTCACGCTGGGCACGGTCACCTGCACGCACCGCTTCCAGGGCGGCTACAACGACTGCATCCAGATTGATACCGCCATCAACCCCGGCAACTCGGGCGGCCCCAGCTTCAACCTGAACGGCGAAGTGATCGGCATCAATGGCCGCAACATCGCCAGCCACAGCAAGCGCTTCAATACCGGTGCCGGCTACGCCATCCCGGCCAACCAGATCCGCAACTTCCTGTCCACGCTGAAGGCCCAGGAAGGCGGGGCCCTGGTCGTGCGCCACGGCATGGTGGGCGGCCTGAAGATTGACCTGGACGCCAAGGAACGCGGCGCGCTGGTGCGCACCGTGGAAGAAGGTTCCGAGGCCGCCGACGCCGGCTTCAAGACAGGCGACCTGATCACCTCCATGGACGGCAAGCCTCTGCACAACGGCTTCCGTTATTACGGCTTGGTGGGCACCAAGCCGCGCGGCTCGTCGTTTGCGTTCACCGTCAAGCGCGGCGAACAGACCGTGGAGATCAACGCTCGCAACGACATCCCCACCGAGAGCGGCCAGTTCGGCAACGTGCCCCGCAGCGACGACGAGTCCCGCGGCGGCGGCCGCACCAACCCCTTGCAGGGCATGATGGACCCCTTCCGCCTGCCCGAGCCGAAGTCCAGCCTGGGCTTCAGCGGCAAGTACAACACCGACCGCAAGGCCGGCGGCTACATCATCTCCAAGGTCAAGGAGGGCGGTGCGCTGGCCCGTGCCGGCCTGGCCGAGGGCGACATCCTGACCCACGTGAACGGCCGGCATATCCGCGCCTTTGCAGACATCTCGGACATGATGATTGCCGTCGCGCCGGGCACCGAAGTCGCCGTACGCTATATCCGCGGCGGCGAGACCATCGAAGTCAAGGCAACGTTGGACAAAGCACCTGCCAAGCGCTAGTCCAGCCGGCACACGCAGCCAAGGGCGCCCGGGGCAACCCGGGCGCCGTCGTGTTGCGGGCAACAGTATCCGGCTGCGCACAAAATCACGAACCCGCGGTACTATCCGGGACGGGCCGGGACGGGGGCACCGTTGTGAGCTTCATGCGAATCGGCATCGTCTGCTATCCCACCCACGGCGGCTCGGGCGTGGTTGCCACGGAGCTGGGCTCGGCCCTGGCTGAGAAGGGCCACCACGTCCACATCATCAGCTACGCCATCCCGTTTCGCTTTGAGGCCTTCCGCCGCAACCTGACCTATCACGAAGTTGAGGTCACGGCCTACCCGTTGTTCCGCTACCCGCCCTACGACCTCGCCCTGGCGGGCACCATCATGGATGTCCACGCCCAGTATGGTCTGGACCTGCTGCACGTGCACTACGCGATTCCCCACGCGGTCAGCGCCTGCCTGGCCCGGCAGATGCTGAACAGCGAGGGTCGCAACCTGCGCATCGTGACGACCCTGCATGGCACTGACATCACCGTGATCGGCCAGCAGCGCGTCTTTCAGCCCATCACCCGCTATGGCATCCAGCAGAGCGACTGCGTGACCGCCGTAAGCGCCGAGCTGAAACAGCGCGTGCTGGAAACCATTGACTGCGGCGCCACGCAGATCGAGGTGATTCCCAACTTCATTGACACCAGCCGCTTCACGCCGGGCTGCTGCCCGGAAAAGCGCGACAACCTGGCCGCACCCGGCGAGCGCGTGGTCATGCACGTGAGTAACTTCCGCGAGGTGAAGCGCACGCCCGACGTGATCCGGGTGTTTGCTGCGGCCGGCGTGGAGCAGTCACGGTTGATCATGGTCGGCGACGGCCCCGAAGTGGGCGCCTGCCGCGAGCTGGCCCGCAAGCTGGGCGTGGCTTCGCGCGTGAACTTCGTGGGCACCTACGACGCCATCTGGGAGCTTCTGCCCCAGGCAGACGCCTTCCTGCTGCCCAGCGACTACGAGAGCTTCGGCCTCGCCGCCCTGGAGGCCATGTCCTGCGGCGTGCCCGTGGTGTGCAGCAACACCGGCGGCCTGCCTGAGGTGGTCCAGGACCAGCGTTGCGGCTTCCTGCATGCGCCTGGCGACATACCCGCCATGGCTGCCAGCCTGCGGAGGTTGCTCACGGACGACCACCTGCGCGCCGAGATGGGCGACGCCGGGCGCACCATTGCGCAGAAGCGCTTTCGGCATGATGCCCTGTTGCCGGTGTGGGAGTCCTGCTACGAACGCGTGCTGGCCCTGCCGCCGCGCGCGTGATGATCAGGCCTCGCGTGCCAGGACAAAATCCGCCACCTCATCCAGCAGGTCACGCAGCGGGTTGACTGCCATGACATCCAGCCCCGACTTGGCCGATGCCACCAGCCGGTTGGCCACGCCCGCCGCGTACTTGAAGCTGCCGGTCCCGTGCAGAAGCGGCAGCAGGTCGGCACGACGGCCGGCCCTGGCCGCTTCCAGGCTTGCTTTGCGCTGGGCCGGCGCAATCGCATGCAGGTGATGGATCAGGGGCAGCGTCGGCTTGCCCTTCTCCACATCGCTGCCCAGGGTCTTTCCCACCAGGGCCTCTTCGCCCAGCAGGTCCAGCAGGTCGTCCATGATCTGGAAGGCCCGCCCCAGGTTCATGCCGTAATCATAGAAGGCCTGCGCAACGGCCTCGTTTGCGCCCGCATAGGCCGCACCCAGCATGGCGCTGGTGGCGTAAAGCTCGGCGGTCTTGCCCTCAATGATGCGGAAGTACTGGTCCTCGGTCAGCTCAAAGTTGTTGCGGTTGTGGACCTGCATGATTTCGCCAAAGCAGGTCTTGGCCATGGCGCGGCTGAACTCGCGGGCGCCCAGGGGCGTGGTGCAGCGCAGGCTGACTTCAAAGGCGTGGCTGAAGATGTGGTCGCCCAGCAGCACCGAGACCTCGTTGCCGGCCAGGGCGTTGATGCTGGCGCGCTTGCGCCGCAGCAGGGCCTCGTCCAGGATGTCGTCGTGCACCAGGGTGGCGGTGTGCAGCATCTCCGCCACCACGCCCAGGGTCAGGTGGTCGGGCGTAACCCGGCCGCAGGCCTTGCCCGCCAGTAACAGCAGGGCCGGGCGCAGCTTCTTGCCGCTGTAGTCTTCGATGTACTCGAGCAGGTTAGCGATGTACGGGTCGTCGGACGACAGCTCGGCCCGGTACTGGCGCTCTACTTCAGCCAACTCGGTCGCCACCGGCGCGTACAGCCGCTGCAGAATGGCTTTCTGCGCGCGCTGGGCGGCGTCGGGCCCGGCCTGGGCTGCGGAGCTGTCGGGGTCTTTGCTCATGGTGCGCAAGGGCGGCGGACTGTAGCACGCGACAAGAAGCAGGGTCAACGGCACGGCAAACAGCAAGGGGGGCCGAAGCCCCCCTTGGGTACATGAGCAGAGCACCTTCGCAACTGCGATCAGGCGCCGACGCCAACCGCCACCTTCTTGCCCTTGGCGGCCTTGGCCTTGGGGCCCTTGGCCCCGACGAAATTGGGGCCCTCAAACCAGCGGCTGAGCTCGCGACCCTTGCGCGCCTTGTGGGCGCCGCGGGCGTAGACCGCGCCGGCCAGCAGCGGGAACGTGACCGTGGCTTCGCCGAACACCATCTGCTCGAAGCTGAGGTCCACTTTGCCCCAGCTGGAAGCCTCCTTGAGTGTGCTGCCGGACAGTGCGCCATCGCGCTCGTCTGCCACAGTGAGCTGGATGGCGTACTTGTGCATGGAGGCATCTTCCTGGCCAAGCACCTCGGCGGCCACCACGGTATCCTGCGTAAAGTTCTTGGGCACACCGCCGCCGATCATCACGATGGCGGTGTCCTTGCTGGCGTACATCTTCAGGTAGGTCAGGTCCAGGAAGTCGCGGCCCGAGTCCAGGGTGACCATGGGCTTGCCAGCCGCCAGGCGCTTGTGCTGGTGCAGAACAATGCCGAAGCCCGCGCTGCAGTCGCTGAAAGCCGGCACGAAGATGGGGACGTTCTTCTTGTAGCAGGCCTCCACAAAGCCGTCGTGCTTCTTGCCGTGCTTCACCAGATAGGCGCCCATTTCGCGCACCACTTCGCGGCTGGCGTAGGGGCGCGACTCCAGGCCGTCAAACAGAGCGGTCATGGTCTCGTCGCAGACGCGCAGCTCATCTTCGTCGATGTAGTGGTCGTAGATGCGGTCAATGGCCAGGTCGCGCAGCTCGGCGTCGTTGACAAACGGCGTGCCTTTGTAATGGCTGAAGCCGAGGCCTTCAAAGAAGTCCTGGTCCACAACGATGGCGCCGGTGCTGACAATGGCGTCCACCATGTTGTTGTTGACCAGGTCCGCGATCACCTTCTTCAGGCCGGCTGAAACCAGGCTGCCGGCCAGGCACAGCACCACGCTGCAGCCCTTGTCACGCAGGGCCATGTCGAAGATGTCAGCGGCGCGCGAGAGGTTGCGGGCCTGGAAGCTGGTGTCGCCCATGGCGGCGACCAGCTTGTCCATGTCGCGCAACTTGGTGATGTCAATGTGCTTCACGAGCTGCTGCTTGTTCAGGTAGTCCGACTTCTTGGCCATGTCCGTCATCTCCTCGAAAGACGCGCCAACGCCTGCTCGACGTGCGGGCTGAAGGCCACTGGCGGTCTCTCGGATACTGCGGGGCGCGTGCCCCTGTGGCGTCGCGAGCTGCTTCGTTTGCGGTCCGCAAGGCCGGTGCCAGGCGAATCTGAGCCGCAGCGTCGGCGCGGTGCCGTCGCGACGGCAATACCTTATCACACGCACCCGCGATGCAAGCAAAAACCTCCGGTTTCACCCGACCCTGACAGTAGCCTGACTGGTTGCGAATCCGTCGCCGGTCACTGCGCGAGGGAGCCACAGCCACGGGCAGGTAGCGTCTTCATCCGGAGCGCGAATACTGCCTGCCCCACGACACGCGGCAGGTGCCGTCGGGGCTGAACATCCAGTGGCCTTCCACGTAACAGACCTCTCCGCCCGCCACGCCAAAACCGACCACCTGCCTCAGCCAGCCCACCACCGTCAGGCCCCCGTCCTGGGCCAGCTCAATGGCTGGGGGCTGAAAGGGCGAATCGCGGCTGGTCAGCGCGTCCACTTCCATGGGCGGGCCGATCAGCAACAGCCCGTTGGTCGCCTCGATCCAGCTCTTTGCCAGCTTGCCGCGCTGCTCCGGCTTGGCTTCTGCCCAGCCGCGGCTGGCCAAGGCCACCCGTGCAATCTGGTCATCGGAGACGATCTGGCTGCCGTGGAACCAGCGTTCGCCGTTTTCGCCGTGGTTGGTGGGGATGCTCAGCCGCGCAATGCCGGGAAAGCCCGGGACGTCAAAGGCCACTACATGGCTGCGCTGGCGGGCTTCTGCACCCACGGCTTCCAGGTACACGTCCAGGCGATCCCCCGCCGGGGCAGGCGAGTTGCCGGGGACCGGCGCGCTGTTGCCCTGGACCGGCGCGCTGTTGCCGACACCTGCGCTGCAACCCGTCAATCCAAAGGCCAGTATCAGCATTGCCGCAACACGCATGGGCCTCTCCATTGTCTGCTCGTTAAACGAAATCGCAGCACGTCGGTTCCAATTGGCCCGCCGCATGCAGCGGGTACAGGCCGCGCCCGGCGGCATGCCAAGGAGCCTGCTTGCGGCTTGCCCAAGCAGCAAGCCTGCGTTATCAACTTGCCCAACAAGGAGACCACATGCCCGCACTGACCGGCCGCAAGGCCCTGATTACCGGCGCGTCCCGCGGCATCGGCCGCGCCATTGCCGAGGCCTTTGCCCGCGAGGGGGCAGCGTTGGCTCTGGTCGCCACCGGTACCGACAAGCTGGCTGCCACCGCGGCCCGCTGCAGCGAGCTGGGTGCGGCTGCCGTGCACACCTTCGGGCTGGATGTGCGCAACAGCGCGGACTGCGACGCCGTGGTGAAACAGGCCGCCGAGAAGCTGGGCGGGCTGGACATCGTGGTCAACAACGCCGGCGTTACGCGCGACAATCTGCTGATGCGCCTCTCGGACGAAGACTACAACACGGTGCTGGACACCAACCTGCGCGGCACCTTCAACATCACGCGCAGCGCCACCCGGTCCCTGATGAAAAGCAAGTGCGGCCGCGTCATCAACGTGGCCAGCGTGGTGGGCGTCGTGGGCAACGCGGGACAGGCCAACTATGCAGCCAGCAAGGGCGGCGTCATTGCCTTCACCAAGGCTGTGGCCAAGGAACTCGCGGGCCGCGGCGTAACGGCCCACGTGATCGCCCCGGGCTGCATTGACACGGACATGACCGCCGGCCTGGATGCCAAGGTGAAGGAAGAGGCCCTGAAGGGCATCTATCTGTCGCGCTTCGGCAAGCCTGAGGATATTGCCGCCGCGGCGTTGTTCCTGGCTGGCGAAAGCGGCAGCTACGTCACCGCCCAGGTTCTGATTGTGGACGGCGGCATGACGGCCTAGCGGCTTGTGGCCGCTCCTTCGAGGTTGGCCTCGGTACAACGCTCGCGGTCGTTCTCGCGAATGGGCCGAGGGCTGCCCCATGGGCGCGGCCTGAAACGGCTGCGTGGCAACACAGACGCCGGCAATTTGCGGGCATGCAGCCCGAGCAACCCGCTTGAACAGCGGGCGGCAGTCGCTACACTTGCCGCCCCTAATGCGCCCGCCCTTGGGGGCGGCTCGCGCGCGCATCCTGGCGGCGCGCGACATCGGCGGGAGTGTTTCCTGCCGCTGGCCGAGCCGGGAGAAGGAACAGACCCATGGGTCGTTACACCGGCGCGAAACATCGCGTCACGCGGCGCTTTGCCGAAAACATCTTCGGCAGCAAGAAGACGCCGCTTGCCACCCGCCCGTACAAGCCTGGCCAGCACGGTCCCAACGGCCGTCGCGGCAAGCTCTCCACGTACGGCGCCGGCGTGCTCGAGAAGCAGAAGGTGAAGTTCTATTACCAGTTGCGGGAGCGCTCGTTCCGCCGCATGTACCGCGAGGCCCTGCGCCTGCCCGGTAACACCGGCGAAACCCTGATGCAGATGCTGGAGCGCCGCCTCGACAACATGATTTACCGCATGGGTTTTGCGCCCACCACCCGCGCCGCGCGCCAGCTTGTGGCCCACGGCCACATTGCGGTCAACGGCAAGAAGGTGGACCGCGCGAGCTTCCTGGTCAACATCGGCGACAAGGTCGCTGTTCGCGACAAGAGCAAGGCCCACCTGCAGGTGCAGGAGGCCATTGCCGCCAAGCCTGAAGTGGTAAGCTACATCAAGGTGGACCACGACAAGCTGGAAGGCGAGCTGATCCAGATCCCGCGCCGCAAGGACATCCCGGTGGTGGCCAACGAGCGCCTAATCATCGAGTTCCTCGGTCGCTAGTCCGGCCATTTGCTACTCCACGCGGGGGCGAGTTATCGCCCCCGCGCTGCTTTTTCGCTCGCCCGTGCACGCCGCCCTTTGCCAATCGGCAATAAAAGGCCGCGATCGAACATCCGCACCATCCCAACCGTTCGTATCCTGTATCAGGAATCTCATGCAGCCACAGGGCGCCCTCAGCGACGAGGTCCTCGTAAGCCGCTGCCTCAGCGGCGACACCGCCGTTTTTGAACACGTCATCAAGCGCTATGAGCGGCTGGTGTATGGCTTTGTGATGCGCAAAGTGGCCGATCTCGGCGCAGCCCAGGACATCGCCCAAGAGACCTTCCTGATCGGCTTTGAGAACCTGCCACGGCTGAAGGAACAGGCCCGGCTGAAGTCGTGGCTGATGGGCATCGCCGGCAACCTGGTCCGGGATTACTACAAGAAGCGCAAGATGGCGGGCATGCCTGAGGACTTTGAGGGCGAGCTGACCGCACTGGACCCCTTGCAGTCCACCGAAGAGCGCGAGCGGCACGAAGTGCTGTACAAGGCGCTGGCCAAACTCACAGAGCGCTACCGGGCTGTGCTGATCAAGCGCTATCTTGAGGGCCTGGAGTACCCCCAGATTGCCGAGGATCTTGGTCTATCTATTGGCGCCGTAGAAGTTTGCATGCACCGCGCCCGCAAGGCGTTGGCCGAAGAGTTGAAAGAACTCATGCCGGACATTGACGAATAGCACACACGAGCGTGCCAACACAGGAAGTTCTTCGGTTTGTTGTAAGGAACTACGGCTGGGTGCCACACATACGGTGATTGGGGCCAACAAACGGCCCGCAACCCCTTTGCAGCAGGTCGCAGAAGCATGAATCGTGAACGCCTCCAGATTCTCGTCAGCCGCTCGCTGGATGCGCCCTTGGGCGCTACAGAGCGTGACGAACTGGCTCGCGCACTGAAGGCAGATCCGCTTCTGCGCTCGGAGGCAGAGGACCTGCGCGCCGCGCACACCGCCACCGAAAGCATGTTCCGCCAGATTGCGCTGCCGGCGGATTTCGCCAAGCGCACCATGGCCCGCCTTCACGGTCACCAGGCTTTGGCAGATGAAGTGGATGCCTCGTCTGAAAGCCTGCGCTTGCCCGTGCCCCGTAAGCTGGCCCCCACACCCTTACAGGTGCGAAGTGGCCGGCGCGTGGCGACTATCGCGGCTGTGGCGTCGTTTGCGGCAGCGGCGGCGTTGTTTGTAACGATTGGCGCGGCCATGGGCGTGTTCAGCTCAAAGCCGGCGCAGCCAGTTGGAACGGAATCAAGGACTTTGGCGACCGGAGGCCAGGGTGTTCCTGGCATCGAGGGGAACAACCGCACCGACCCCAAGACTCTTTCGCCAGAGACGGGGGAAGCTCCGGGATCCGTAAGGACGCCCGGAGCTTCTCATCATGACAAAGGTATTGTAACCCCCAGCGGTACGCCTGGCAATGGCGGTGCGGCGCCTGAACAGCCTGCGCCCGTTGTCCCTGCTCCGCGCGATGTGGTGAAGCAGCCGGAGCCCGCAAACCCCAAGGAAGCTCCTGCCCCCGTGGTTCCGGGCACGGAAGAGCCTCAGCCCGAGTCCGGGCCCGTTGTGGAGGAGCCTGCTTCGCCGAATCCCACGGTCGAGGGCGGCAATACTGAGCCCGGTGGGGACGGTCGTTCTACTGCGGCTGGCACGACGGAAGCCCCGGTGGTGGGCATGCTGACCGTTCTGAATGGTCGCGCGGAAGTGCTGTCTGCCGAAGGCCAGTGGCTGGCCATTGAAGAAAGCACCGAACTGCGCGAAGGCGCCCGGGTTCGCACCAGTGCCAACGGTGTTGCCGCGCTGCGCACCTCCTGCGGCGCGTTCACACTGGGCAAGGGTTCGGCTGCCCGTCTTGGCGAGCAGTGCTGCCTGGTGCTGGAAGACGGCTCGGTGGCGCTGGATTGCAGCGCGGGCGAGGCGGACTCGTACCTGGAGCTGCACAGCGGCGACTATGTGTTTGCCCTGTCAGCCGGCTCAGCCGTGCTGGAACGCCGCCGTCGTTCGCTGGAAGTCTCGCACGCCTTGGGCGTCGGCACCCTGTTGCACAACGAGCTTGGCTCGGTGGTGTTTGACGTCTCCTCCACGCTGCGTGTGGAGCTGGACAAGCCCTTCGATGCGCCCAAGGTGCAGACGGTGATGCTGCCTGACTGGTGCGCGGACTCGCGCGCCCAGGTGGTGTACACCGAGCTGGAGTTGGCCATTGAAACGCGCTCGTTCAGTGCGCCGGAGCGGCGCTACTTGGACCGCAGCCTGCCCCGCAGCCTGGAGCAGTTGATGCGGCGGCCGATTTCAGCCTTGGCTGCACGCGAGTTCCTGACGCGCGGCCTGGAGAACTCCCGCCTTGACGCGGATTCCCTGTGCCGCATGGCCGGTGAGGTCGAGACTGCGGTCGTGGAGAGCCCTGACTACACGCCGGACCAGGTTTGCGAGTTCGCCGGCAAGGCCGCCTTTGATGCCATTGACTTCGCTTCCTGGCGCGAGAACTTCTATGGCTTGATGCGCCCTGCCGCCACAACCCAGGGCCAGCCGCGCACTCCAACCGGAACCAGCGGCGCCGGCGCCAAGCCTGGCTGAGTGCCCGCCAACGGGACCTCGGGTGGGTCCAGCGGCAAGTTGCAGAAGCCGGTACCGAAGCCCAAGCCGGCCAAGAGTACGCCCAAGCCCAAAACGCCGGAAAAGTCCGGAGACGACGAAGACGACAAGCCGAACTCTTAGAGCTTGTTTCAACCAGCAGCCAACCGAACCGGCCCGAAAGGGCCGGTTTTGTTTTGCGCCAGGCTGTCAGTGGTGATGGTGATGCCCGTAAACCGCCTTGTGGCCGCCGAACACGTGGGCGATGTTCTCGGCGGTCAGCAGGTCGTGGGCGTCGCCCTGGCAGATCACGCGGCGATTCAGGCAGATCACGTGGTCGGTGATCTCCGAGACTACGCTCAGGTCATGGCTGACCAGCAGCACGGTGGCTCCCCGGCGCACCTGGGCCTGGATCAGCTCGTGAAACGTTGCCTCGCCCTCAAGGTCCACGCCGGCGGCGGGCTCATCCAGCAGCAGCAGCTCCGGCTTGTCCTGCAGCGCGCTCGCCAGCAGCACACGCTGCAACTCGCCGCCGGAAAGCCGCCCCAGGCTGTTGCGCGCCAGGCCGGCAGCGCCGACCAGTTCCAGCAATTCCAGCGCGCGGCGCCGGGTCTGGCGCGAAAGGCCGAACATCAGCGGCCGCCGCTGCAGAGACAGTCCCAGAAACTCCAGCACCGTCAGCGGCAGCGCCCGGTCATAGTCCAGCCGCTGGGGCACATAGCCGGCCCGACCGCGCAAGGTGATGCGCCCGGCATAGGGCACCGCCCCCAGGATCGCACGCAAGACCGTGGTCTTGCCGGCGCCATTGGGGCCGATAAGTGCCGCCAACTGCGCGCGCTCCAGCCGAAACGACACATCCTCAACCAGCGCGCGCCCGCCGGCCCGAACCGTGACCTGCTCCAGCTCGAGTAGGGCGTCAGTCGCCAAGGGTCTTCAGCACCGTTTCCAGGTTGGCTCGCAGCGCTTTCTCCAGTGCGTCGGGTGCGGGCTTGCCCGAGTCAAAGGGGTCGAGCACCGCGAGCTTCACGCCGGCGTTGCGGGCGATGGCCTCCGATGCCGCATCGTCGTACCCCGGCTCCAGGAAGATCGCGCGGGCCTTGCTGTCGCGGATTCGGGCCTCCAGCTCACGCCGCTGTTCCAGAGTTGGGTTGACGCCCGGCACACGCTGGATGACCCCCACCTGCGACAGCCCGAACTCGCGGGCAAAGTACGGAAACGCATCGTGATTCGAGACAAAAGCCTTGCCCGGCAGCGCCGCCAGCCTGGGAGCAAACTCGTCGCGCAGGGCCTTCAGGCGGTCTGCCAAGGCCCGGCTGCGGGTGCGGTAGCCCTCGGCGTGGCCTGCATCACCCGCCACGAAGGCATCCGTGACGGCAGCCAACTGGTACAGCGCGCCCTCCACGCTGAGCCACACGTGCGGATTGTGCGTGCCCTGGGCGCGGCCGCCGTGGCTGTGGCCCGCCTCCTCCGCCCCGGCCTTGAGCAGGAACGCGTCGGGGATCCCCGCTGAGCAATCCACCCACCGCAGCGAGGCCGCCTCCGCCAGCTTGGCGCAGTCGTAGCCCTCCAGCGCCAGGCCGTTGGCCAGCAGCAGGTGGGCCTGCTCCAGGCGCTTGCGGTCCGCCATGGCGGGCTCAAAGTCGTGGCTGGTCTTGCCCTCGGGCGGCAACAGTTCCACGTGGGCGTCTTCGCCCGCCACTGCCATCGCCAACGCAGCCAGATGCGGCGTGGTGGCCAGCACCCGCAGCTTCTCACCTGCGGCTGGCGTGCGGGGCCCGGAGGCGCCGCAGGCGGCAAGCAGCAGGACAAGCGTGATTGGCGGGAACAGGCGCATTGGCGCGGGATGCTAGCGGGCATTCCGGCCAAGCGCAACCAACTTGCATTACGACCTCTTGCGCAGCATCCGGGCCAACCTATGTTGAGAATGAGTTGCAACATTGGTGGCGGGCACCACCGGGGTTTCCTTCATGGCTACTTCCGTCTACAAGTCCCTTCCGGCGGGCGTTGCAGCCCCCACCAGGGAGCTGACATCCGGCATGGCGACACTGGCAGATCTGCGCATCGGGGCCTCGGCGCGCGTTGTAGACGTGGACGGCGAGCCTGCCCTGCAGCAGCGCCTGCACGAAATGGGTCTGCTGCCGGGCGTGCAGGTGCGCCTGGTGCGGGTGGCCCCGCTGGGCGACCCGCTGGAGATTGAACTGCTCGGCTACCGGCTCAGCCTGCGCCGGGCCGAGGCCGCCCGCATCCGCGTGGAGTCGTAGCCATGTCCGGCCAAGGCACACCCGCCCGGGCCGACCGCCACACGGTCGCGCTGCTGTGCAACCCCAACACAGGCAAGAGCTCCCTGTTCCAGGCGCTGACCGGCACGCGCGTCAAGATCGCCAACTACCCGGGCGTCACAGTCGAGGCCAAGCTGGGCCAGACCTCCTTTGAGAACACCGAACTGACCATCATGGACCTGCCGGGCACCTACAGCCTGGCGGCCCGCAGCCCCGACGAGCGCGTCGCCACAGATGCGTTGCTGGGGCGGGTAGCCGAAACACATGGGCTGGACGGCGTCATTCTCGTGGTTGACGCGTCCACACTGGACCGGAACCTCTACCTCGCCACGCAAGTTCTGGAGTTCGGGCTGCCCACGGTGATTGCCCTTACCATGGCCGATGTCGCCGAGAACCGCGGTATCCGCGTCGACGCGCAGGCGCTGGCAAAGGCCATCGGCGCCCCGGTGGTGCCCGTGCACGCGCCCAGCGGCCGCGGCATCTCGGAGCTGCGCGCCACCCTGCACCGCGCCCTGCATCACCCGGCGACACCCATGAAGCTGGACTACCCGGCCGAGTTCCGCGACGCCGTGGACGAGGCCTTCACGCTGCTTTGCGACCTGGGTGTCAAGCTGGGCTTCAAACCCGCGCGCCCCGAGGCCCTGCGCCTGCTGGTAGACACCTGCGGCCCGCTGCTGGAGCAGGTCGAGCAGGCCGGCGGCGCCGACACGATCAGCCGCCTGCAGGCGCTGCGCGAGAAAGCCGGCCAGGGTCGCAGCCTGTCGCTGCTGGAAGCGCAGACCCGCTACGGCGCCATTGCCGTCTGGACCCAGGCTGCGCGCAAAGTAGAGACCACCGGCCCCACGCGCACCGACCGCCTGGATGCGATCCTGACCCACAAGTTCTGGGGCACACTGGTGTTTGCGCTGGTCATGGGCCTGATCTTCACCACCATCTACCGCTGGTCCGAGCCCCTGATGGGCCTGATCGAGGACGGCTTCGGCGCGCTGGGCGGCTGGGCCGGCTCACACATGAACGAAGGGCCCCTGCGCGGGCTGGTCGTGGACGGCGTGATTGCCGGCGCCGGCGGTGTGCTGGTCTTTCTGCCCCAGATACTGATCCTGTTCCTGTTCATCGCGCTGCTGGAGGACGTGGGCTACATGTCCCGCGCGGCCTTCCTGATGGACCGCCTGATGGCGCGCTTCGGGCTATCGGGACGCGCGTTCATTCCGCTGCTGTCGTCCTACGCCTGCAACGTGCCGGCGGTCATGGGCGCGCGGGTCATTGAAGATCGCAGCACCCGCCTTTCCACGATGTTCCTGGCGCCGTTCATGTCCTGCTCGGCGCGCTTGCCCGTCTACACGCTCTTCATTGCCGCTTTTGTGCCCGCCCGGAACCTGTTGGGCTTCATCCCCCTGCAGGGGCTGGTGCTGTTCGCCATGTACTCGGTGGGCATCCTGTTTGCCATCCCCACCGCCCTGCTGCTGAAGCGCACCGTGCTGAAGGGCAAGGGCGCGCCCTTCCTGATGGAGCTGCCCAGCTACAAGCGGCCGCAGCTCAAGTCCATCGCCCGCGTGCTGTGGGACAAAGGCGGCAGCTTCGTCGCCCGCGCCGGCACGATCATCCTGGCGGTCAGCGTGCTGGTCTGGGCGGCGGGCTACTTCCCGCGCAGCGAAGAAACCCAGCAGCGCTTTGATGCCCTGGTTGCCGAACAGGAAGCCGCCCACGTTGCCGCCCTGGACAAACTGGCCGTCGAGCACAAGCGCTCCATGCCCGGCACTGAACTGGCCGACCTGCCCGAGATCGTGCCGGCTCTGGCAGACCTGGCGGCACTGGACGCCGCGCACCAGGAAGCACTGGCTGCCGTCGAGGAGTCCGATCAACCGGAAGCAGAGCAGCAGGCCGCCGAGGAAGCCTACGCCGAAAGCCTGAACGAGCTGGGGCGCCGACACGGCAACGCGTTCAGCCTGGCTGTGGCGCTGCACGAGCAGCTCAGCACGCACGAAGAAGCGCTGGCAGAAGTCGAGAACCGCCGCGCCGGCGAGTTGCTGCGCGAGAGCGCGTTGGGCCGCATGGGCCAGGCCATTGAGCCGCTGGTGGCCCCCATGGGTTGGGACTGGCGCATCGGCATGGCGGCCATTGCCAGCTTCCCGGCCCGTGAAGTCGTGGTGGCCACCCTGGGAACGATCTTCAACGTGGGCGCCGCCGATGAGGAATCCACAAGCCTGCGCACCGTGCTGCAGCAAGCGCGCAACCCCGACGGCACGCCGGTCTTCACAATGGCCACGGGCTTTTCCGTGATGGTGTTCTTCGCCCTCTGCGCCCAGTGCGCCGCCACCCTGGCGGTGCTGCGGCGCGAGACGCGCGGCTGGCGCTGGCCGCTGGCCAGCTTCGCCTACATGACAGGCTTGGCCTATGTTGCTGCCACCGTGACATTCCAGGTGGCGCGGGCGCTGGGGGGCTGACCGTGGACGCTGCGATCGTGGCAGTTGCGGTGCTGGCGGCGGCGGCCTTCGTGGGCTGGCGCGCCTGGCGCACCCTGCGCGGTGGCAAGCCCGGCTGCGCGTCGTGCCCTGCCGCGGGCGATCACGCTTCAAGACGATAGCGCATTTACCGCACGCGAAGGTCCAGGCGGCGTGAAACGTCGCCCAGGCGTTCTTTGCCGGTTCTGTCCTTAAGCGTTATCTCCAGCACGTAGTTGCCGGCCTTCAGGTCCATGGGCAGGCGCTGCTCGATGAAGAACACGAACCACGTCCAGCGGTCGCCCGGGTGGTCCAGCGGGGCGCACGAGGCAAACCCCGGCCGATACTCGGCGGCGGGCGGGGCAAAGCCGCTCACCGCCTTGCCCTGTTCATCCAGCAGCCGCGCCGAGAGCTCCAGCCGGTAGTCCCAGCGCCCGTCCGGCCGCGCAGCCACACCAAAGCAGCGGGCTTGCAGGGCGACGGAAACATAGTCGTCGGGCCGAAAGCTGATGCTCTCGCGCGCGTCAACGCCGCCTAGGTCGTCGGAGACATGGCAGGTGCCCACTTCCACGGGCAGCGCATCCAGCGTGGCAGCCAGAGCCGCGCGTGCGTGCGTCTCTACCTCGGCGTCTGCCCCCGCGGCTTCGGCCAGAGCGGCGCGCGTCAGGCTGAGCCAGCGCTCGCTCACGTCGGGCCGGCCCTGCAGGGTGCTCATCAGTCGCTCAGCCTCGCGCAAACTGTCGGCGTCGCCCTGGCCCACCAGGGCGCCGACAAGGGCCTTGATGGTCGCGCTGGGTGCGTCTTTGGCAGCAGCCGCCTCGCGCAGCGCTGCCAGCGTGTCCGACACACCAGGACTGGCCGGTGTCTCGACTTCTGCGCCAGGCTGTCCCGGCGCAGGGTCCGGTTGGCTGGGCTGGGAAGCCTCAGTCGAAGCCATGGGCACTTGTGGGTCAGCCGCGATTGCGGATGCTGCAGCGATGGCATCGCCCCCCAGCAGGCTGCCGGCCGGCTTGCTCGCTTGCCTGGAAGCAGGCGCTCGGCGTGGATCTGACGCCGCATCGGGTTCGCCACGGGCTTCAGGCGCGGGCTTGTCCCGCGCGACAGCGTCCCGCGCCACGGGAGTGGGCGTGGCTGTGCAGGCTGCAA
>JADLBZ010000122.1 GCA_020847415.1 Planctomycetota bacterium
CACAACAGCGTCCACGGCGGCAATCACCCCGTGCGGGTCGCTGTAGTCCAGGGCGGCCGCGGCGGGGGCAGCGGCCATGGCGGGCGCCAGCGGCTGAACGGCAACGGTCACGGCGCGGGCCTCGCCGGAGAGGCGGATTACCGTGGGCACCTCGGCGCGCAGGGCCGCCAGGTGGCGGGCCAGGGGCACGGTAAAGGCCTGCTCCAGGGCGCGGCGCACGGCGCGGGCACCCAGTTGGGGGTGAAAGCCCTCATCCACCACGCGCTGCAGGGCGCCATCGTCCACGTGCAGAATGCAGAGCCGCCGGCCCAGTCCCTCGCGCCGCAGCAAGCCCGCCAGGAGGCCGCGAGCGATTTCGCCCACCTGTTCGCGGGGCAGGCGGGCAAACGGAACGATGCGATCCAGCCGGTTGAAGAACTCGGGCCGGAAGAACTTGCGGGCGGCAGCCACGTAGGCCTCGGCGCCGGGCTCGGCGTGGCGGCCAAAGCCCATGGCCTGGTGGGCCTGCTCAGCGCCCATGTTGCTGGTCAGCACGATCATGGTGTTGCAGAAGTCCGCGGTGCGGCCCAAGGCATCGGTCAGGCGACCCTCGCCCAGCACTTGCAGCAGCAGGTCGTGGGCGGCGGGGTGTGCTTTCTCGACTTCGTCAAACAGCAGCACACTGAAAGGGCGGCGCCGCACCGCCGAGGTCAGCAGCCCCTCGGGCTCGTCAAAGCTGCCCGCCAGTCGCGCCACCGCGTGCGGGGACTGGAACTCGTTCAGGTCAAAGCGCAGCAGCGCTTCTTCGCTGCCGTAAAGCCAGCGGGCCAGTGCCTTGGCGCAGTGGGTCTTGCCGGTGCCGGTGGGGCCCAGGAAGAGAAAGCTGCCCAGTGGGCGCTCGGGGTCGTTCAGGCGCGCGCGGGCAACCACAATGGCGTCGGCCACAGCCTGCAGCGCGGCCTCCTGGCCCAGCACGCCGCGGCGCAGCCCGGCCAGCACCTCGTCGCGCTCCAGCTTGCGGCGCTGGTCCAGGAAGGTGACCGAGAGGCCGCTCTGGGCCTCAAACTCGCGCAGCACATCGTCGCGCGAGACCGCCTCGCCGCGGTGACGCGCCGCGACCTGCCCCAGGAAGCCCAGCGCCTTGCCGGGCATGGCGGTGTCGCGGCGATAGCGCTGCTGCAGTTCCACGGCGGTGGCCACGGCTTCCACATCCAGGCGGCACTCGTGCGAGGCCTCCAGGTTGCGGCGCCCGTGCAGCACCACGCGCAGGGCCTCTTCTTCCGGTTGCTCGCGCACCGGGATGACATGGAACAGGTCCGACCAGCCGCGATCCTGCTCGGCCAGCACGCGAAACGCCTGGGGCGTCATTTCGGCCAGCACACGCACTTCGCGGCGCTCGGCAAAGGGCCGCAGCACCTGGGCCACGGAGAGGCGGCTGCCGGCGCTCTGGCCCGCGCGGAACAGGCCCAGGAAGTCGTCAAAGTACAGCACGTGGTCGCGGCGGCGCACTTCGGCCAGTATCGCATGCAGGCGATTTTCCCACTGGCCCACGTAGGACATGCCCGAGATCAGCCGCTGCGGCGCCACCTGCCACACCTGCTGCGGCGCAGAGCGGCGCTGGCCGGGCTCCATGGTGCGACGTACATGCTCGTGCAGCACGGCGGTCTTGCCGGCGCCGGACGGGCCCAGCAGCAGCAGGGGACGGCGATCTGCTGCGGCCAGCAGACGCGTGAGGTCGGCCACCTCGGCGTCGCGCTGCACGGCCCGCACCAGTGCTTCCGGATACAGCGCGTTCACCAGGCGCCCAACCCGGTGCAATTCCTCGTCGCCAGGCAGGGACTCGTAGGCCCCGATGGCGGCCCGCCCCTCTGCGCGCTCGTCGGGCAGGCTGTGGTCCAGGGCGATGTCCAGCTCCTGGTGCGTGATCCACGCACTGCCCCGGGGCGCATGCAGGGTGGGGTCGGTGTCCAGCCCCTGGCGCTCCAGGCTGCGGTAGTAGGCGCTCAGTACTTCGCCGGCGCGCGAGGCGGCGTCCTGCCCGCGCTCCAGGGCAAACCACAGGCCGGGCAGCCGGGGTGTCATGCACAGGCGTCGGCCCATGGCCTCCCAGCTCACCAGCAGATACTCGGCCTCGAAGGTGCGGCGGCGCAGGGCAATGCTCACGCGCGCCGTCTGCTCGTTCAGCTCGGGCGAGAACACCATGGCGGCCAGGTCGTCCTGGCGGGGCTTGCGGGCCAGGGCCGCCAGGTCGCGCCGCAGGGCGTTGGCGACCGAGTCCGTGGCGCGGCGCAGGTCCTCCCGGCAGGCGTCGGGGGTCTCGTGGAACAACGGCCGCACAAAGTAGCGCACGGCGCCGTTTTCTGTGAATTTTTCGTGATAGAGGGGCAGGGTGAACTTCATGGCCGCACCTGCCGCTCCAGGGCCGCCCGGAACGCAGCCTCCACGGCCCGTGTCAGCACGGTGTCCAGCCTGCTGCCCGTGTAGGCCCACACCGAACCGCCCGGCTGGTCAGTGGCCTGGCGGCTGGCCAGGTCGTAGTCGCGGCGCAGGGGCAGCTCGCCGCCCCGGCTGGGCGACAGCTCGTGGCCCGCGCCCGGCTGGGCCTGCACGTGCACGGGCACCCAGTCGTCGTCGGGCCCGGCCCTGAAGCGGTGGAGCCCGGCCTCCAGGCGCAGCATGGACCATGCGTCGTCGCCGGTGCACTCAAGGCCCAGCAGGCCCGGCTCTTCGCGCGGTTCCGCCAGGAAAGCGCCCGTGTCGTAGACCGGCACGCAGTGCCAGGCCCTGTCCGACTCGCGCTGCTCCAGCCCCTCCAGCAGGCGGCGGGCGGCCTCGTCCTGGCGGCTGCGGGCCGCAGCCAGGTCCTGCTGCATGGGCTCGCGGGTGAACCAGTAGACGCGCACCGGCATGCGGGCAGCTTGTGCCCATTGCAGCCAGGCCTGCCCCAGCTCGAACAGCCGGTCATGGTTGGGCGAATCCAGCAGCAGGGTAGCGCGCAGGTGGTTGCCGTCGCGGTGGCGCAGCAGTCGGCGCAGGGCGGCCTGCCAGCCCTCGTGCAAGCCGGCCAGTCGCGCAACGGCGTCGGCGGCCTGGGGGGTGCGCCCGAACGCCGAGAGCGCCAGCGCGTCTTCCATGGCTTCGACGTCCCCGGCCAGCTCGCGGAACGCATCCAGCACGGGCCGCACGGCCTCCAGGCGCGCCGCGGCCTTGGCCACGGCGGGGTCAAAGCGACCCTGCTTGGCGGCCACGGTCTGCTTGCGGGCCAGTTCGCGCTCAAGCCGGAAGATTTCGTTGGCCAGCTCCAGCAGCGCCGGCGCGCGACGGGCCGCCTGCAGGTCGCGGCGCAGCGCGGCGCAGGCCGGCTCCAGGCCGGCAGCCGGGGCCTCGGCCCGGGGCGGCGGCGGAGTGGTGCTGCAGCCCACCCCCTCAGGTCCGGCCACGGCGTGCAGGCCATGGCCGGGAGTGCGGGTGTTCAGGGCCTCGGCCAGGGGCACCAGCGCGGCGCGCTCCAGGGCGCGTTTCAGGGGCCGCGCGCCAAGGCCCGGCTGGTGGCCGGCCTCGGCAATGGCATCCAGGGCCTCAGGCGTCACGTCCAGCGTGACGTCGTTGCCGCGCAAGCCCGCGCGGCGGCGCAGCAACTCCAGCTCGCGCTGCAGCACGTCGCGCAACAGGCCGGCCGACAACGGCAGGAAGGGCACGACGCGATCAAGGCGGTTCAGCAGCTCGGGGCGCACGAACTGTTCCAGGGCGCGCGTGAAGTGGGCGGTGGCGTCCACTGCGTCGTCGCCGAAACCCATGCGCCCTTGCAGGAAGCTCTCCGCCCCCAGGTTGCTGGTCATGATGACCACGGCGTTCGAGAAATCCGCCAGCCGCCCCGCGCCATCGGTCAGGCGCGCCTCGCCCAGCACCTGCAACAGCAGGTCAAAGAACGCCGGGTCGGCCTTCTCGAACTCGTCAAACAGCAGCACGCAGAAGGGCTGCTCACGCACGCGGGCGGTCAGCAGGCCTTCGGCCCCGAAATCGCCACCGATCAGCCGCTGCACGGCGGCGGGCGAGGCGTACTCGGACATGTCAAAGCGCACCATGCGCGCGCGGTCGCCGAACAGGAACTCGGCCAGGGCCTTGGCGCTCTCCGTCTTGCCCACGCCGGTGGGCCCCACGAACAGGAAGCTGGCCAAAGGCCGCCGCGGGCGTGCCAAGCCGGACTTCACCGTGGCCAGCAGGTCCACGATCAGTTCCGTGGCCTGCGGCTGGCCCAGCACGCGCCCCGAGAAGAAGCGCGACACCTCGTCCAGCGGAAGGGGGCTTTGCTCATCCAGCATCGCCACCGGCAGGCCCGTCTCGCGCGAGAAAGCCCGGAACACATCCGACGGTTGTAACGGCTGCTGGGCGTCGGCCATCAGGTTGCGCAGGAAGCGCAAGGGCCGCCCCGGCCAGGCCGAGAATGTGGCATAGCGCCGGTGCAGCCGCGCCAGCACGTCGAGCGCGTCGTCGCCGGCCAGGCCGGGCAGCTTGCGCGCGGCCGCTGCGGCAGCCGCCTCGCGGCGCAGGATGCGGCCGGCCGTCTCGGGGGCGGGCTCGGGTACGTCCAGCCGCAAGAAGGCGCCCAGCAGCTGCGGGTCCTGGCGCTCCAGCAGGGGCACCTGCTGGGGCGTGCACTCCGCCACGCAAAGCAGTTCGCCGCGGGCAATGAAGGGGCGCAGAAACGCCGCCACGCCCTGCTGCGACATCTCGCCGCGGCCCACCTCGGCCAGCTCGACCAGTTGGCCCAGGTGCAGCACGGCGCGCGTGCGGGCGGCCTCGGCGCGCAGGCGGCTGCAGCGCTCCTGCCACATGCCGAAGCCCGACATGCCCGCCACGATGCGCGAGCCCGTGGTGGCCCAGAAGGGCGTGTCGCCAAACTGGTGCTCGCGGCGGCGGCGCACCAGCTCGTGCAGCAGGGCTGTTTTGCCCACGCCCGGCGGGCCCACCAGCAGCACGCTGCGCGCCGAGGGCTCGGAAAGCGCCTGGGCCAGCCGGGCCACCAGGCTTTCCGTCTCGTAGGCCTCGGGCAGCGAAGCGCGGCATAGGTCGTCGCCGACTTCCTTGAGCACAGAGCCCTGCTCGGCGTCACCCCCTGCCCGCCTTGCCTGCTCCTGCGGCGTGGGCACCTCGGCCGCAGAGAGAACCCCCAGGCTCTGCAGCTTGCGGTCGCGCTGGGTCATGGCCAGCAAGCGCAGCGACGTGGAGGCTCCCCGGCGGCGCAGTTCGTGCTCGATCTCGGCGGGCAAGTCCGCCAGCAGGCGCTCACGGTCGGGGCGCAGCACCTCAATGCCAAGGGCAGGCAGGAACGCCACGTGGCACCCCCCCGCGGGCCACAGCGCCGCGTCAAAGCGCACAGGCAGCTCGCCCAGCCATGCGGGCACGTCGCCCCGCGCGGGCAGCACCAGGCGAACCTCCGTAAGCTCCATCTCGGCCGGCGAGTGACGGCGGTGGCGGTGCTGCAGCGGCGTGCGCTCCAGCAGCGCCTTGGTGTGCAGCAGCAGTGCCCGGCTCACGTGCGGCAGGGCGTGCCCCAGCCGTGACGTCTCCGGGAAAAACAGCGCCTCGCCCAGGATGAGGTCTTCGTCCAGGTTGCGCACCAACGCCAGCAACGTGAATGGCTGCCTGCTCACAGCACCCCCGGGCCGCACTTTATCAGCCCGTGGAGAAAGTCGCCTGTCGCCACCCACCGGGTCAAACGCACCGGCGCCGTTGTTACGATGCCCGCCATGACTGCTGTGCTCGTCGAGGAAGACCCGGCGTTTCTTGCCAGCCAGCTTGTCACCTGCATCGGCAACAAGCGCGCGCTGCTGCCCCTGCTGGGGCAGGGGGTGAAGGCGGTGCGCGACGAACTGGGCGGCCGCCCGTTGCGCGTGTGGGACGCCTTTGCCGGCTCGGGCGTGGTTTCGCGCTTCCTCAAGCAACATGCGGCGTTGCTGATCGCCAGCGACCTCGAGCCCTGGGCCGCTGTTGCCGCCCGCTGCCACCTGTCCAACGAGCAGGACATCAACCTGCCCGCCCTGCACGCCGCCCACAGCAACATGTTGCTGGCTTGGCAGAAACAGCCCGTGCGCGACGGCTTCGTGCGGCGGCTGTACGCCCCCGCCGACGAAACGGCCATCACCACGCGCGACCGGGTCTTCTACACGGTGGAGAATGCCTGCCGCCTGGACACCTTCCGGCAGGCCATTGGGCGCGCGCCAGCCGCCCTGCGCGACCTGCTGCTGGCCCCCCTGCTGGCCGAAGCCAGCGTGCACGCCAACACCGCCGGCGTGTTCAAGGGCTTCTACAAGGACCGCCGCACCGGGCTGGGCCGCTTTGGCGGCAGCCACGGCGACGCACTGGCGCGCATCCGCGGGCCCGTCCAGCCGGGTCTGCCCGTGCTGAGCCGCTTCTGCTGCGAAGTCCAGGTGCACCAGGGCGACACCAACGCGCTGGCGGGCAGGCTGCCCGAGCTGGACCTGGCCTACCTGGACCCGCCCTACAACCAGCACCCCTACGGCTCGAACTACTTCATGCTGAACCTGCTGGCGGAGTACCGGGAGCCCGGCGATGTCAGCCCGGTTTCGGGCATTCCGCCCGGCTGGCGGCGCTCGGAATACAACCGCAGGCGCCGCGCAGCCGGGGCGCTGGCGCAATTGCTGGCAACGGTGCCCGCCCGGCGGCTGCTGGTCTCGTACAGCAACGAGGGGTTCATCGGCCTGGAGGAGATGCTGGACCTGCTGGCGGCGCGGGGCGAGGTGCGGGTGTTTGAGCGGCGCTACAACGCCTTCCGCGGCTGCCGCAACCTGCGAAACCGCGCCCGGCACGTGACCGAATTTCTGTTTCTGGCAGGCCGCTAGATACGCAGCCCTTCCAGCACGCGCCTTGCCACGTGTGGCGGCAGCGGCCGCCCCAAGCTAACGTCCCGCCGCCATGGCTGAACTGCCGAAAGCCCGCCTGAAACAGCTGCGCTCGCTGAAGCTCCGCAAGGGCCGCGAGGAGCTGGGTCTTTTCGTGGCTGAAGGCCCCCTGCTGCTGGATGAGGCCTTCAAGGCCGGGGTGTTCCCGCGCTATGTGGTGGTGTGCGACGAGCTGGTCGAGGGCGGCCGCGAGAAAACCGACGCCCTGCTGGCCCAGTGCGCCCGCCAGGGTGTGGAGACCTTCGCCGCCCAGAAGGCCGACTTCCTGGAAGGCGCCGATACCGTAAACAGCCAGGGCATGCTGGCTGTGTTTGCCGTGCCCGCCTTTGACCTGGACGCCCTGCTGCGCCGCGACTACCTGACCCTGCTGGTGCTGGACAACCTGCGCGACCCCGGGAACCTGGGCACCATTGTGCGCCAGGCGGCGGCCTTTGACTGCGACGGCCTGCTGCTGCTGCACGGCTGTGTGGACGCTTACAACCACAAGGCGGTGCGGGCCAGCATGGGGGGCATCTTCCATGTGCCGGTGTTCTGCGGGCTGACGCCCGAGGACGCCATGGCGCGCCTGACTGCCGCCGGGGTGTGGCCCTACGTGACCAGCACGCGCGGCCAGAACGCCTTCACGGTGAGCTACCCGCCCCGCACGGCGTTTGTGATCGGCGGCGAAAGCGAAGGCGTACAGCCGTTCTGGAGCGAGCGCGACGTGATCCAGGTGACCATCCCGCAGTCCAGCAAGGTGGAAAGCCTGAACGCGGCGGTGGCGGCCAGCATCTTCCTGGCCTATCGCTACCAGGCCCACCGCGGCTGAGCGCAGTTGGAACGCGTTTGGAGCGCAGGCATTCTGCCTGCATGGGTTCCTGTCTCGGACTCCCGCGTCTGGAGCGCAGGCATCCTGCCTGCCCGCTGACCACGCGAAGCTGCGCCTCTACCGCCCAAGTTGTTTACTGTTCAGCCTTCGCGTTGCAGCACGCCGTGCCCGCCCCGAGATACTCGTCCTGGTCTGCCACCAAAAGCTAGCAGGCCGTTGAAAAGGACTATTTCAACACCCTGCTAGTCGCGCAGTTTTTCGCAGATGGCCACGGCTTCATCCAGCCCGCGCCGGAAGGCCTGCACGATGGTGGGGTCGAAGTGCTTGCCCGTGCCGTCCATGATGATGCCCATGCTCTTCTCGATGCTGAAGGCGGGCTTGTAGACGCGCTTCTGGGTCAGGGCATCAAACACATCGGCCAGCGCCACGATGCGCCCGGCCAGCGGGATTTCTTCGCCCTTGAGGCCGGCTGGATAGCCTGATCCGTCCCACTTCTCGTGGTGGGTAATGGCAATCGAGCACGCCTCCTGCAGGAAAGGCGACGTCGAGCCCGTGAGGATGCGCCCGCCGATGCCCGGGTGCTGCTGCATCACCTTGAATTCCTCGGGGGTCAGCTTGGCAGGCTTCAACAGGATGCTGTCCGGCACGCCTATCTTGCCCACGTCGTGCATGGGTGCCGCAGCCTCAATGAGCTGCACCTGCTCCGCACTCAGGTTCATGTTCTGGGCAATGATGCGGCTGTAGGTGGCCATGCGCGTCAGGTGCTGAGCGGTGTCGTCGTCGCGGTACTCGCAGGCCACGCAGAGCTTGTGAATGGTCTCGGTGCGGGCCTGGATCAGCTCGCCCTGGGTGCTGGTCAGCTCCTTGACCAGCCGGCTCAACTCGCTGGTGCGTTCCGCCACGCGCAGCTCAAGTTCCTCGGCATAGTTGGCCAGCAGGCGCTGCGCCTGGCGTACCTTGGCGAGGTTGCGGATGCGCAGCTTGACCTCGGCCAGGTCAAAGGGCTTGGTGACGTAGTCGTCCACGCCGAAATCCAGCGCCTTCAACTTGAAGTCGCGGTCGGCGTTGGCGGTCAGCATCACGATGGGCACTTCGGCGGTGCGCGGGTTGGTGCGCATGGCCTTGGCCAGCTCAAAGCCGTCCACGCGCGGCATGTTCACGTCGGTCAGCACCACGTCGGGCGGCTGGTCCAGCTCGCCCAGCAGGTCCAGGGCGGCCTGGCCGTCGCCTGCCTTCAGGGTTTCAAACTGCTGGCTCAGCCCGCCCACCAGGACGGCACGGATGTTGCGGTCGTCCTCGACGACCAGCACGCGCTGGCGGGCAGTAGAGATGTCCTCAAATGGCTTCATGGGGTGCCTTGGTGACACTTTACAGTTTATAGCTTCTTTCTATTCTAAATGCCAGTAGCTCGGTTGCCGCTGCGCAACCTCGTGCTTGCGGACAATCAAGGAACTGCCGTGAACGTGCCGGACCGCGAGTCGGAACATCTGCAAGAGCTTGCCCGCCACCTGCTTGAGCATGGCGAGACGCTGGTGTTTGCAGCTGCCGGCGACGGCAGTACCCGTTTCATTAACCAGACCGTGTCGCGGCTGCTTGGATACACGCCTGAGGAATTGCTGGAGCGACCCTTGCTGGAAGCGGTACTGCCGCGCCACGAGGCGGAGCGCCTGCAGCGGCTGTTGTTCGGAGAGGCGCCGGTGCTGCCTTCGTCGTCGCCCGTAGAATTCCGGCGCCGCGACGGCACCCTGGTCACCCTGCTGCTCAGCGCCGAAGTACGCCGCGACGCCAGCCGCGGCAACGAGATCCTGTTGTACGCCCGCGAGCCCGGCCGCACTGGAGGCGGTCCGGCCGCCGACGCGCTGTTCGACGCGCTGCCCATGCCGGCCCTGACCCACGAGGCGGACTCGGGCCGCATCCTGGCGGTGAACCAGGCCCTGTGCCGGCTGACCGGGTTTTCGCGCGAGGAGCTGGTGGTGCGCGGCTTGCGCGACATTGTGCCCGCTTTGCCCCGCGAGCGCTGGACCACCGTGGTGAACCGCGAGGGCCCGGAGCTGGAGCTGAAGACCCGGGACGGGCGCTTCGTTCCGGTGAGCCTGACTTCGTCGCGTGCGCCGGGAGGCGACTCGCAGGCCATCCTGACCTGCCTGCGCGAGCTGCCCCGCCGCCGTGAGAAGGACGAAAAAGAGGCCCGCTTCCGCCGCGCGTTTGACTCGCTGATGGACGGCTTCTGCCTGTTGCAGGCAGTGCGCAACCCCGAGGGTGAAATCTCGGACTTCCGCGTCACCTACGCCAACCCGGTAGCCAGGCCCATGCTGGGACTGAACGACGCCGAGCTGGTGGGCGACACCCTGCTGGACCTGCTGCCGGCCTCCTCGGTCGAGGTCCTGATGGACCTCTTCCGCAGCGTGGTGGAGACCGGCCACAACGCCAGCTACCAGCAGCTTCGCCTGCGCACAGCGCGCGGCAAGGGCGTCTTTGCCCTGCACGCCAGCCGCCACGCCGACGGCGTGGCCTGGACGTTCCGCGACGAGACCGACCGCGCCCGCGCGGCCCAGATGCTGGCGCTGTCCGAGAAGCGGCTGTCCGTGCTGCTCTCGCAGCTCCCGGTGGGCGTCTATTTCGTGAACGTGGACGACCCCGACGAACGCCACGAGCTGGATGACACCACCCTGCGCCAGGTGTTTGCCCGCCAGGTCATCACCAACCGCCGCACGCTCGAGATCCTGGGCGACCGCACCGACCTGATGGGCACGAACCGTTACCGCTCGCCGCGGCTCTTCTGGCGCGGCGGCGCGGAGCTGAAGGCCGAGGAATTCCCCCTGCGCGTGGTGCTGGAGACCGCCCGCCCCTTCCACAGCGACCAGGTCGAGCTGCGTCCCCACGGCCGCCAGCCCGTGCTGCTGGAGATCCGGGCCGAACCCATCCGCAACCAGGTGGGCCGCGTGGTGGCGCTGGTGGCGGTGATCAGCGACATCACCACGCGCGTAAACATGGAAGCCGAATTGGCCCGCGACCAGCGCATGCGCGCCCTGGGCACGCTGGCGGGCGGCATCGCTCACGACTTCAACAACATTGTGCAGGCGATTTCGGGCAGCCTGGAACTGGCCCTGCACAACCTGCCCCAGCACCATACGGCGCGCGCCAACATCCAGGCTGCACAGCGGGCGGCTTCGCGGGTCAGCTCGCTGACCGCCCAGTTGCTGTCTGCCTCCCGGCAGCGCATTGACGCCATCGAGACCCAGGCCATTGAGCCCCTGCTGCGCGAGACAGCAACCCTGCTGCGCGGCAGCTTCGAGCCGCGCGCGTCGGTCGAGCTTTCCCTGGCGCCGGACCTGTGGCCAGCCGTGATGGAGCCGGGCCTGCTGCAGCAATGTGTGGTGAACCTGGCCCTGAACGCCCGCGACGCCATGGGCGGCAAGGGCATCATCCGCATCCAGGCCGACAACGCGGCGCTGTCAGCACCCGACCCCAGCATGGGCCCTGAAGCTCGCGCCGGCGAGTACGTGACCATCTCGGTGTCCGACAAAGGCACCGGCATCCCGCCCGACGTGCTGGCCCATCTGTTTGAGCCCTTCCTGACCACCAAGCCCATCGGTAAAGGCCACGGCCTGGGCCTGGCCGCCGTCTACAACAACATCAAGCGGCTGGGCGGTTGGGTGCGCGTACAGACCGGGCCCGAGGGCAGCACCTTCACGCTGTATTTGCAGCGCGGCCGCGGCGAACCACAGCCGGCGGCGGCACCCGCAATGACGGAAGCTCCGCCCGAGAAGCTGCGCCAGGGCAGCGAACACGTGCTGATCGTGGACGACGAGGCCGACATCGTGGACATTGCCCGCGAGATCCTGCTGGAAGTGGGTTATCGCGTCAGCACCGCCGGCAACGGCGAGGCAGGCATCGAATTCCTGCGCGCCAACCGCGACGTGGACGTGGTGCTGCTGGACCTGACCATGCCCGGCCTGACCGGCACCGAGGTGCTGCGGCTGATCCGCGCCGAGGGTCTGGCGCCGACGGTGGTGGTGACCAGCGGCTTTGCCTCGGGCGTGGAGACCAGCGACCTGGTGGCCATCGGCGCCGACGCCTTCCTGCCCAAGCCGTTTTCCCTGTCGCAGCTCACCACCACCCTGCGCGAACAGCTTGACCTGCGCCGGCATACGTAGGCGTCCCGAGCACCCTTTCGACAGCCGGCAGGCGATGCAGATCGCCGGCCCGATGGACACGCGAACCGGAACGGGGTCTGGGCACATGGAAACCACAAGGGCGGCCCCCAGGCCGCCCTTGGTCCACACCAGTCGTCATCTCCCGCTGCGCCGGCTTACTACGCGCCGGGTTAGTCGGCCGGGCGGCTGATGCCGTCGGCGTCGTCCTTGGGCTTCTCGGCGGGCCGCGGCGTACGGGCCTCCGCCGGCTCCCTGCCGGAATCCGGCTTCTTGGGCAGGGCCCCCTGGGAGTCGCCCGCGCGCTCACGGTCGGCGGCGGGCACCGGCTTGCCTTCGGCGTTCAGCTTCAAGGCCTCCGCAAACACCTCACCGGAGATCCAGCCCACCTGACCGTCTGCGTAGAGGACCAGGTGGCCGCCCAGGCTGTCGGCCTTCTCTTGATAGACCACAATGAAGCCCGTGGCGTAGTCCTTCATCCACTGGGTTACGTTGCCGTCCGCCAAGCGGAAGCTGCGGAAGGCGGCCTTCTCGTTGCTTTCCACCTGTTCGGCGGCAGCCTTGTCCACCCACTTGGGCAGCTCGCCCTTCTCGTCGCGCTGCACCTGGTCCAGGGTGATCCAGCCCAGCTTGCCGCGGTCGCCCTTCCACTGCGCGTCAAACGGCGATTGCAGCAGCCCGGCGCGGATGTCGCCGGCCTTCAGCATCTCCTCGATGTTGATGACTCCCTTGTTGGCGCGGTCACGCAGCGAGCGGCCCAAGGTGCGCAGGTTCTCTTCGCTGTAGCTGAGGCTGTTCTGGTCGCTGCCGCCGCCTTCAAAGATGGCCTTGCCGCTTTCGCTGTCCAGGTACGCACCCAGATCCGGCAGGCCAGCCACGCGCAGGGCCACTTCCACGCCGTCCTTGGCCTCCCGTGTGCGCAGCGTGAACGTCAGGTCGGTCAGGTCGGCAGTGAGGCTCTGGCCGACAGGCGGCCGGGCGTAGCGGTCCAGGCGCTTGGCCTGGGCGTCTGTCGCGGTCTTTTCGAGGCGCGCCAGCAGGCCCATGTCAAAGTGCACGAACTTGCTGCCCTCGGCAATAAAGTCCCCCTTGCCGGTGGTGGTCCGCTTGGCCGAATCCAGCATGGCCTTGAGGCAGGCGATTACCGGGCCGCTGCAATCCTCAGCGCTGCGATCCATGCAGGCGGCAATCAGCAGGGCGTCGCCCGTCACGGCATAGCCGTAGGGCTGTTTGCTGCTGACCTGCATCATCGTGCCCTCATACCCGACCTGCTCCAGGCCCCCAAAGATGCCTTCGGGGTCTTTCTCTCGGGCGGCGGCAATGATGGTCTCGGCCTTCTTGGGGTCCTTCAGGGCTACCAGCAGCCCGATGGTGCCCGCATCCATGATGTCGCCCACGTTGCGGCGATAGGCCTGCACCGCGGCGTTCTCCTCCACGCTGACAAAGAAGACCACCTCAGTGCCCAGCACCGAGAGCACTTCGTCCAGGCTGGTGCCGTAACCCTTCAGCATCTCCTCGGCCTGCTCGATGGCGCCATCCACCTCGCTGGGTTCCTCCTCGGCTTCCGCGTCGTCTTCGCCTTCAGCCTGGGCCTTCAGCAGGGCCGCCAGGTCCTCGGCAATGCCGACCGGGCCCATGCTCTTGGGCAGCCAGTCTTCCTCGCTGCCCGGTTTCTTGGGCGGTTCAACGGGCTTCTTGGGGTCGGTGCTGCCCGGTTCGGGCGGCTTGCTGCCCCCGTCTTTGCGGCGCGGCATGGCCGCCCGGGCCACCTGTTCGGCGTCGCGGGCCAGTTCCAGCAGGTTGTTATAGGTGTCCTTTGGCTCGCCCAGCTGCGCGCCGGCCACCACCACCGTGCCCTTGGGAACGTACTTCAGCAGGTTGAACTTGCCGGGCGCAATCGCCAGCTTCTCCAGCAGCTTGGTCTGGCGGCGGGTGCGCAACTCCGCCGACATGGTGAAGCCGCGGGTGGCGGTGTCGTAGTCCAGATTGCAGACGATGTAGCGGTACTCGCGGAAGTTCAGCCACGAGTCCACCTCGCTGTAGATCTTCTGGGTGTCCACGCCCACCTGGTCTTTGCTGGGCATGACTCGCTCAATCAGGTTCTGGATTTCCTTGCCGATCACGAAGACCGACAGGTCGTGAGGCTCGCGCTTGCCTTTCCACTCCGAGAACTCGGCGCGGGCCGAGAGGCTCTCGCTGTAGTCCTTGTCCAGCCAGCGATCAATGGACTCGCGAATGGTGCTCTCAAAGTTGGCGATCAACAGGTTGCCGCCCACCTCGGCCACGTAGTAGCGGTTCATGCCGAAATACTGCTTCTGGCGCTCGGCCTCCTCGGGCGCGCCTTCGCCTTCTCCGGGCTTGGCGGGCGCGTTGTCCAGGCGATACAGCAGGTAGCCCACATCGCGGTACTCGTACTTCTTGTTCAGCCAGCTCTTCAGGAACTCCGGCTGCCCGCTGAGCGGCTTGCCCGGCTTGGCCTTGAGATGGGCCAGGTACTTGGGACCGTCCAAGGTCGCGTCCACCAGGGCAATCTCGACCTGGGCCAGCGACTCGTAGCTGTTGAAGATGAAGTCCAGAACCGCCTGGCCTTCGCGTGCTTCCTCTTCGGGCATGCCCTTGGCGGCCTCGGCATCCAGGGACTTCTGGGCCAGGGCGCGCAGGCGCCAGTTGCCCTTGGCGTCAGTGCCGAACAGGCGGTACAGGGCGTCGGGGCGATCCGAGACCATGTACATGATGGTGCCGTCGCGGGGCACCAGGTCGCCTTCCTTGGGTGCCGCCTGCGCCGAAAGCGCGGGGGCCAGCAACAGCACGCCTAGCAGGGGGGAAAGCAGTCGCTTCATGGGCACATCCTCCAGTCCTTCGTCAGTCCGGCCCCGCGCGCCCCTTGGGGCGCCGGTTCTAGCGGTCCATGACAGTTGCAATCAGGGCGGCTGATCCGTTCCGCCGCAGCGCCCGGCCGCGACGGACGCGCTCGACACGCGCCCTTCGGGCTTCTGTCGCGCGCTGTCGCGGAAACGACCGCAAGCGTGGCATCCGATCACCCATATGCTCAACTGTCATGAAGCACTCGTCTACTCGTCTTTGGATGCTTCTTCGGCGGCGTCGAGGTGCTCTTCGGTTGCCGCCATCACCCGGTCCTCGGGCACCAGGATCTCGCTCTCGTTGCCGTCATCGTCAATCACCTTGACCTGCACAATGCGCACCGGCTCGGGCACTTCGGCCATATCCCGGTTGCGCGAGGTCACCCGGGTGTGCAGGGGCGGCAGCTCGTCACGGTAAACCGCGTCGTCCACGGCGCGTCCTTCGGCGGCACGGGCAATGGCGTCCTGCAGTTGCCCGGGCTCCAGGGTCAACACATGGTCGTTCCAGAGCACCACCACGTGGCGGCCATCCAGGCCGGGTTTCTCCTGGTAGGCCAGCAGGATGCCCTGCCGGATGTCCGGCTTGGCGGTCTGGGCAGCCAGCACATACAGGCGTTCCGCGCTGTCGTCGTTGCCGTAAGGGTCCACGGCATGCTCGTGGCGGCGCAGGTAGCCGGCCTTCTCCAGGTCGCCCACGGCCTTGGGCGCGGCGCCCTTCATGGCAACGTACGTTGCCGCGGCGTTGCGCACCTCGTGCAGGTCGGCACTTACTTCCTGGTTACGCCCGGCATCCCGGAACTGGCGGGCGACTTCCTGCACGCCGGCGCCGGTGGGCCAACCGGTGGCCACGACACGCATCTCGTAAATGGTCTCTTCACTGCGCGCAGCCGAGATCAGCACCGTGTCCCGCAGCAGCGCCTCCAGGCGCCTCAGGGCGTTGTGGTCGTCTTCGGTATCGTCGCGCGGCTGTTCCTGCGACGGCACGTTCTCGCTTCCGCCCCGGGGGCGCGTCTCGGCAGCCAGGGCAAGTGAAAGCACGCGCCCCAGGTGCAGGAATTGCCAGCTTACGCTCTGTTCCCAGATCATGCCCTGGGTCTGCTGGTAGACCTTGTCCTTGGCCAGTACGTCGCCTGATGCGCGGGCAGCCAGGATGCGTCGCACCGCCTGGGCTTGGCCGCACACCAGCACGCCGGCGGCGCCTTCCGTGGGCACAAAGGCGTGGGCGTTCTTGCCGTCCTCGCTGATGTTGATCTCGACTCCGCCCTCGACCACAACGCGAGTGCGGGCGTTCAGGAACTCCTTCAGCGAATCGCCCAGCCTGGTTTCCAGCAGCTCGTCGAACAGGAATCGTTCGGCTGAGCGCACGTCCTTGATGCCGATCAGCATCGCCGTTACCGGGTCGTAGTCACGCCGGCGGCGGCGTTCCGCGCCGCCGGGCAGCTCGGGGGCCACCACGGCAACACTGAGACCGCCCTGCACATGGCTGAGCAAGCGATTCATGAACTCGGCTTCCACACCGGCCTCGGCCTCGCCGTTTTCCATGGCGGTCACCAAGTCGGCCTGGCCCGCCTCCTTGGCGCGGCCCACAAAAAAGCCGCGAACGCGGTTGTAGAACGCGGCTGGGTCCTGCAGCGAAAGCGACGAAACGCTCAGCGCATCCGGGGGCAGCATGTCAGTGAACAGCGGCTTGGCGGGCGGGGTGCGCAGCGCCTCAAACCAGCCCGGCGCATTGTGAAAGGTCAGTCGCGCATCCATGCGCACGGCGCCGCCCCCGCCGCCCGAGTAGTCAATGGGGAATACAGCGCCCGCAAAGCTCTTGAACTGCTGGTACTGCAGCAGCTCGCCAATGAACCGGGCCTGCTCCGGGTCGCCCCTCATGATCTCAGCCCAGATCATGGTCAGCGTGCTGCCTTTGTCGCCGCCCAGGCGCTCCATGATGGTGATGAGCGTCTGGATGTTCACAAAGACCAGCCCGACGGGGTCCTTATACTGGGCAATCGCCTCCAGGTACCGCTTGTTACCCAGCAGCGTCTCGGCGGGGTCGTCCGGGAAGGCCAAGCCGTCCAGGGCGTCCTTCACCGCGCCCGAGGTAGAGGCCAGCACCAGGTAATGCTGCTGGTAAATGGCCAGGTAGAACTGCTGCTCCGCGAGCCAGGAGCGGACCTTGCTGTCCATCCGCAGGCCGCCCCACTCGTCGTCGGCGGTGGTCTCCCCCAACGACAGGGCCAGCTCGTAGATCGGCGTGCCGTCGTAGTCCTCGGCTCCAGCCAGGGTGTCTATGCCTTCCTTGAGGCCCTTGGCCAGCGAGGCATCCAGGGCCTTCAGGTTCTCGTGCTCGATCACGATCTGGAACTTGGGGCCCTTCAGCGTGATGTCCAGCACGCCCACGGCCACGGTGCGAGTACCAGACGCCAGGGCGCGCACTTCGGCATCCGAAAGCTTCAGCGCCAGGCTCTGCTCGACCAGCTTGCCCAGGTCGGGCAGGTCAATCTCCTTGCTGATGGCCTCGCCCATCTCGGTGAGGCCGAAGCCCTTCAGCTCACTCAGGCGGGCTTCCACATAGACGGTCGTGGTGCTGGGGAAACTGACCTCCAGCCGCGTCCGGTTCTGAGCAGCCAGTGGAGCAAGAAGGGCAGCCATTGCGGCAAGCAGGACGAGTCTCATGGAAACTCCGCCGGGGTCCAAGTATTGAGGCAGCGGGCATTCTAGTAACGGCGCCCGGGCCGGGAACTCGCGTACTGACCCGCAAACATCAAATTCAGCACAAGTTTGCGGGGCCCGGTGCCGATTAACAGATTACGTTCAAGTGCGCCCGGCAGGGCGGCAGAAAGCAGCCGGCTGATGGCCGGAGGTGCGGAGGCTCCATGAAGAAGGCGCTGGCAGCCTTTGCAGCATTGGCCCTGTGCGGGTGCGTCGCCCAGCAGGGGCCCACCCTGACCCAGCCGGAAGTCTGGGAGCCGCCGGAACTTGCGCCGGGCAACTCGTACTTCACGTTCAGCACGGCCACCACCAAGCAGCACACCTTTGCAACCCGGTCGCACTACGCGCACCCGTGTGTGTCGCCGGACGGCAAGTGGATTGCCTATTCCGCCACCATCAACGGCGAGCACCCGGACGTGTTCATCCAGCCCGTGGACGGCCGCAGCGCCCAGGAAGTCGCCAGTCACCCCCTCGATGACATCACCCCGGCCTTCAGCCCTGATGCCACGCGCATTGCCTTTGCCAGCAACCGCGACGGCCGCTGGAACATCTACGTCGCGGGCCTGGATGCCGCTGTGCCCGTGCAGCAGATTACCGACGACGGCTGGGAGAGCTTTGCCCCCAGTTTCGCACCCGATGGCCGCAGCATCGCCTATGCCACGCGCCGCAAGGCGGGCGAACCCTGGATGATAGCCGTGGCCGAACTTGCAACCGGGTCCCGCACGCTGCTGTGCGAGGGCGTCTATCCCGAGTACTGCCCCACCGGCGAGCAGATTGTCTTTTCGCGCAACAGCCGCCAGAAGCCCGGCTGGCCCGCCATCTGGACCATCAGCGTAGACGGTTCACGCCAGACCGAGGTCTATCGCAGCGACGACCACGGGGCCATCACGCCCTCGTGGGCGGGCAAGGACTGGATCTTGTTCAGCACCATCGGCCGTAAGGACGGCAACGAACGCGAGGGGTACTTCAGAGCCGACGACGTGTGGGTGGTGCATGTCTCGGGCACCCAGGCATCGCGCGCCACGTGGCACGGGATGCAGGATTGGGACCCCAGCTTTGACCCTCACAGCGAACGCTGCTACTACGTAAGTAACCGCGACGGGGTACAGAACATATACTCGGCGGCAATGCGGGTACCCAAGACGCCACCCGACGAGCGCCTGTTGTTCGGCGCCGGCGGTCGCTGAACCGTATGCTGTCGCGAGGTGAGATGAAAGCCGGTTGCTCTCTTGCCCTGTTGCTCTGTGCGCTGCTGGCCGGCTGCAGCTGGTACGACGTCAACGTCTACAAGCACCCCAACCCGTACACCGAGCCCGCCGTTACGGTGGTAGCCGTGGCGCCGTTCCTGTTCACCGAAAAGACCGTGGACCTGCAGTACCCCTTTGACCTGAACGGCCTGGAAACGGCTGATGGCCGTTATCTCAAGTTCTCGGTGGATATCGCGCAGCAGTTCGCCCAGGAGCTGGCCCAGTTCCAGGGCTTCACGGTCATCCCTCCCGCCGACGTGGTCACCGCCTGGAAGGCCGGCATCCGCGAGGGCGAAGAGATGAACCCGCTGGCCGGGGCTGAGGGCGCGCGCGCCCTGGCCCGCAAGCTGAAGGCCGACGCCATCGTGGTGGCGGAGGTCCGCAGCTACGACCCCTACGAATACCCTCGCCTCGAGCTGGCCTGGCAGATGCTGTATGTGGGCGAGCGGCGCACCGGCGAGGCAGAAATCCGGCGCCTGGAGCGCATGGGGGCCGGCCGGCCCTTTCCCCTGGGGACCGACTTGGCCCGCTATCCGCTTTATGCCGCCGACGACGTGGTGGATTGCCAGAACGACATGACCCGCCGCGAGCTGAAGCACTATGCAAGCGGCCTGACCGACGAAGCCACCGGCTACGCCAGCGAAGAAGAGATGATCCGCAAGGAGCCCTGGCCCCGGTACTTCCGGTTTGCGAGCTGGCTGGCCCTGCAGCGGGCCTTTGAGTACGAGCAAGTCCGCGAGAAGAAGTAGCGGGCCTGCTTTCGGCCGTGATTCCGTGACCCAAAGGCCGTTGAAGAAGTCGCCTTTGGCGCCTTCCTCAACGGAAAGCAGCTTCGCGGCTCGCAGCGTCCGTGCCCGCCCTCTGGTTGCCACATTACTTCGCGAAGTAACCCGGCTAATCTGGTGCCATGGCAGACTACCGCAACCCGATGCTGGACCTGCTGTCCGGGCGCGCCAAGGCCGGAGCCGACCTGAAGGTGCACCTTTCCGAGCGCGACGGGCGCAGCCTGCACGCCAAGATGCGCCAGGCCTACTGGTGGATCACCAACAACGCCGTGATCTGCCCCTACTACGACATCGAGTTCGGGCAGAACACGGCCCTCACCAACACCGCAGGCGACAAGCTCTGCCTGCACGAGGACATGAGCTACAGCAGCTTCGTCCTGCTGCCCATGCTGACGTTGTTCACCTGCCGCCGCGCCCTCATGGTGGGCGGGCCGGGCCGCGGCAAGACCAGCAGTGCCGTGCTGATGGCGCTGATCTCGGGCATGGCCAAGGACACCGTGCGGCGCAGCATCCTGCGCGGGCACCCGCAGCTCACCATCTCGGACCTGTTGGGAGCACCCCTGCCCGGCGACATGCTCAAGGCCGAGGAGATGTCCGAGATCAAGGTGAGCTGGCGCAAGTGGATCAGCGAACGCGTCAAGATCGTGGACGAGTACAACCGCATCCCCACCAAGACGCAAAGCGCCCTGCTGAGCCTGATGGGCGACGGCTACGCCGAGATGTACGACCAGTACGTTTACGCCGGCAAGTCATCATGGTTCCTCACCGCCAACGACGACGCGGGCGGCGGCACCTTCCAGGTCATTGAGGCGCTCAAAGACCGCATTGACGTGGTGGTGCGCGCGGTGCCCTTCAACAGCGCGTTCATCCACGCCCTGCTGCAGCGCATTGAATCCGACAAGAACCCCGAGGACCTGATCCCCTCCGAGATCATTTTCGACGCCGCCGAGCTGGAGGCCATTGGCCGCGAAATCCTGGCTGTACAGATGCCGCGAACGGCCATGGACCGGCTGGCTTTCTTCCTGGGCCAGCTCGACTACTGCCGCATGGCCAGCCCGCAGTTCGAGTACAAGAACAAGGACACCCTCAAGCTGGCAGGCGGCAGCGTCTCGCGCGTGTGCACCGAGCAATGCCCGCTGGACAAGCGCCGCCACCTGTGCACCCAGACCGAGAACGGCGTCTCGGCCCGTGCCTTCCAGACCTGCCTGCACTATGCCAAGGCCCTGGCCTTCTTCCGCGGCCAGAGTGTCGTGGGCACTGACGACCTGCGCCAGATTGTGCCCTGGGTGCTGCACGAGAAGCTGGTGCCCAACGCCCGCAGTGCCTTCTTTGAAGCCAAGGGCAACGAGACCCTGCTGCAGGACCGGGTGGCCTGGATCCGCAACATGTTCGACATGGCCATGGAGCAGTTTCCCCGCCACGAGCCCACCCGCGCCAAGGTCACGGAGCTGCGCAACGAGCTGGACGCGGGCCTGGCCGGCGTCAATCTCAAGACGGCCGACGCCCGCATGGGCAAGGTCTCGGCCTTGATCTCGACCCTGATGAAGAACGAGCTTTCCGGCCCTGCCTGGGAGGACCTGATTCACCTGAAGTCCATCTACAGCCGCTATCGCAACTACACCGAGTGGCTGAAAAAGAACCACGCCTGACAGCCGCGCCATGAGCAACGACACCCTGTTACAGCAGCTTGAAGACGAGGCCCGCGGCCGCTTTGTGGCCTGGGACGCCAACCTGTGGCGCGAGCTGCTGGCGGGGCCGGCCACGGCACTGGCCCGCGCACTGGCGGAGGCCGGCCACACCGGCGAACCCGCCCAGGCGGTGTTCACGAGCTTTCTGGCGCTGCTGCGCGACGGCATCGGCATGGGCTACCTGGTGCCGGCCTCGGCAGGGGTGCAGAGCTTCATGGGGCTGGCCTTTTCGTCGCTGTTGCCGCGGCTGCTGCCGGCGCTGGAACCCGCCCGGCAGGCCCAGGCACTGGCCGAGTGCTGGAACTTGGGAGAGAACCTGGCCTCCCAGCCGGCCTGGATGGACCGGCTGATCTGCGCAGCCGCCGGCAAGCTGTCCGGGCTGCACGAGCTGGAGGCCATGGTGCAGCGCGTGACAAGGCAGGTCACCACGGCGCCGCCGGAGAAGCTGGACCGCGCCTGGCAGCCGCACATGCTGAACCTGGGCGCCGTGGATGCTCGCTTTCTGCCCGGCGCCGTCATGTTCGTGGCCCCCTGCGTGGCCGTGGTGTTTGACCGCGCCCGCGGCAACGGCGCCAACCTGGGCGTCTGGCTGGGCGATGATCCCCAGGTGATCGGGCCCGTGCCCGTCACGGACGCGCCGCCCGACCCGCGCAACGACGTCATCTGGACTGACGCCGCCAAGCGCGACCGCCGCCTTACCACGTGCTACGCATCGGCCCGCAACAAGTGGCGCGCCCTGTGCACGCTGTATTCGTCGCAGTGCGTGTTTGCCCTGGTGCCGGGGAGCGCGTCGTGACCGCGAACGCCGCCGCTGCCGAGGTGCGGGCTGCGTGGCGGCAGGCGCTGGCCCTGTGGGACGCGGGCGTGAACCTCTCGCCGCCGGAGGCCCACGAGGCAGCCTACCAGGGTGACGACCCCCTGGCGTACATTGACCTCAACACGCGACAGGTGCGCGTGAACTTCGGGCTGTTGGACCAGCACGGCATCCGGCACTGCCTGCCGGGCATCCTGGCCCATGAGCTGGGCCACCATGTGCGGTTTCCGCACACCCTGCGGCTGGCAGCCGACCTGCACCTGATGGAGAAGCGCCTGTTGCCGGGCCTTTCGTCGTCGCTGACCAACCTGTTCTTTGACCTCCAGGTGAATGAAGTCGTCGGGCGCACCCTGCACAGCCAGCTCTGCGACGTGTACCGCTCGTTTCGCAGGCAGGCGGCCGACACCGGCAACCCGGTCTACAACTTCTATCTGGCCATCTATGAAGAGCTCTGGGCGCTGCCGGCGGGCGACCTGCTGCCGGAGGGCGCTACGGAGGCCATGAACAAGGCCTATCCCGGGTGGCGCATTGAGGCGCGGGTGTTTGCCCAGACTTTCTACGCCCTGGCAGACGACTACCTGCAGTTCGCCTACTTCTGCGGCCGCTTTGCGCGCTACCAGCCGCCGCAACAGAACCAGCCGGGCGCCATGCCGCTCGCCAACGACGTGCCCCAGCCGGGCGCCGACGACTATGAGGGCGCCGTGTGGGGCAACCCGCTGGCAGATGCCGCCGTGGACGAGGCCGTGAAGCGCGGCTGGCTGGAAGGGGGCGTCAGCAGCGAAGGCGGGGACGCGGCCCTCAGGAACATCGGCAGGGCCGCCGCCGGCATGCCGGGCAACGTGGGCGGCCCGTTCCGCGAGGCCATGGTCAGCGCGGTGTATCGCCGCGTGGCGGAGCGCCACCTGGTGAAGTACCCGCGCCTGGAGGGACCCGAAGCCCCGGACGCCTTTCTGCCCACTACCACCGTGCCCTGGGAGTTCGGGGATGACCCCCGCGCCATTGACTGGACACAGTCTGTGCTTGCGGCCGGCGCACTGGCCGCAGCATTGCCTTTGCAGCGCGAGTTTGAGCCGGACGCCCCCCGCCAGCAGGGCCGCTACGCCCCGCCCCTGGAGATCTACCTGGACACCTCGGGCTCCATGCCCGCACCCGGGGCAGCCATGAACGCCATGACCCTGGCGGCGCAGATCCTCTCCATGGCTGCCATCCGCGCCGGCAGCAAGGTGCGCGGAGTGGTGTACAGCGCCGGGCCTTATCGCGCGGGCAAATGGTTGGCCGACGAGGAACTCTCGCGGCGCTGGCTGCTGCACTATGTGGGCGGCGGCACAGAGTTCCCGTTCAAGGAGCTGGTGCACAGCGCGACGGTGTGGCCCGGCGTGCTGCGCGTGATCATCAGCGACACGGACTTCCTGTACAACATCAACCACATCAAGGATGCGCGCAAAGACCTGGCCACGGGCATCGAGCGCTCGCTGCTGATGGTGGCCATGCTGCGCAGCGACGGCCCCACCGCCGGCAAGGAGCTGCGCGAGTTCCTTGCCATGCCGCGCTTCCGGCTGGCGCCGGTGGCGGACGCCTCGAACCTGGGCCGCGCCGCCGCTGCCCTGGCCTCCGTGCTGTTTGACTCGTGAACTCGGTGTGAGCAGCTTCATGCCCCAAACCGGGCGCTTGATTCTTGTTGAAGAAGCCGCCTGAGGCGACTTCTTCGTTGGCAAGCCAAAGCACATACATGGTTCGTTTGCAGGCTTTCGCTGGCGTCGGGTGCTCCGCGCCGGAGTTGGCCGCGCGCACGACGCAGAAGCCCGAGCTAGCAGTGGTCTCGCGCCGGCACTTCGGCGCTCGATCGCGGCGAAGGCAGACTTGGGTTCGTGCACCCTGGCTGCACGAAAAGGCCGCTTGCTGCGGCACGGGCGTTCTTGCTACGCTCTAACACTTGCCTATTTTGCGACGTGCTCGCGCACTATGCAGCTCGTACGTGAGGTGCCCGTTATGGAGTACGTGTTCGGGTTGCTTGCGCTGGCATTCCTGATAGCACTAATCGTGGTTGTGATCATTCACAACCGCAATGCTGCAGAACTGCGTTTC
>JADLBZ010000123.1 GCA_020847415.1 Planctomycetota bacterium
GCCTGCACATCCGCGGCCTGTGCAAAGAGCCCGCCTGGCACGCCCTGCAGCGCGTCTGGGAGGGCGAACACGCCCTGCATCGCACCTATCCCGCGCTGCGAACCGACGACATTCCCTTCGCGCAGGACTGCGTGGGCGACCAGTTCCTGCTGCGCGAGGGCAAGGTGATTCGCCTTCAGGCCGAAGCCGGGACGCTGGAAGAAACCGGACAGGACCTCCGGCAGTTCCTTGATGCCGCGCAGGCAGACCCCGTGAACGTGCTGCGTCTGCAGCCGCTGCTGTCGCTGTTCAAGGCCGGCGGCGAGCTGAAGCCGGGCGAGCTGATCAGCGTTTATCCGCCCTATGTGGTGCAGCACGAGGGCGAATACGACTTTCGGGCTGTGCCGGCCCTGGAGCGACTTGCGTTTCTTGCGGACCTGGCGGCAAAGCTGCGCGACCTGCCGGACGGCGGGTCATTCCAGGTGATTGCGATGCCGTAGGAGAGCCAAGGGGCAAGAGTCGAAAGTTGAGAAGCATGCGCCGCTGAAAAAACGCTCAAGGCTGCGCGGTAAGTTTGGGGGGAGGGGCCGCGCAGCCTTTAGGGTTTTCAAGTGCGCATTGCGCGCGAGGATGAGGGCGCCCATTGAACAGGCACCGATTGGGTGAAGGTCGTTCACTTCGGCAGCCCGTACTTGGGGTTTTCCGGGCGGCACTTTCATGTCCCCGGCTTGGCTGCCTTAGTTGCGTCCTTCTGACCCTTAAACGAACAGCCGGGGGCCCAGGTTCCACAAAATGGCAAGTATTTTCGTGCGCCGCGTAAGAGGGGTTTGTCGCCCCGAGGCTACATCCGCTCCACCAGGTCCATGCCCAACAGGGTTAACCCGCGGCCCAGCACCCGCCGGATGCCGTTGACCAGCCGCAGCCGCGCCAGGCTTAGCGCCGGGTCATCGCCCACGATGCGCGTGTCCTTGGTGGCGGTCCACCAGGTTGATGCTGCCGCCGCCAAGTCAACCAGCGCCTTGGCCACCAGGCTGGGCTCCAGTTCTTCCGCGGCGCGGCGCAGGGCGCCGGGGAACTCGGCCAACTGCTGCACAATGGCCCATTCCTCGGGCAGGGTCAGCAGCGCGGCGTCGCCGTTTTCAAAGACCGGCTCACCGTAGCGCTCGCGGTACTTGGCGGTCACGCTGCCCATGCGCACGTACTGGTATTGCATGTAGGGGCCGCTTTCACCCTCGAAGTCCAGCACGGCGTCCCAGTCGAACTTGACGTTGTTCCGGCGGCCGTTCTTCAGGTCATTGAACACCACGGCGCCCACGCCCACGGCCCGGGCAATCCGCTCGGCATCAGGCGAGGCAGCCAGATCGGGGTTCTTGCGGGCAATGATGTCGCGCACCGCCGCCACGGCTTCGTCCAGCAGGTCCTCCAGCATGATGGCGGTGCCCTTGCGCGTGCTGGCCTTGGCCCACTTGCCATCCGGCTGCAAGAACATCATCAACCCGAAGTCCACGTGGGCGCAGCGCCCGGCCCATTCGTGACCCAGGGCCTGCAGGGCACGGAAGAGCTGCTCAAAATGCAGCTTCTGCTCGCCGCCCACCACGTAGGCCATCTCGTCGCATTGCCAGTGCCGCTTGCGGTACAGGGCGGCAGCCATGTCGCGGGCGTGGTAGCTGGTGGCGCCGTCGTCCTTGACCAGCATCAGGGGCGGCTTGTCCTTGCCGTGGGTGTAAATGACCAGGGCGCCCTCGGATTCCTCAGCCACTTTGCTGTTCACGGCGTCGGCAATCAGGCGGCGGCACAAGTCTTCAGCCGTCACGTAGTAGCTCTCGCCCACGTACAGGCCGTGGGCGCGGTAGAAGGCCTGCGGCTCCTCGGTCAGCACGCGCTTGTGCTCAAGGTCCACCACCGGCCACAAGTGAAACGACAGGCCCAGGTGCGCGTACATGCGCTCGAACTCGGCCAGGCTGATCTCGCGGGCGTGCTCCCAGATACGGAAGTTCACGCCGCCGTCAGCCACGGCGTCGTGGCTGCTGTCGGCCATCAGAGCCTCAATGTGGCGCTCCAGCAGGGCAAACTCCTGGCGGCCCTGTTCAGCCAGTGCTTCGTTTTCCTTGCTTTCACGATTGAAGCGCGCGTAGGTCTCGTTCAGTTGCTGCACGGTCATGTCGCCCAGGGGGCGCTCATCGCCGGCCAGGGCGCGCCCGGCCACGTCCGGGAAGTACTGCTTCAGGCCGGCGATCAGCTTGCCGAAGCCCGTGCCCCAGTCGCCCAGGTGGTTGATGCCCACCACGCGCCAGCCCTGGCTCTCGCGGATGCATTTGATGCTGTAGCCGATCATCGTGCTGCGCAGGTGATGCACGGCCAGCGGCTTGGCGATGTTGGGGCTGCTGAAGTCCAGCACCAGGGTGCGCCCGCAGCCAGCCTGCCCGTCGCCGTAACGCCAGTCCTTGGGCAATGCCCCGGCGCAGGCCTGCTCCACCGCGGCCAGCACGGCGGAGGCGCAGGCGGCGCGGTTCAGGCGCAGGTTCAGGTAGGGGCCGGCGGGTTCCAGCTTTTGCACAAGATTGCGGCTGGCTGCGCCCGTTGCCAGGGCGGCTGCCAGCTCGGGCGGCTTGCGGTTCAGTTCTTTGGCGGGGCGAAAACACGAGAAGGCGAGGTCGCCCATCTCGGGCTTGGGCGGGCGCGAGAGATTCTCGGCGATTTTTTCAGCGCCCAGGCCCAGGGCGGCAAACCCCGGCTGGCCCGCGAGTTCCGAGGCAATGGCGGCCTTCAGCAGTTCCATGTTGCGGCCCTTTCCGGGGCACAGGTGTTTCGGTTCAGCACATGGGTTGAGGGGACTAAGCCCCGGAGCCCGCGATGCCCGATGCCTTCACCCAGGCCCTTTCTCTTGCGCTGGACCTTACCTCGCCGGCCCTGCTCGCCGCACCCGCGCCGGGCAGCACCTTCGAGCTGTTCACCGCCCCATCCACCGAGCGTGTCCGCATGGCGCAGCAGCGCTTCTTGTGGGACATGTACCGCGGCGAACAGCTCACCTTCATTCCGCGCCTGCCCGGCGAATCCACCCTGGAGTTCCTGCGCCGCCCGCACAAGTGCGCCCTCAACTTCACGCGCGTGCTGGTGGACATTCTCTCGCAGCTCTATCGCCGCCCGGTCGAGCGCACGCTCGAGGGCGACGCCGGCGCCGTGGAGCGTATCCAGCGCGCCCTTTCCCGCAACCCGCTGGACCGCCTGCTCTTGACCTGCGACCGCCTGGCCCGCCTGCAGGGCGTGGCAGCCCTGCGCGTTTCCTACGAGCAGGGCGAGCTGCGCTTCTGGCCCTGGCCCGCCCACCGCCTGGCGGTGCTGCCCCAGCCGCAGCAGCCGGACCGCCCCGCCGCCGTGGTGGCCCTGCCGGCGGGTGCTGCCGACGTCGCCCATGTGTGGACAGCCGAGCGCTTTGCCTGCGTGGCGGCGGGCCGCGTGGCTGACGAGCAGGAACACGGCTACGGTTGCATCCCCTTTGTGTTTGCCCACGACCGGTTGCCTGTGGACGGCTTCTGGGTGGAGGGCCGCGGCCATGCCGTGGCGCCGGCCAACGCCGAGTTCAACGCCAAGCTCTCTGAACTGGCGCACACCATTGCCATGCAGGGCTTCGGGGTCATGGAGATCGTGAACCCCGACCCGGCCCAGGACATCGCCGTGGGGCCGGGGCGTGCCATCCGGTTCACGGTGTCGGGCAACGAGCCCTACGGCATCAGCTTCAAGTCGCCCCAGGCCCCGGTGGCGGAGTTGCTGCAGGACCTGGAGTTCTTCCTGCGCGCCCTGCTGAAGAGCCAGCGCATCCCGGAAAGCGTGCTTTCCGTGCATGCGACCTCGGGCCAGAGCGGCGTGGCCATCCTGGCCCAGCAGACCCCCGTGCTGGAGGACCGCGTCGAGCGCCGGCAGGTGTTTGCCGCCTTCGAGCACGAGCTGCTGGCCTGTGCGCTGGCCCTGCTGCGCGAGCACGAGGGGTTGCGCGGAGCGTGCTCCCTGCGCGTGGACTTTCCGGAGCCCGAGTTGGAGCAAAGCGCCTCCGAGCGCATGCAGATGGATGACTGGCGCCTGCGCCGCGGCCTGGCCACGCCCTGGGAGCTCATGCGGCGCGACGACCCCGACGCCTGGCCTGATCTGGAATCGGCCCGCGCCGCCTGGCTGGCCAACCGCGACGCCCTGCGCGAAGCGGGCCTTGCCCCGGAGATCAACCTGTGAACCAACCTGACGACCCCCTGCAGCAACTGCAGTCGGCCCGGCCCGCCGAGCTGCGCGAAACCGCCCCCGTGAAGCAGGCCCTGGAGGCCCTGGCCGCCCGGGTCCGCGAGCGCGACGAAGCCCTGGCCCGGGCCGAGGCCGAGCGACTCTTCCTGGAACGCGCCGCCGCGGAGGGTCTGCAACACACCGCCGACGCCCTGAAGCTGGCCGCCCCGCACGAGACCCTGGCCGGTGCCCCCGACAAGCAGGTCGCCCTGCGCGAGCTGTTTGCGCGCCTGCGCAGCGAGCGCCCCTGGCTGTTCGCGCCCCCGCGCGATTCGCCCGGCGCCGAGAAGCTGGTGCCCGCCCGCAGCCCGGACCTGGAGCGGCTGCGCCAGGCCTACCGCGGCGGAGCCTTGACGCGGCAAGTGCAGATCGCGCGCGAGGGCTTTCGCGTGCGCAGGCCCGGCCAGCCCTAACCGCCATCACCCCTTATCCCGAAAGGAACAAGAGCCATGACCTTTACCGGCAAAGCAACCTACGACGCGGGCAGCACCCTGCCCGAACTTGTGGACGACGTCAGCGACCTGGTCGGCCTGATTTCGCCCTTCGACACGCCGCTGCTGGATGCGCTCGGCAGCCCGCGCTACGCGGCCAAGAGCACCCGCCACGAGTGGTTTGAAGACCGCCTGAACCCCAACTTCAGCCAGGTCAACAACGGCGCCGGCTACAGCTCGGGCGCCACCAGCATCGTCGTGGACGACGGCGCTGTCTTCCGGGCCGGCGACCTGCTTCAGCCGCAAGGCAGCGACGAAGTCGCGCAGGTCACTGCGGTGGCAGGCAACACCCTGACCGTGACGCGCGGCTACGGCGGCAGCACGGCGGAGGCGCTGACCGACAACCAGCAGCTCACGGTGATCGGCCGCGCGGCCCTGGAGGGTGAAGACGCCCCGGCGCCCGCCTTCCGGTCGCGCCTGCGCCGCGAGAACTACACCCAGATCTTCACGGAGGCGGTCAGCATCAGCGGCAGCATGGACGCCGTGGGCCTGCACGCCGTGGAGCGCGAGTTTGACTATCAGGTCATCCAGCGCCTGCGCGAGCTGCTGCGCACCCTGGAACAGACCGTGATCTGCGGCTTCAAGGCGAGCGCCAACCCGCAGGGCGGCGCAGCCGTGCGGCGCACCATGGGCGGCCTGCTGCAGTTCATCAGCGGCTCCGAGGCGGTCATCGCCGACGCTGCGGGCGCGGCCCTGGACGAGCCCACCCTGAACGCAGCATTGCGCCAGTGCTGGGAGAAGGGCGGTCGCCCCAACGCCATCGTCTGCAACGGATTCCAGAAGCGCAAGATCAGCACCTTCATCCAGAGCAGCCGCCGCTACGAGCCCGAGACCACGGCCCTGCGCAACCTGGTGGATGTCTACGAGTCCGACTTCGGCGTGCAGCGCGTGGTGCTGAGTCGCTGGGTGCCCGCCGACAAAGTGCTGCTGCTGGACCTGGACAAAATCCAGGTGCTGCCTTTGCAGGGCCGCAGCTTCTTCGTGAAGCCGCTGGCGGAGTCGGGCGACTTCAAGAAGGCCCAGATCATCGGCGAATACACCCTCGAAGTCCTGAACGGCGGTGACGGAGGCCATGGCCTGCTCACCAACCTGGCAAGCAGCTAGCAGGCCGGGCTAGGCGTTGAAACCCCGTTTTCAACGCTCTGCAGGTTCAGGATCCCTCCATGCCGGGGCGGGCGGGCCCGTCCGCCCCGGTCCCTTCCTCTGATGGGTACCACCATGCTCGAGTACGTAACGGTTCACGACGGCCCGCCCGGCTATTCGCGCTGGGACTTCACCGGCGCAACCCGCGCCAACACCGACCACGGCCGCCTTTACGCCACCGCAGCCGGCCTGCTCAACGTCACGCTCTATCGCGATGCCGCCCGCACCGCGGCTGTGGCCCAAGGCAGCCTGTCGGGCAACACGGGCGAGATGTCGCTTTCAGCCGTAAACGACAGCGGCCTGTCCGGCACCGTGCGGCTGGAGCAGGCGGGCACAGGCTTGTTCACGCTGGACGTGTTCTACGCCTGCGACGCCGACCTGTCCGGGCGGCAGGCCGGGCTGGAGCAGTTCCTTGCTGCCGGCCAGTTCGCGGGCCGTTCGGGCTTCAGCGGCCCCTGCCTGCGCGCCAAGCGCGTGCTGGACGCCCTGCTGGACCGCTGCCTGCCCCCCGGCTGGCAAGCGGATTCACTGCAGCCGCTGGCTGAACCCGCTGCCCTGCTGGCCCTGCAGTTTGTGCACGAAACATTGGCGGCCCGGCAGGACGAACCGGCGGCTGCCTGCGCCCGGGCATTTGCCCTTCAGGCGCGGCTGGCCTTGCAGGCCCTGCGCCTGGGCGTGGCGGGCCGCAACCACACACCCTTTGAACCGCGCGTGACCCGCGCCTGAAACGAGGACCCCCATGCCTGACTACACCGCGCTGTTCGAGGTGCTGGGCCAGTACGCCCGCACGTTTGCCCTGCTGCGCAACCTGGCGGACCGGGACCTTGCCGTCACTGAGGGCGGCGAGACGTTCCGCAGCCTGGACCGCCTGCGCAAAGAGTTCATCACCGTGCTGAACGGCCAAGGCAGCGAGCGCGACCGCCTGGATGCCGTGCAGGTGCTGGCAGATGCCGCGCGCCTGGCCCGCGGCTGGGCCGCCCAGATGCAAGCCTCGTTGGACGCCTGGGTGCGCGAGGGCGTGGCGGCCGAGTTGTCGCTCAGCGGCAGCACGCACGAGGTGCTGCGGGCGCTGGCCTCTGCCATGGTGGCCGACGGCGAGAGCATTGCGCGCAACACGGTCTCGTTGGGCGCGCCGCAGGCTGCAGCCGCCAACGCCGGCAGCACCGCCTGCTATGTGGCGGCGCAGGCTGCCGACCCTGCCGAGACCGTGGTGAGTGACGAACGCGCGCAAACACAGCTCATCACCGTGCACTGCGTGCGAGACAGCGCGCACCACCGGCTGCCCAAGGGGCAGGAGGAGTTCCGCATCGCCCCCGAACACGGCGCGGCGGTGGCGGCGCGGGTCATTCCCGTCACGGTGGGGGCCTTCGACGACACCCGCAACGCCGTGCGCGACGGGGCCTTCAGCGACTACGCCTCGGGCGCCTTCACGCACTGGGAGACCGGCTCGGGCGCGGGCGCCATCAGCCAGGAGACTTCCAACCGCCTCTTTGGCGCGGGCTGCCTGAAGCTGACCGGCAACGGGGCCACGGCAGCGGAGCTGACCCAGGACCTGGCTGAACGCGATCCGGCCCTGCCCACCGGGCGCTTCTGGGCGCTGGGCGCGTGGGTGTACGTGAGTTCACTTTCCGCCGGCACGGTCACCGTGGACGTGCTGGTGGACGGCGCGCCATGGACCCCCGCCTTGACCATTGACGGGTCAACACCCACGGGGCAGTGGCTTCACCTGGGCGGTATCGGCTATGTGCCGCGGGCGGCCTTTCCCAACCTGCTCAAGGTTCGGGTGCGCTGCAGCAGCACCTTCAACGGCGTGGTGCTGGTGAACGGCGCCGCGCTGGCACCCACCGTGGAAGTGCCCCACGCGGGCCTGCAACTGGCGCTGTTTGAGGGCGCCTTGGCTCCCCAGGCTTTGCCCGTCGCCGACCGGTTCACCATTGCCGCCACCAGCGACGACGCGGGCGCCTTCCAGTGCTTCTTCCGCGACCGGCTGGGCCTGGCCATGCCCTCGGCGGCCTCGCCCACCATTGCCGACAGCCTGGCGGAGTAACCATGAACCTCGACCTGAGTTTTGGCGGCCAACCCTGCGGCAGCCTTGAATCGCTGGCGGTGCAGGTGCAGGCAGGCCCCGACGGCATCGCCGAGGAGTGGCGCTGCATCCTGCGCGTTGCCGCCTCCACAGCGGCTGCCCTGGAGCAGCAACTGGCGCAGCTCGAAATCCTGCGCGGCACGGAGGGCAGCCTGAGCCTGGCGGCCGGCGGCGGGGTTGTGCGCACGCTGGCCACAGCCGACTGCCGCCAGGGGCCCCGGCTGATGCTGGTCAGCGCCCGCGACGACGGCCCCGGCCAGGCCCTCAATCGCCGTGCCGTGGTGCTGGTGTTTACCGCCCTGCGGCAGGACGCGCTCCAGGCTGTGCAGCAGCACACGCTGACCCTGAGCGCGGAAGGCCGCGCGGGGCAGCCCTCTCGGTTGCTTGTGCGCGGGCGCGCCCTGCTGCGCCGGGGCGAAAACCCGGCTGCGCACGAGGCCACGCTGCTGCCGGCGTTGCCCGCGCGCCACCGGCGCGTGCGTTGCAGCCTCACGCGCGACACCGCCCAGCCCGCCCTGGAGTACGAGTGCGAGGACGAGGAGGTCTTCACCGCCCTGCCCGCGGGCGTGGACGACGGCCACTACGTCAGCGCGCTGATCCAGGACGAGCAGGGCCGCATCCAGCGCGTTACCAGCGGCTTTTTCACGGGCTTGGGCGCGCTGGCGCAGGCCCGGGCGCTTCAGCCGGCAGCGCCCGCCGTGCTGGCCGCCGCCGTCCGCGAGAACCCGTTTAGCCGGCGCGTGGACTGCGAGTTCCGCGAGCTGCTGCACGAGGACGACGCCCTGGGCGGCACCGAGGCCGTGACGTTCACGACCACGCGGCGGCTGGTGGATCACCCCGTGCTGGGCGTCGGCCAGCCGTCGTGGCGGCAGGAAGTGGGCGCCGCGTTCACCGAGATCGTGCAGGAAGGCGTGGCTGTCGGCCGCGACCGGCACGTCAGCCCTCCGCCCTGTCGCTTTGCCGCCGACATTGTGGAGCGCCGCGTGCAGTACTCGGTGCCCCTGGCCCACCTGCCCGCCGACCGGCGCTTCGTGACGAACTGGCGCTTTGTCTCGCGCACCCGCGCCGAGACGGTTGCCACGCCCCCGGAGAAGCCATGAGCCGGATCAGCGCCAGACTCAACGGCCAGCCGCTGCTGCGGGCCGAGGTTCGCCTGCGGCGCGGCGCCGCTCCCTCCAGCGCGTTGCTGGCGTTGCCGCCGGGGGCGACCGAGCCCGCCATTGACGCGTCTGTCGAGCTGGAACTCGCCGATGCCGCGGGCACGC
>JADLBZ010000124.1 GCA_020847415.1 Planctomycetota bacterium
AGGGCCGCGTTGAGGTCGTCAGCCTGGCTGCCCCGGTGGCCGAGCTTGCCCTGCGCCGCGTGGCAGACGCTGCGGCACAGTCCGGCTACCCGTTCCGCGCGACCAGCAACTAAGAGCCTGTCTGGAGACCCGTTCGCGGGCGCTTTCGGGCGGCGAACTATGGTCGCCCTCCAGCCACACGTCCTTCCTGCCGTCTGGCTTGCGTCTACTCTCGACGCCATCGTGACACGGCCGTCTCGGCCGCAGATGCCGCTGTGGCGTGGCCGTCCCGGCGACTTTACGCCAAACAGGCTCTTACTTCGCCGGGGGTTTGCGGGCTTCCGCGGTGATGCTGCGGGCGGCTGCGACGGCTGCCGCAGTCAGCAGCGCCCCCAGCCCCAGCAGGTAGTTCAGCTCGCGAGTGTGCCACTCCACAGAGCGCTCGGTGCCTTGCTCCGCCACCGCCGAGGGCAGCGGCACCGCCGGCGCCTCGCGCCCTGCCACACCGGGGCCGGGTTCCAGCTCACGGTGCAGGAAGCCCGCTGCCGAAACGCCGGTCACGGTCAGCGCCAGCACCGAGATGATCATCAGGAGAACACCCACCACTGTCGTCAGGTGGATCAACAGCGACATGCGCACCCACCGGGTGCCCTTCAGCGCCTTCGCAAAGGCAAGCAGCTCCAGGGCCGACCACCCGCACAGCAACACAGCCACATAGCCGCCATAGGTGTGCAGGGCGCGGATCAGCGGCCTGGCGAAGCGCACCGTGTCCAGCACGGTGCCCTCCAGGCCGGTGGTGTGGAAGCCGGGGGCGTCATAGAGCAGCGTGATGCTGGCGACGCCGGACAGCCCCAGCAGAAACAGCAGGGCAAAGCACAGGCCGCACGACCACATGACACGCCGCCCGCAGGCAAGCACAGGGCTGGTTTCAGGAACGGGCTCGGTCATGCGGCGAGGATCCTTGCTGTGCGCGTCATGGTCGCACGGCGCTGCGTTTTGTGCAACGACAAGGCCGCGGCACCGGGCCGCGGCCTTTGGGGTTCTGCCTGGAGCTCAACCTAGCGCTCGATCACCACCAGGCGCGTGCCCACGGGAATGATGTCGTAGACTTCCTCGACATCGCCCGCCTTCATGCGCACGCAGCCCTGGCTGCACTCGCCGGGGATCAGCACCTCTTCCTCGGCGCGGCAACCGTGGATGCCATAGCCCTTGTGGCCGGCATCGCTCTTGAGGCCCAGCCAGCGGCTGCCCAGGCGGTGCTTCTCGTGGCCGTAGGGGTAGCTGCCGTCGGCGGGCTGGGGGATACGGTTCTTGACGGTGAACTCACCCAGCGGGGTGCTGCCGCCCAGGCCCAGGCCCACCTCGTAGCGCTGGATGAAGGCGCCGTCCAGCAACAGGTCCATGCTGCAGCGCTGCTTGCGTACCACCAGCTCGAACTTGCCGCCCAGGATCTTGAGCTCCTGACCGATGTTGATGCGGGAGTCTTTCAGGCCGTTCAGGCGCTGGATCATCTCGGCCGTGGTGTTCTGGGTCTGCGCGATCTTGCCCAGCGAGTCGCCGGACTTCACGGTGTACATCTTCAGGTCGCCGCCTTCGCCCGCCGAGAGAAACAGCTTGCGGTTGATGGCGCGCAGCATGTCCAGGGCCTGCTTCTCGCCGGCTTCTTCCAGCTGGTTGTTCAGGGCGCCGGTCAGCAACACACGGGCCTCGCGCAGCTTGCCGCCCTCGAAGGCCTCGGTGCCGGCCTTCAGGTCGGCGTCCACCTCGGGCTCAATCACCGCGGGCACGGTCTTTCCGGTGTCCACCACCGCGGCCTCGGGGGCCTCAGGCGACGGCTCGGCTTCGGCTGTGGCGGTCTCGTGCTCAAAGGTCGGGTCGCCGAAGTGGTCGGCGGGCGCGGGCTCTGAGGCGCGGGCCTGGCTGGCGGTGCTCCCGGTCAGGGTGCAGCCGGAGGCGATCAGGGTCAGGGCGATAATCAGGGCGACGTTCTTCATGGCGTTGGCTCCGTGGGTTGACGGTGAATGGGTGTCTTGGTTCAGGCCTTGACCTCGACCTTGTTGCCGATGCGCAGCATGTCGTACAGCTCGACGACATCTTCATCCTTCATGCGGATGCAGCCGCGGCTGGTCATGCCGGGGATGCTGTCGGCGTGCTGGGTGCCGTGAAAGCCGATGCCGGTGCGGTTGCCGCCGTAGGAAGAAAGGCCCATCCAGCGCAGCTTCATTTCGTTGACCTGGTCGTTGGGGCCGCGCGACGACTTCTCGGGGTCCACCGACATGGTGGAGATGGTGCTGGCGCCCTCCGGCGTGTTGTTGTTCTTGCCGTGGGCCACCACGTACTGCCGCACCAGCCACTGGCCGAAGTACAGGCTGGCCGTGAAGTCGCGCTTGCGCACCACCACATGGGGCTGGCCCTTGGGCAGCTTCAGGTTCTCGCCGGGGTGCAGGGCCTTGTGGCCGCGCGGGCGGTTGTTCAGGTCATAGAGCAGGGCCGTGGAGACGCCGGCCTTGGCGGCGATGCGGTCGTAGCTGTCGCCGGACTTGACCACGTAATTCTCGCTGAACTCATTGTGCACGGAGCTCAGGAAGAGCTCCGAAGTCACGCTGTGGAACAGGGGCAGGGCCCGTTCGCGCTCTTCCACGGGCAGGGGGTTCTCCAGCAGGGGTGCCAGTTTGCCGTAGGCGTCGCGCAGGGCAGCCTCGCGAGCTTCGCCCTCGGCTGCCGCCAGCGTGGCCGAGGTTTCAGCCAGCAGGCGTTCCACCTGGGCCAGGCCGGCCGCCGGGGCAGGCGCCTGGCTGGAGGACTCGCCGCCGTTGCCGGGCTGGGCAGGCAGCAAATCGTTGATGGCCGCTGCGGTGGTGTCGGGCTTCTCCTCGGCGCCAAAGGCCATCCACAGGCCGCCTCCGCCGCCGGCCAGCACCACAGCCGCCACACCCATCATGAAGCCCTTGCCGCCCTTGCCTTTGCGCCCGCTTCTGCGAGAAGCCATGGTTTTGCCCTCTGCTGGTTGCCGCGAATGCGCGGAGGTTCCCGCGCCCATCGGGATTTCGGCAGGGACGGGGCCGAAAATGCAGCAAAACCGGGAACCATGACCGGGGGATTGCCGCCCTGCCCCGCGATGGCCGTGACGGCCATCGCGGGGGCCGGATTTGTGGTTGTTAACCACCCCCGCGGCTGTGCTTGCGCACCCCTACCCCCGCTGCTAAGGTGCCGCCCGCCTTACCAGAAAAAGCACTAGTGTGGACTTGCGCCGCCCGGCCTCAGGCGCAACGGAGCCCGCAATGGAGGTTCTCTTCCTCATCAGCAGTATCGTCTGCCTGCTGGGCACGGTCCTGTTGTTGTCGCACCGCAACGCGGTGTACGGCCTGCTGGGCCTGCTGGTTGCGTTCGTGGGCTCGGCGGGCGTGTTCCGCAGCCTGGATGCCCCGTTCGTCGCGGTCGCCCAGGTGCTGGTTTATGCCGGCGCCCTGGCGGTGATGTTCTTGTTCGTACTCATGTTCACGGACACCCGCACGTCGCTGGACCGCGCCGGGCTGCCCCTGAGCGTGGGCGCACGCGTAAACTTCAAGCCTGAAGACGTCAAGAAGTTCAAGGACGAACAGGCGGCCCAAAAGCCCGCGTCCCTGCTGCAAAGCGTGCAGTTGCCGCAGCCGCTGGCGGCGGTCATTGCGCTGGCCTTCTTTGCGTGCCTGGCGTTTGCCATCCACAAGCTGCCGGACCACACCTGGGGCAGCTTCGGGGAGCTGCCTGCGAACTACGAGACGGGGCTGGTCGAGCGCGTGGCCGACGGCACAACCATTGACCGCAAGGTTGGTTACGGCAGCACCTCGGCGATCAGCTACACCATTTTTGAGGGCTTTCCCCTCGCCTTTGAGGTAGTCAGCCTGCTCATCTTTGCCGCAGTGCTGGGTGCTGTGCTGCTGGCCAGACGCCACCTGGAAGGCCTGACGGCACCGAGCCGGCCGGAGCGTGCCGGGGGCGACAGCCACGGGCACTCCGGGGCTCACCACTAAGGAATCGGGACCATGCTGGAGCCAAAAACCGTCCTGTTCCTCTCGGCCCTGCTGTTCAGCGCGGGCATGTACGGCGTGTTGTCGCGCCGCAACCTGCTGATGCTGCTGATGTCGCTGGAACTGATGCTGAACGCCGTAAACATCGCCCTGGTTGCCTACTCGCGCGCCTGGGCGGGGCGCCAGGCGGACATCGTGGGTGCCCACACCGGCCAGTTCTTTACCCTGATGGTGATGGCGGTGGCGGCCTCGGAAGTGGGCATCGGCCTGGCGATTATCGTCGCGATCTTCCGGCGCAAGCGTTCGGCAGACAGCGAAGTAGCCTCAGAACTGAAGAACTGACCGGCCCGGCGGCCTGAAGAACGGACATGCTGCATCTCTTCGAGAACAAGGAACTGCTGCTCTGGCTGGTGCCCCTGGCGCCGCTGTTCGGCTTCCTGATTAACGGCTTCTTTGGGCGGCGCATGAACCCGACCTCGTCGGGCGGCGTGGCCTCGGCCTCGGTCATCGTCGCGTTCCTGGCTGCCCTCAGCCTGTTCATCTACCACATGAACGGCCAGGAGCATGACGTAGTCGCGACCTCGCTGTTCACCTGGATGGACGTGGCGGGCCTGAAGGTGAACATGGGCCTGCACCTGGATCGCCTCTCGGCCCTGTACATGCTGGTGATCACCGGCGTGGCCAGCCTGATCCACATCTACAGCGTGGGCTACATGAGCCACGACGAGGGCTACTGGCGCTACTTTGCCTACCTGAACCTGTTTGTGTTCAGCATGCTCATGCTGGTGCTGGGCGACAGCCTGCTGACCCTGTTCCTGGGCTGGGAAGGCGTAGGGCTGTGCAGCTACCTCCTGATCGGGTTCTGGTACAAGCACGACGCCAACTGCAACGCGGGCAAGAAGGCCTTCATCGTCAACCGCGTGGGTGACTTCGGCTTCATGGCGGGCATGTTCCTGCTGTTCTACCAGTTCGGCTCGCTCAGCTATGGCGGCGACGGCTCCTTGGAGCAGCAGGTAGCGCAGGCCACCGCGGCCGGCGCATTGAACCTGCCGCTCCTGAACCTGGCCTGCGTGTGCCTGTTCATCGGCGCCTGCGGCAAGAGCGCGCAGATTCCGCTGTATGTGTGGCTGCCCGACGCCATGGCGGGCCCCACCCCGGTCTCGGCGCTCATCCACGCCGCCACCATGGTGACCGCCGGCATCTACATGCTCGCGCGCCTGAACTTCGTGTTCGTGCACGCCGAGACCGCCATGGCCATCGTGGCGGTAACGGGCGCCATCACGGCCCTGTTCGCCGGCACCATTGGCCTGGTCCAGCGCGATATCAAGAAGGTGCTGGCCTACAGCACGGTCAGCCAGCTCGGCTTCATGTTCATGGCGGCAGGCCTGGGGGCCTTCCCGGTGGCGGTGTTCCATGTGTTCACGCACGCATTCTTCAAGGCCCTGCTCTTCCTGGGCTCGGGCAGCGTGATTCACTCGCTGGAACACACCCTGGGCCACGGCAACCCCGACAGCCAGGACCTCTGGAAGATGGGCGGCCTGAAGAAGAAGATGCCCATCACCTTTGTAACCATGACGGTGGGCTCGATTGCTCTGGCGGGTATCCCGTTGTTTGCCGGGTTTTTCAGCAAGGACGCCATCCTCTACACGGCGTTCCACCGCGGCGATGCCCTGGGCATGTTCGTGTACTTCTGCGGCCTGCTGGCGGCCATCTGCACGGCGTTTTACAGCTTCCGGCTGATCGGGCTGACGTTCTTTGGCAAGTGGCGTGGCGAGGAGAAGGTCTACGCCCACGCCGACGAATCGCCCCGCAGCATGGCCCTGCCGCTGATTATCCTGGCGTTCTTTGCCGTGTTTGCCGGCTACCTGTGGCTGCCCGTGGCGGTGGAACACCTGCTGCACGTGGAGAGCCACTCGTTCCAGACCTGGCTGGCGCCCATCTGGGCCCAGGGGCAGGCGGCGCTGGTGGACGGCAATCACCTGAAAATGGCGACCGAACACGATGCCGCGGCACTGACTGCCGAGTGGATGACCATGGGCATCAGCAGCGTCGTGGCGGTGCTTGTCTCGGTGTTTGCCTTCCTGTTCTACAGCAAGCCCGAGAACATCGAGAAGGTGAAGACCCTGGCCCTGGGCAGCGACGGCAAGCCGCGCTTCACCTACACACTGCTGCTGAACAAGTACTACGTGGACGAGATCTACAATGCGGTGATCATCAAGCCGCTGAAGGCCCTGGCGGACGCCGCTTTTGTGCTGGTGGACCTTGTCATCATTGACCTGGTCCTGGTCAACGGCAGCGCGCAACTGGTGAAGGCCGGCAGCGACCTGATGCGCCGCGTGCAGACGGGCGTGGTGCGCCACTACCTGTATGCCTTTGCTGTGGGTGCCGTGGTGATGACCACACTTTTCCTGCTGATTGCCCGCCAGTAACGGGCGCCGGGGTTTGGCGCGATGGACAAGGACAAGTCACATTTCTGGTTGCGGCGCTTGCACAGCCTCTCGGGCGTGGTGCCCGTGGGCCTGTTCCTGATCCAGCACATCTACGCCAACACGCTGGCCCTGTGGGGCGAGCGCGTCTACAACGAGCACGTCGAAGTGCTGCTGGAACAGCCCATGCTGATGGCGCTGGAACTGGGCGGGGTGATGCTGCCCCTGGCCTTCCATGCTGCGCTGGGCGTGTGGTTCATGATGGAAAGCCGCTTCAACACCGCCAAGTACGCCTACTCGCGCAACTGGATGTACACCCTGCAGCGCGTGACCGCCTGGATGACCCTGGTGTACGTGACCGTGCACCTTTTCCAGACGCGCTTTGCCTTCAGCGAAGAGCAGAAGTGGAGCATGTACCAGACCATGCAGTCGCTGTTCCAGCATAACCGGGTCTGGCTGCCCATCCTGTATGGCGTGGGCGTGGTCGCAGCCAGCTTCCACCTGTGCAACGGCATCGCCACCTTCTGCATGGTGTGGGGCATCACGGTGCGGCGCGAGACCCAGCAGCGGGTGTGGCTGGGCTGCATGGCGCTGTTTGTGGCCATGAGCGTGGGCGGCGTGCTTTCGTTGCTGCCGCTGACCGGCGCCAGCAAGCCCTTCTTTGGCGACCCGGTGCCCGAGACGCACCGGGGCTTCAGCCCGACCGACCCTTACCAGGGCGGTTCACCCTACCAGAAGTAGCCCGCCGTGAATCAGCGCATGGCCGGTCGTGTCCTCTCGGCGGAGTGGGCACGCTTCGCGGCAAGGCAACTGCGGTTTCCCGCGGAGTCGCCTGGCAGGGCGTTGAAAAAGTCCTTTTCAACGCCCTGCTAGCGGTTGCCGTTCAGCCTTTACGTTGTCGCTCCCGGCTCCAGACTCACTTGCCTCCCGGCTTCTGCGTTTCCGGGTCAGGCGGTGCCTGCCCCGGAGCGCAGCTGCGCGGGACGCTCGTGTCACGATTGAAGGCCGGCTCCTTCAGCGCCTGCTATGTCGAGGCGTAGCGGATGCGCCGGCGGGGCAGGAAGCCCTCAATCACCTGCTCAAACTCGCGGGTGGGCGA
>JADLBZ010000125.1 GCA_020847415.1 Planctomycetota bacterium
CGCGAGCTGAACCGCCCGTTGCTGGTGCTGGAGGCGTTGCGCTGCGACTACCCGTGGGCCTCCGCCCGCCTGCACCGCTTCGTGCTGGACGGAATGGTTGAGCGCGCGGGGCAGCCGGGACGTCTGCCTTACGTGGAGCCCGCACCCGGTGCGGGACGCGGCTTGTTGGCAGCGCTGGCCGCCCGCGCCTGCGCAATCGTGACCGACGACTACCCGTGCTTTTTCTTGCCGGCCATGCTGCAGGCGGCCGCGCGGCAGTGCAATGTGCCGATGCTTGCCGTGGACTCCTGCGGCCTGCTGCCGATACGCTCGGCAACCTCCACATGCCAGACAGCCGTGGCGTTCCGTCGCCACATGCAGCGCGAGATCGCGGGGCACCTGGAACACCAGCCGGTGCCCGACCCGCTGGAAGATGCTGTCCTGCTGCCCCCCGATGCCCTGCCCCCGGCCGTTCGGCGCCGCTGGCCCCACGCCGAACCCGGCAACGTGGACGTCGCCCGGCTGCCCGTGGACCAAAGCGTGGCGCCGGTACACCAGGGCGGCGGCAGGGCAGCCCGGCAGCAGCTGCGGCAGTTCGTGCGCGACGGGCTGACGCGCTATGCGGAAGATCGCAACCAGGTCGAGGACTGCCCGGCCAGCGGATTGTCGCCGTGGCTGCACTTCGGGCACCTCAGTGCCCACGAGGTCTTTGCCGCCGTGGCAAGCCACGAAGGCTGGCGGGTGCACAAGCTGGGCAAGGGCGCAAGCGGGCGGCGCGCCGGCTTCTGGGGGATGTCCGCGGGCGCTGAGGCCTTCCTGGACCAACTGGTCACCTGGCGTGAGCTGGGCTTCCACTACTGTGCGCGAAAGCCGGAATACGCCAGCTACGCGAGCCTGCCCGCCTGGGCCAGGGCCACGCTGGAGAAGCACGCCCGCGACCCGCGACCACACCTGTACCGGCTGGAACAGCTTGATGCAGCCGCCACCCACGACACCCTGTGGAATGCCGCCCAGCGCCAGCTGGTCCGGGAGGGCACGATGCACAACTACCTGCGCATGCTGTGGGGAAAGAAGATCCTGCAGTGGTCGGCCTCGCCGCAGGAGGCGCTGCACAACATGATCCACCTGAACAACCGCTACGCGCTGGATGGCCGCGATCCCAACAGCTACTCGGGCATCTTCTGGTGCCTGGGACGCTTCGACCGGCCCTGGGGCCCCGAACGGCCGATATTCGGCAACATTCGGTACATGACCAGCGAGAACACCGCCCGCAAGCTGAACGTGCGTGCCTATCTTCAGCGGTACGGGGCCTGAAACGAAACCGGGCGCGGCCACGGCCGCGCCCGGTTCACCGGAACAGGAGAGCTTATTCTTCCGGGTGAATGATCAGCAGGTCGCGGTGCAGCTTGCCGTTGCCGTTCGAGCCGGGCATCAGGGCCTCAAAGAACTTGCGGTTGCGCGGGTTGGTGGCCTGGCTGAACTGGTCGCGCACCTGCTGGTTGGTGTACTCGCTGTCCACCTTGGACATGGCTACCCAAGCCCACTGGGTCAGCTCCCAGCTGTTCTTGCACAGGTCGCTGGCGATGAAGGCCTCCAGGGGCTCCACGCTGGTCTCGGAGGGGATGGCGCGCAGGGCCTGGAAGGCGCGGCGCAGCACGGGCTTGCTGGCGTCTTCGCCGCGTCCCATCTCAGCCAGGATAGCGCCGTGCACGTGGGGCAGGCCGCCGGCGTCCTTCAGGGCCTCAATCGTCTGCAGGGCGTTGCAGCGCTGCTGCACCGTGGCGGCGCCATCGTTGATCATCTGGCCCAGCTCGGTCATCAGTTGCGCGCGGACCTCATACTGAAGCAGCAGGTTGGACAGCTTGCCCACGCAGGCCTGCGAAGTCTCGGCCCGCAGCATCTGCATCTGCACCTCGTGTGAGGGGTGAGCCGACACCTCGTTACGGATCGCCTCCAGCATATAGGCGCGGGCCAGGCTGCCCGTCTCCGATGCCGGCAGGGCATTGCCGATGACCTGCAGGTCGGCAACGGTCAGCGTGCCCTTGAACAGATCGTGGTCCACCAGCGCCTTGGCTGCATCAAAGGCCGCCCAGGTTCCGCTCAGCGGGACCTGGCGCAGCAACTCGGCCTTCCATTCATTGGTCAGCGCCGCGTTGAAGACGCCCTCGTAACCGGCGTCCTGCTGCTGCAGGCGCTTGCGCAACTCGCCCAGGATCTCCTCCTGGTGCGGCTGGTTGATGGCAATGAAGTTGCGCAGCGACTGCTCGCTCTGGTCCAGGCCGTTGGGCGCGCTGTCGTCGGTCTCGAAGTAGAAGGCGCCGCGCTGGCTGAACGGGTGGTGCAGGAAGTAGTGCTTGCCGTTCACCAGGTTGAAGGCCACGATCACTTCGCGGCCCAAGGCTGCGTCGGCGGCGGCAGGCTCAAAAGCCTCCAGGGTCACCTCGGTGCCCAGGGCCAGTTCGCCCTTGATCATCTCGTTGCAGCGCACGGTCAGGCGGTCGCCCGTTGCGGTGCGCTGAAGGCCCACGAACTCGCCGCGGGTGATGTACATGGCGTCCTTGGCCATGTCGAAGAGCGTGAAGTTCGCCTGCAGGGCGCCGCAGAACACCGTGGCACCGAAAGTCACCGCGAGGCTGGTCAGGATTTTGCGCATATTGGATTCCCTAGGTCTGGCGATTGGCACGGAACGGGGTTGTTCTCTCTGCTCGGGTTCTCGTTAGTGGCCCAGGCCGTCGGCACCCACGATCAGCGTGGTATAGGGGAAGGTCATGGCCGCCTCGACGACCTGCTTCAGCACCGGGTCAGCCTTGGCCAGGTCCAGCAAGTACTGGCGGGCCAGCACAGCCTCGCCGTTCGGGCCGCTGGCCGAAGGCGCAATCTTGCGGGCTGCAGCCAGGGCAATGACCGCACCCTTGACCTCGGCGTCCGACAGGCCGTTCCCCTCGCGCTCGTCCAGCAGCTTCTTCAGGGCCGCCACGTGGGCGTCCTCGGCGCGCAGGTCACGCGAGGCAATCAGCGCCTCGCGCAGCAGGTCCTTGTTCGTGCCGGCCACCAGCAGGCTGCCCACCAGGTCCAGGGTGCGGGTGCGCAGCTCAGCACCGTCGTGGTCGGCCTTGGGGCGAATCAGGCCCAGGCTGCGCACGATCACCATGCGGGTGGCGTCGTTGCCGGCGGTCTGCCACTCATCCAGCAGCAGGCCGATAACGGCCTGGCGGTCCAGCGTCTCCAGGGCCATGGAGGCCAGGCTGGTGGTGCTCCAGGTGGCATCGCCCAGCATGATCTCGGCCAGGGCGGCAAAGGCGCCCTCCGGCTGGTGGCGACCCACCGCGGTGATCAGCTCGTTGCGCTCCGCCGAGGCGGGCTTGCTGAGGCGCGCCAGCGACAGCAGGCGCTGCTTGCGCTCCTCGGTCATCGCCGCCGCGTAGTCCTCATGGTTCCAGGACAGCTCGATGCAGGCGTCCACCGACAGGCGGCCGCCGCCCAGGTCAATGGCGTCCAGCATGCGGTCCAGGCTGCCGGCACGGCCGGTTTCCAGGTAGCCGCGCACGAAGTCCACCACCGTGTTGATGCTGCCGCCAATGTCCGGCCCGCTGATGGCGCCGCGCTCGTCGTTCAGCACCGCCAGGCGCGAATCCTCCGCGCGGGCGGTAAGGAAGTACAACGCGTCCCCCTCGCGCAGGTCGGCATCATAGGCCGTCAGTTGCAGCTGGCGCATGCTCACAAAGCGCAGCTCGCCGCCCGCCGCGATGCCCGAGCCCTTCAGGACCTCGTTCACCCGCAGCACCGCCTCGCGACGCACGCCGTCTTCGCCGTCCTGCCACGAGCCGTCGTTGATGCGCTTGTGGACCGCGGCATCCCGGTTGCCGGCGGCGGTCAGCACGCTTTCCACGCGCTCCAGCCGGGCCGAGACAATCACCTGGGCACTGTCGGCCAGGCGGACCGCCGTGGTCTTGTAGGGCAGGTAGTTGCGCGCCTCCGCCTGGGCCTGGCAGGCCAGGGTGACAGCCAGCAGGGACAGGGCGCAGAACATGGTCTTCGTCTTCATTGCTACCTCACTCGAAGCCCGGCTGGGGGCCGTGGCTCAGAAAGCAGGGGTTGTAGTAACGCCGTACGACTCTCCGTTGCGCTGCTCTTACGGTGCGTTGGGATCGCGCCCCTTGCCCGGCAGGTGGTTCGTGTCCAGGGCATTCAGGTCATTCTGCACAAACGAATAGCCGTAGCCGTTCTGCCAGACCACCTGGCCAGGGTCCATCAGCGAGCCCACCACGCCCGAGTTCAGGCCCACGGCCTGGGCAATCAGGTTGGTGTGCAGGGCACCGAGGTGGCGGGAGTACTCGATTACCGCTTCCTCTTCGTCGTGGCCGGGGGTGTTGGGCTTCAGCACCGGGGCCTTCTTGTAGGCGTCGGCAAACAGGTCGCCGAACACGCCCGTGGGCACCGCCACCGCCGTCCAGCCGCCGCCGGCGCTGGCCGGAATGGCGCCCAGGTTCTCAACGTTCTCGTTCTGCACGGTGTCGTTCATGGTCACGCCCATGGCCTGCGTGAGCTGCGGAGCGCCAGCGGGCAGCAGGCGGGTCAGCAGCACCAGGCCCACTTCGCTGTAATTCTTGTTCAGGAAGCGGCTCTGGGGAGGCGGGAAGTCGCCGGGGCTGTTGGCCGGCGGGCTGGTCCAGCCGAACATCACCGAGCCTTGGCTGCCAGCCGGATAGTTCTGGCGGTTCACCACATACAGCACCTGGCCGCTGGGCAACACAATGCGCTCCACGGGCGCGGTAACGAAGTTGATGTCCAGGCTCTTGGGCGACCAGATCAGCTGGCCGAACTGGTCACGCTCACGGATACGGGTGCCGTCGGCGTTGCGGCGGAACCACTGGCTCATGAAGCTGAGCATCAGCGGATACTGATTGTTCACTTCCACGTGCGTGGGCGACTGGCGCTTGATCAGCCAGCCCGAGAAGCCCGCCGTGGCCAGGGCCTGGATGGTGTCGGCGAACCAGGCGCCGGTGGTTCCGCTCGGCCCGTCGTCTGAGTCACGACCCGGGTCAATGAACCACACGTCGTTGTAGAAGCCGGTGATCAGCGGGTTCTCCACGGCGAAAGTGAACACCGTGACGCCGAACAGGGGCTCGGTACCCGGCGAACCTACCGCAGAGCCGCCCGGCGGGCCCGCGAACTTGCCGTCGCAGCCGCCGCCCGTCACTGCCGCAGCGCCCATGGCGATAGCAAAGAGCGCGGCTGGAAGCTTGTTCATCCACTTACGCATTGCTTGTCCTCTTGGTCGCCCCCGGGGGAGGGCGAGGGGTTTGCCTTGTTAGTTGCCAGACTGCCCAGTGAATCGTGCCTCTCTAGCGGCCCTTGCCGGGCAGGGTGCTGTTGGGGCCCGGCGCCTGCCAGGTACCCGACACCGTGTCCTGCATGCGCAGCAGGTCTTCCACCACAAACTGGAAGTTCTTGCCCGCCGCGATGAAGGCCGTCATGTCGAACACCACGCTGATGTTCATGATGCTTTCCTGGTCGTTCACCACACCGGGCAGGGCAAACGAGCTGTCCATCAAGCCCAGGCCGTAGCCGATCACGTGGTTGCCGATCGCCGCCATGTAGTAGGAGTACAGCACGCCGTCATCAATGCTCACGGTCGAAGCCTGGCCGCTGGTGGTCTGCTGCCAGTTGTCCGAGAAGCGCTTCATGTACACGCCGCCACCCGCGTTGATCGGGCCGCCGCCGCCGAAGTAGTCCGGCACTGGCACGCCCTGCAGGGTGATTGCGCTGCTGCTGGCCAGCACAGTGGACAGGTCGTACTCAATGTTCAGGTTCTGGGCCGGGGGCTCGCGCCATCCGGCAGCCATCAGGCCCGCCGGGGCACCGTTGCCGTTATAGCCATAGGACACCGCATTGTTCGCGGGCACCTGGATGCGCAGTACGCCGTTGGCGCCGGTGGTGGTGGGGTCGCCCACCTCCTGTTGCGGCGAGACCGGCGGGGTCTGCGACAACAGGGGCGAGAAGTAAGTACCGGTTGCCGCCGAAGTCTCGTGGATCGAAATCGCCATGGAGGCGAACTCTACGCTCTCGTACCGCACCGGGGGATCCGTGGGCAGCGCGGCCGTCAGTGCCGCGCCGTCAATGCCGCGCAAGAACCACTGGTTCTGGAAGGACAGCACCCAGCCCGCCAGGAAGAGGTTCGATGCCGTGGTGCCCTTGTTCAGCGTGCGGCCGGGACCCTGAGGCCAACTGGCGCCCGGCGCCTTGTATGTGTCGTGGGTGTAGGGCCAGTCCTTCACTTCGCTGGGCGTGCGGCAGGTCGGGTTGTCCGAGCACGAACCCAGCATGATCATGGCCCACAGGTCGTGGCCGGGGCTGGTGCGCTCCGGGAAGTGCGTGTACATCAGGCCCGCGCCGCCGCTGTAGGACGTCCATTGGGTGAAATCAATCTCAGCCACGCCCGTCACCGGGTTGATGTTCTCAATCGGAAGCTTGTAGTGGGTGATCGGTGTCTTGCGAATCGGGAACTGGTCCACCTGCTGCTGCCCGTTGAACACAATGCCATCAGAGCTGCAGCCGGCCAGAAACACCAGTGTTCCTGCCGCCAGAATGGTTCGCGCACGCTTCATAATTCCGACCTCTCGTTTTGCGAGCCGGCCTGCGCCGGTCCAGGGGTACTCGGGTTGTGTCTTGCTTTGCAACACGCCGCTCATAGCGAACCGCGTGCCAATCCAACCGCAATCCATAAGTGCACTCGAGAAAGCCTCTTGCGCATTCGTCCTGGAACCAAGGTATCCACGTGGTGTGTAAATCCGACTCAACGCCACCATCACGGACAAAAAGCTGGTTCGCAAGTTACCACCGCACTGCGTTCGTTGCAGCCGGCATTCGGGGCACTTTGGGGGAACCCGGATCATACTCATTGCCCATGGCTGGTTCAATCCATTGCCGGGGAATCCGCACCCCCCTACAATCCCCGCCCCTGTCGTGTGGAGAACGTCCTTGCCGCAAAGCAACTCCGGCCCTCGCACCATCGAAGGAACGCTTGTCGCCAAGGGCATGCGCTTTGCCCTCGTGGCTGGCCGCTTCAATGAGTTCTTTGTGGACAAGCTGGTCGAGGGCGCGCTGGATTCTATTCGCCGCCACGGCGGCAATCCCGCTGAGGCAGTGCTGGTCAAGGTGCCCGGCGCCTTTGAGATTCCCCTGGCTGCGCAGAAACTGGCCGAGGGCGGCAAGTACGACGCCGTGATCTGCCTGGGTGCCGTAGTGCGCGGCTCGACCCCCCACTTCGACTATGTGGCAGGAGAGGCCGCCAAGGGCGTGTCCTCTGTGAGCCTCAAGACCGGCGTGCCGTGCGTGTTCGGCATCGTTACCACGGATACGCTGGAGCAGGCCCTGGAGCGCTGCGGCACCAAGCAGGGCAACAAGGGATTCGACGCCGCCACCACCGCCATCGAGATGGTCTCGCTGCTGAAGCAACTGGGCTGATTGCCGCCCGCCCGCGCGCATCCGTGCATTGCGGGCCGGACTTGCTATACCAGTACCCATGACGGACACCGGGCCCAACGACGAACGTACCCAGGCGCGCGAGCTGGCCATCAAGCTGCTCTATGTCATGGACATCTCGGGGGCGGCCGCCGCCGAGGCGCAGTCCAGCGAGCTTTTTGTGCTCGAGCAAGTGCCGCGACCCGCACGCGAACTGGCCCTGGAGCTCTTTCGCGGCGTGCGCGACAACCTGGCCCAGACCGACAAAGCACTGCAGGAGGCCGCCATCAACTGGCAGCTCTCGCGCATGCCCTACCTGGACCGGGCCATCCTGCGCCTGGGCGCCTACGAGCTGATGCACCAGCACGACGTGCCGCCGCGGGTGACTATCAACGAGGCGGTCGAGCTGGCCAAGAAGTACAGCACCGAGAAGTCCGGCGCCTTTGTGAATGGGGTGCTGGACAAGATCTTCCAGACCAGTTGCCCGGAAAAGGTCTAGCCCGTGGTCTTCGGCTTCTTCCGCAAGAAAGAGAAGGAAGCCCCGGCGCCCGAGCAGGCGCCCCCGCCGGTTGCTGCCCCTGCCGCAGAGCCCCCGGCCGAGCCGGAGCCCGAGAAGAAGGGCTTCCTCAAGAAGCTGACCCGGGCCATCTCCAAGACACGCATGATCCTCTCACGGCGCGTGCTGGGGCTGGTGGGCCTGGGGCAGAAAATTGACGACGCCATCCTGGAAAAGCTGGAAGAGGCCATGATCGAGGCCGACTTCGGCGTCGAGACCACCGACTTCCTGATGCAGCTCGTGCGCAAGGCCTGGAAGGCCAGCGAGATCGAGACCACCGACCAGATCCTTCCTTATCTGCGCAAGGACCTGCACCGGCGACTGACGCACCGCGGCAACGCCGTGCACTTTGCACAGACGCGCCCCACGGTCATCCTGGTGGTGGGCGTCAATGGCGCGGGCAAAACCACCAGCGTGGCCAAGCTCGCCTGGTGGCTGCGCCGGCAGGGCAAGAGCGTGGTGCTGGCGGCAGCCGACACCTTCCGCGCCGCGGCTGTGGAACAGCTGCGCACCTGGGGCCAGCGCATCGGGTGCGAAGTGGTCACGGGTGCTGACCGCGCCGACCCGGCCTCGGTGGCGCACCGCGCAGCCGAGCGCGTGCTGGAGCTGGGCTCGGACGTGCTGCTGGTGGACACCGCCGGGCGCCTGCACACGCAGAAGAACCTGATGGACGAGTTGCGCAAGATCTACATGGCCTGCGCCGCCAAGCGCATTGCGGGCGCGCCTCACGAGACCATCCTGGTGCTGGATGCCACCACCGGCCAGAACGCCCTGAACCAGGCCCAGATGTTCAAGCAGGCCGCTGAGGTCACGGGCCTGTTCCTGGCCAAGCTGGACGGCACCGCCAAGGGCGGCGCCGTGCTTACCATCAACGAGAAGGTCGAAGTCCCCGTTAAGTTTGTGGGGCTGGGCGAAAAGATGGAAGACGTGCAGCTTTTCGACGCGGACCAGTTCGTAGAAGCCCTGTTTGACCTGGAAGACCTCAAGGGCCAGGAGGCGTCATGAGCCAGGCGGCACAGGAGATCCGGGACCTGCTGGGCGCCCGCCCGGGCAGCGTAAACCGCTTTATGCGCCGCTGGGGGCGCGACCTGGTGGACTACGCCACCGCCCTGCTGCCGGACCGCGCCGCGCCTTTCGCCGGCTTGGCCGAAGACCTTCTGGTGGACGCCATTGCCCAGTGCCGCGCCCTGCCCCGCGGTGCCGACGACGAGGCAGTGCGGCTTTACGTGATCGAATCGGCCTTGCGCACCGTGCGGGCTCGCTACCGCGAACTGCTGGAAACCCGCGCCACGCCCGAGAAAGCCACCAACAGCTACACCGTGGAAGAAATCCTGGCCCGCACCTCGATGACCGGCGACGACATTGCCCGCGGCATCAGCGAGGGCCGCATGCGGGCTGTGCGCACCGACAACACCATGCGCGTGAAGGGCGAGGACGTGCCCGGCCTGGGCGAGCGGCGCAACATGTTCGCCTACTGTATCTCGGGCGCCGAGCGCGAGTTGCTGTGCCTGCACTATCGCTTCAACCTGCAGGCGGACCAGATTGCCCGCTTCTCGGCGGCATCGCCCGCGCAGATCGAGAGCCAGATCCAGCTTGCTTCGCTGCGGCTGGGCGAGGCCCTGGCCGGCAAGCGCAACAAGGTGGGTCCGCAGACCGAGGACGGCGAGTTCCGCCGCTACATTGAAGGCCGCATGCGCGACGACGAGACCTCGCGCTTTGAGGCCCGCGTCGTCAAGGACAAGATCGCCCAGCAGCGCCTCGACGAGTTGCGCGGCGAGCGCCAGGCCATCAAGGATGTCTTTGAGGCCGAACCCTACGACCTCTCGCGCATTGCCGTCAACGTTCGCGAGCGCAACCCCCACGTGCCCGCCGCTGTGCCCCCCACCGCCGCCCTGTGGTTGCAGGTGGCCGGCATTGTGGCGGTGCTGCTGCTGCTGCACCGGGTGGGCGCATTCATTGCCCCGCCGGATGTGCGGCTGGACGCCGCCGAGGGTGCCGTGACGGTGGACGACAACCGGCCGCCTTCGTCGCTCTCCCATGGTCGCTTTGTCATCGGCCAGCGCCTCACCGGCGGCGGGCGGGCAGGCTGCCCTGGTGCTGGACACCAGCAACCGCGTGCGCATTGCCGAGCTCAGCGCCCTGACCCTGCTCGAGCCGCGCCCCGAGGCCCGCCAGGTGCTGCGCCTGGAGCGCGGCGAGCTATGGGGCCGGTTTGTTTCCTCCAGCCACGCCTGGGCCGTGGAGTTCCCCCTGGGCGACTCCACCATGCTGGCCCATGGGGCAACCTCGGCCGAGTTTGACCTGGTGCTGGCGCCCGGCGCCGACCGTGTGCCGGACAATCTCACCGACGAAGCAGCGCGTGCGTTGGCTGCCGTCTTTGAGTTCCGCGAAGGCAAGGCCGTGGCCCTGCGCCGCGTGGCCGCGGTGGCCGGAGTGCGGTTCCGGGTGACCGGTGCACCCGAGGGCGAGTTTGCCGCCATTGAGGCCGGCGACGAGGTGCTGGACGCAGGCTTTGGCGCGCCCGCCAACGCCGACGACCTCGAACGCGTGGCCGGCCTGGCCCTGCGCGGCACGCTGCTGCTGCGACGCGGCGGAAACCAGTTGGCGCTGGAGGCCGTTGCTGGCCAAGGCCCCGCCGCCGTGCTGCGCGTGTACCGTGGCTCGGTCATGCTGAAGGCGGGCCAGGGCAGCGAGCAGCTCAACCGTGGCCAATGGGCGGCCTTCTACCCGGCGCTGCCCATGCTGGTGGGCCTGCGCGGTCCGGAGGACTACCGCTTGCTGCGCATGGACACCGCCGAGCGCTTCAAGGACCAGTTCCACTGGCTGAACACCGAGAGCTTCCCCCTGCGGGCCGAGAACAACCTGCTGGCCGTTGAGCGCCGCCTGGGTGCCTTGGCTGACGCGCTGGAAGCCCAGCGCTCGGGCGAAGTGGCCCGCGACGCCCGCACCGAGATTGACGCCTTTGAACGCCTGCTGACCGACACCCTGGCCGCCGCGAAAGCGCGCCTGGCCGAGGGCAAGGGCAACCCCCGGGCGGAGGGCGAGCTGGGACTCTCTGACGAAGAACTGGTGCGGGGCGAAGCCGAACTGCTGGGTGCTGTCGCCCATTGGCGTAAGACCTCTGCCACCGGCGCGTACTCCACCCTGGGGGCTGCCGCCAAGACCCTGCACGCGCGCATCACCAAGGACCGCGAGGACATGGCCGCCCGCGACGCCGACCTGGGCCGCGCCGCCGCCCTCAAGCAGCGCATTGCTGACCTGGATGCCGCGCTGGCTGTGCAGGACGATGCCATCGCCAAGCTGAAGCAGGGCGAGCTGTACGACGGCGACGGCAGCAAGCGCACCGCCCTGGATGCCGACATCCGCAAGCAACTGGACGCCGCCCGGGCCGGCCGCGACGCCACCCAGAGGCTGGAGCTGATCCGCCTGAAGCTGAACGAGCTGGACGCCCAGGCCGATACCGAGCGCCGCAAGCTGGCACCCTTGCGTGAAGCCCTCAGCACTGCCGAGAAGGCCCTGGCCGATGTGGACGCGGCCCTGGCCGCCAACGCCCACACCGCCGAGAAGCTGGCCGCCGCGGAGCAGGCCGTGACCGCCGGCGAGGCCGCCTTGACCCGCGCCAACGCGCTGGTGAAAGAGCAGGAAGCCGCCCTCTCCGAGGCCGACAGCGCGCTGCAAGCCGCCACAACCGCCGCCACCGAGGCCGAGAAGCCCGTGGCGGAAGCTGTGCTGCGACGCGAGCAGGCGGCGGAAGACCTGGCGACTGCCGTGGCGCTGCGGGCCGAAGCTGCCCAGGCCCGCGACAACGCAGCGCAGGCCGTGAAAGACGCCGAGGCCGCCCTGGCGGCGATGTCCCAGAACGACCCCGGCCGCGCCAAGGCCGAGGCCGACCTGGAGAAGGCCCGCACGGCGCTGACCGCCGCCGACCAGACCCTGAAGTCGGCCCGCGACAAGGCCGATTCCGCCAAGGGCGCCCACGAATCCGCCGAGAAGCTGCAGCGTGACCTGGAGGCGGCCTTGGAGGCCGCCCGCAAGGCGCGCACGGGTGCAGCCGAGACCCGCGCTTCTGCTGCAACGCGCCTTGAGCAGGGCCGCAAGGACGCCGCAGCCGCCCAGGCTGCACTGGAGACAGGCCGCCAGGCCCTGAAGGCACAACAGGACGCCAAGGTCGCCCGCGAGGCCCTGGACAAGCAGCGTTCGGAGGCGGCGACCAGGGTTGCCCGCGCCCGGGGTGACCTCAAGACCGTGCAGGACGCCGTCGCCGCCATTGACGCCGAGGCCCAGCCGCGCCGCGACAAGATGGCCGAAGAGAACAAGCTGGCAGAGGCCGGCGAAGCTGCATCAGCCGAGGCCAAGAAGCTCGCCGCCCGGCGCGACCAGTACCAGGCGGTGCTGGACGAAATCACCCTGCGCGAGAAAGAGCGCAAGACCAGCCAGGACGAGCGCGACCGCGTGGCGGGCTCGCAGCTCATCACCGGCCACGACACGCTGGTGGCCGAGTTCCGGCAACTCTCGGCGCGCGTGGACCTGCTGGAGTACCTGCGTGCCCGGGCCATGGCGGAAGACCAGGCCTATTCGCACGCGCAGCAGGCGGCCCGCGACCGCTACCGCGAAGCCTCTGCCGCCGCCGACACTGAGGCCGCGGCCTTCCTGCTGGAGCGTCTGCGCCCCTACCGCGACTTTACCCTGGCCGACATTGCCGCCGACGCCGAGACCATCCGCCGCAAGCTGGCGCTGGCCCTGTGGCGGCTGTACTACGACACGGGCACGGACTCCGCGCCTGACGCGGCTGGACAGGCCTGCTACTATGTGGCGGTGCGCTCCGGTGCGGGCGAAGACGCCCTGCGCGCCCTGGATGACCGCTGGGCGCTGGCGCTGTCGCAGGTGCTGGACCGCGCGCGCTACGAGAAGGCCGGCAAGCTGCAGGCGGCTGACCTGGTTGCAGCACCCCGCGAGTGAAAGTGCACCATGGCCAAGGACCGGATCCTGTGCTGTGTTCGCAGCAAGGTGTGGCTGCCGGACGACTTCCTGACCACCATTGTCGGCGACTGCGACCGCGGCAAGTTCCGCATCACGCGGCCGTTCACCTTCCCGTGCATGCTGATGCCCAACGGCAACCTCTACATCGAGGAGCAGGAAGGCGTCGAGATCCCCAACAACGAGTTCGACCTCACCCAGATCCGTTGCGCCACCTGCAAGTCCGAGGTCGAGATCCGCGAGATTGACACGCGCGAGATCCTGGATCGCCTGCGCCAGCGCGAAATCACCATGAAGGAGCGCAAGCGCCTGCGCGAGTCCCAGAAAGTGGACAAAACCAAACAGCCGGACCAGAACCCGCCGCAGGCCTGACCGGCGGTCGCGAAAGGGATGCCATGAGTAACCTGCGAGTGCTTACCGGTGGGCTGGTTCTGATCGTGCTGGGCCTGGCGGGCGGCACCGGCTGGCTGATCTACGAGCGCATCCAGAATGAGGTCACGGTGGACCCCAAGGCCACCAAGCAGGACATCCTGGAGATCAAGACCGAGCAGGCCGAGACCAAGAAGGACGTCAAGGCGCTGAAAGACAGCGACCAGGTGCAATCCGCCAAGATTGCCGTGCTGCAGGAAGAAACCGCCACCTTGAAAGCCCGGGCCGACCAAGCCGACAAGGTGATCAAGAAGCTGGAAGAAGACACCAGCGCCAACCGTGACGACATTGAGCAGGCCAAGAAAGAGCGCGCCGAGCTGCAACAGAAGCTTGACGCCCACACCACCGAGCTGGAGCAGGCCAAGAAGGAGCGCGAGGAGATCCGCAAGCAGCTTCTTGCCCACGGCGAGAAGATTGACGCCCAGGAAAAGCGCCTGACCGAGCTTGAGAAAAAGGGCGACGAGCGCGACAAGGAACTGGCTGCCCTGCGCGCCGAACTCGAACAGCTGCGCCGCGACCTAGGCCTGACGCCCCCCGGTAACTAGTGGTTCCTTTCACGGCAGGCAGGGACGGGCGCCCGTCCGTGCTTATCCGTGGACAGCCGCAGTTGCCGGTCTCTGCGTCCCTGCGTCTTTGCGAGAACATGCAGCTCAAGACGGCAACGGCACGCGGGCGTGGACGCCCACGCCACAAACGGCAACTGCGTGAATCCACAGATGCACACCGATGGACACGGATAGCTGCGGCTTGGGACAGTGGCTGGCCTGCATCTATCTGTGTTGATCTGGGTTGATCTGGGTTCATCCGTGGATAGGCGCAGTTGCTCTTCTCTGCGTCCCTGCGTCTTTGCGAGAGACCGTCTTTGGCAGTTCTCAGTAGTCACAGGTCGGGGCGCCGGCATCATTCCTTTCGCCCTGGCGTGAACCCGAAGTTGCCGTTCGCGAAGGGCGCCGGGCCTATCCCAGGCCGCTGGTGGACATTTGCAGCAGGGGAATGATCACCGCCGCCACAATGCCGCCCACCACCACCGCCATCATCACGATCATGATGGGTTCGACCAGGCCGGTCATGCGCTGGACCGAGATGTCCACTTCTTCGTTGTAGGCATTGGCCACGCGCTCCAGCAGCGCCTCCAGCTCGCCGGTCTGTTCGCCCACTGCCACCATGTAGCCCACCACCGGCGGAAAGAACCCGGATTTCTTGATGGGCGTGGAGATGTCGCTGCCCTCCACGATCGCGTCATGGATGCCCTGGATCACCTCCTGCATGGCGCGGTTGCCCACGATCTTCTTCACGATGCGCAGAGCTTCCAGGGCCGGCATGCCCGAGCGCAGCAGCACGGCAAAGGTGATGGCAAAGCGGCTGACCGCGGTCTTGCGCAGCACATCGCCCACAATGGGCGACTTCAACTTCATGCGGTCCCACACCAGCCGGAATTTGTCCTGCTGCAGGGCGCCCTGCAGGAAGAAGAAGGCGATCAGGGGGCCCTTGATCATGAGCTCCCAGTAGGTGGACATGAAGCCCGAGAGAGTGATCAGGATCTGCGTGGGCAGCGGCAGGGGCACGCCCTGCTCAACCAGGATCTGCGTAATCTGCGGCACCACGAAGGTCATCAGCAGGATGACCACCAGCACGCTCACGGTCAGCATGATGCCGGGGTACATGAGGGCGTTGATGACCTTGTTGCGCAGGCGGTTCTGGCTGGCCAGGTACTCGGCGATGCGCGAGAGCACCTCGTCCAGGCGGCCCGAGGCCTGGCCGGCACGCACCATGTTGACGTAAAGCGTGTTGAAGTAGCCGGGGCAGGTTTCCAGGGCGTTGGCAAAGTCGCTGCCCTGGGTCACCTGTTCGCGGATGTGGCGCAGCACCTTCTGCATGCCGGGGCTCTCGGCCTGCTCGATGCAGGCGGTGAGTGCCTGGGCCAGAGCAATACCCGAGTGCAACAGGGTGGAAAGCTGGCGCGTGAACGAGCTGACCTCGGCCAGGTTCTGGATCTTGTCGGAGCCCTCACTGGCGCCGGTGTCCTTCATGCGCGCGAAGCTGAGCACGCAGAGGGCGCCCAGGCTGCCGTAGACCAGGGCAAACATGCCCATCAGGTAATCGCTCTCCGAGAGAAGGGCATAGAACGGCCCGCCTGACTGCAGCAGGGCAAACAGGGCCGTCACGGTCAGCGCCCAGGTGCGGCCTTTCAGGATCACGTAGCCGAACATGCCCGTGGCCAGAGCCGATATCACGCCCACCACCAGGTGGCCGGCGGTCATGGCATCTTCAGCCGCCTGGCCTTCCAGCCCGGCACTGCCCTGGTTGCGCCAGGCCAGCACCAGTTGCAGCAGCATGACGCCGGCCGAGACCATGCCCAGCGCGCCGGTAGCGGTCACCACCCGCGGTAGCTGAGTGGAAATGACGACTTTCTTCTCGCCCTTGTCGTCCTTGACGACCTCGCGCTTTGATGCTTGGCCGCGGACTTCGGCGATCTGGGTGACGTACACCTTCTGCTGGCGCAGCTTCTCGCGGGCGTCACGCGCGGTATCGGCGTCAATGACGCCGGCTGCGGCCTTGCCGTGGGCATTAAGGGCTTTGTACTCAAAGACGGGCATAATCTTCCCGCAGAAGTGTACTTGTAACGCGCGGCCCGTCTTTTCGTTGTGCGCTTTTTCCGGCAGGCTACCGGATTGTTCAGGGCGGCTTGAGCCACTAGACTCCAAACACACCTCACGTGCACTTCCACTGGACGCAACGGCGTCCCGGAGGCTTGTCATGGCAGGCAATCAGAACGACGCGAACCCCTACCTGCGCCAGCCCAGCGGCGCCTATCCTGCCCAACAACAGCAACAGCCGCAGAGCGGGTGGGGCGACCCCGGCTGGGGCGGAGGCGGGGGCGGTGAGGAGCAAGCCGGCTACGCCGAACCCGAGGCCGCGCCGCAGCCGGTGCGCGGCCCTGTGCAGCAGGGGGGCGGGGCCAACGCCTTCCAGACCAACGCGCTGCTGAACCAGTTGCTGGAAATTGCCGAGGCGGAAAGCGCCTCGGACCTTCACCTCACGGCGGGTGCTCCGCCGGTGCTGCGCATCAACGGTAGACTGGTGCCGGTGGAAGCCAAGGTGCTGACGCCCGAGGACACCGAGGGCGCCTTGCGGCTGATCCTCTCGGACCGCGAGATGGAGCGCTTTTACCAGTACCGCGCCATTGACTGCACGCACACCACGCCCAACGGCAAGGGCCGCTTCCGCGTCTCGGCCTACGTGCAGCGCGGCGCTGTTACGGTTGTTTACCGGCGCATTCCCAGCGATGTGAAGCCTATCCACAGCCTGGGCCTGCCCCCCGCGGCCTCGAAGCTTTACCAGCTCAACGACGGCATGGTGCTGTGCGTGGGCGCCACGGGCTGCGGCAAGAGCACTACGCTGGCCACAATCATTGACCAGATCAACAGCGAATTCAACGACAACATCATCACCATCGAGGACCCGATCGAGTTCGTGCACCGTCACAAGCGCAGCCTGGTGAACCAGCGCGAGCTGTACTCGGACGTGAACAGCTTCGCCGAGGCGCTGCACTTTGCCCTGCGCGAAGACCCGGACGTCATCATGGTGGGCGAAATGCGCGACCTGGAGACCATGCGCACCGCCATTACAGCCGCTGAGACGGGCCACCTGGTGCTCTCTACCCTGCACGCCATTGATACCGTCAGCACCATTGACCGCATCGTGGCCATGTTCCCCTCCGAGGAACAGGATTACACCCGCCTGCAGCTTTCCATGGTGTTGCGCGCCGTGGTTGCCCAGCGCCTGCTGCCCAGCAAGAACGAGGACCGCCGCGTGATGGCGCCCGAGCTGCTGGTCGTGACGCCCGCCGTGGCCAACATGATCCGGCAGGCCCAGCCCTCGCTGATCTACCAGGCCCTGGAAACCGGTGCCCAGCACGGCATGCAGTCGTTTGACAAGAGCCTGATCAGCCTGGCCAAGCGCGGTGCCATAGACCCCGACCTGGCTGTGCGCCAGGCCCGCAACCAGAAGAGCGTGGCGGAATCACTGGGTCGCGCCCAGACGATCAAGGCGTAAGTCCGGGGCGTATTGCGCCACACTTCAGGAGCGGGCGGTTGCCAAACCGCCCGCTTCGCGTTACGAATGCGGGCAGGGGCACGGGCCGGGCGGGAGCACAACAGGCACAGCCATGATCAACTTTGACCAGAACGCAACCACACCCGTGGACGAAGCGGTGCTGCAGGAACTTGTCCGCGCCACGCGCGAGTACGACGGCAACTCCAGCTCCGGCCACAGCCTGGGCCTCAAGGCCGGCAAATTCCTCGAGGACTGCCGGGCTCGCGTTGCCAAGGTGCTCAATGCCGCCAAGGCCGCCGAGATCGTCTTCACCAGCGGCGGAACGGAAAGCGACAATGCCGCCATCAACGGCATCGCCTGGGCCATGCGGCGCCAGCAGGGCCGCACCGGCGTGATTACCAGCGCCATCGAGCATCGCGCCGTGCTGGCGCCCTGCGAGTGGCTGAAGAGCCAGGGCTTTGACCTGACCGTGCTGGGCGTGGACCGCAACGGTGTGGCCGACTTGGAACAGTACCGGGAGGCGCTGTCCCGCAAGACCGCACTGGTCTCGGTGATGCTGGCCAACAACGAGACCGGCACCATCCAGCCCATCCTTGAGATGGCTGCCGAAGCACGCCGGCAGGGCGCCGCACTGCACACCGATGCGGTGCAGGCCGTGGGCAAGATGCCCGTGGACGTGCAGGCTTTGGGCGTGGACAGCCTCAGCCTTTCCGCCCACAAGTTTTATGGCCCCAAGGGGGTGGGCGTCATGTACTTGCGCGAAGGCACGCCCTATCTGCCCTACACCCTGGGCGGCACCCACGAGGGCAGCCGCCGCGCCGGTACTGTGGCGGTGCCCCAGATTGCCGCCATGACCCTGGCCTTGGAGCTGGCCGAGAAGAAGCGCAAGGAAAAGGGCGACGCCGTGCGCGCCCTGCGCGACGAGCTGGTGAAGCAGGTGCTCGCGAGGATCCCCGGCGCCCACCTGAACGGCGACCTCTCCAAGTGCACCCTGAACACAGCGAGCATTCGCTTTGACGGTGTCTACGGCGGCTACCTGCTGCGCGAGCTGGACAAGCAGGGCATCCTGGCCTCGGCGGGCAGCGCCTGCATGTGGGAGCGCACCAAGCCCAGCCACGTGCTGACGGCCCTAGGCCTTTCGGAGGCTGAGGGCGGAGGCACCTTGCGCTTCAGCCTGGGTTTCTGCAACACCCGCGACGAGGTGAACAAGGTCGTGGACACGCTTGCCCGACTGGTACCCGAGCTGCGCAAGAACCCCGCTCCCGCCGCAGCGATTCAGGCCACCGGGTAGCCGTGGGATTTGAGGCGGGTTTTCAGGCTGTCCAGGGCGGTCTCAAAGTCGGCCTGGGCAAGTCCCTCCAGTTTCACGTCGTCGTACTTCTCGGGGTGGGCCACCTTCACCGCGGCCAGCAGGATGCCCGCCAGGGCGTCACGCCCGCTGCCGGGTGCTCCAGCCGCCCGCAGTTGCTCCACGGCAGCCGCCACGAAGTCGTTGTGCAGGGTGCCGCGGGCCAGGGCCTCGAGGCGTTCGCGCTCGGGGGCGGGGATGCCATCGCGGATGGCCCGGGCGCAATCCTGGCCCAGGGCCGCGCGCACCGCCGAGCTCACCGAGGCGCGAAACGCCTTGTACTGCGCGCTGTCGCGTTCGGCGGGCGCCAGCGAGTCTGCCAGTTGCGCCGCCAGCATGCCCACGCGCACAGCCCTGTCCGCCAGCAGCGGTTCCAGCGCCGCCGAAAGCACCGCCACACGCTGGTCTTTCAGGACCAGCAGATAGCCCAAGGCGTCTTTCTCGCCGTACTCGCAGTTCATCAGGTCGCGCACCAGGGCGGCATGATCGTCCTGGCTTGAGTAGAGAACTGCCAGCAGCCCGCGCAGGGCGTCGCGCACCGTCTTGCGCGTCTCGGGCGAAGGCGGCAACTGGGCCTCGCTGGCGCGGGCGGCATCCAGCAGTCGCCCGCGCAGGGTCTCAATGGGCTCGGGCGAGATGCCGATGGACTCGTACAGCCCCAGCAGGTTCACCAGCAGGGGCTCGTCATTGGCTGCCAGCAGCGAACCGTACAGCGCACCCAGTTGTTCGGACTCGGGCGGCGTGGAAAGGCGCGAGCGCAGGGCCTCACGGGCCGAGGGGGCTTCCAGGGCATGGCGCAGCGTGGTGACGGCGCTGGAGGCCGCCCCGTTCTCGCGCTGCACAAGCTGCAACAGGGCGTCCAGGCAGGGCGAGATGTCCACGCGGCGCAGGCGCGCCAGGTGAACCAGGGCGTCGTTGGCCTTCAGGGCAATGTCCAGGAAGCGCTTGCGGGCCGGGGCTTCCAGATCCGTGCCAAGTTTGTCGGCTGCGGTCTGCAGCAGGGCGGCCAGCTGGCCCAGGATGCGATCGCGGTTGGGGCTCTTGTCCTCGGTTTCCAGCACCCAGCGCACCTGGCCCACCAGGGCTTCCAGCAGCGGGCCGCTGCGTTCGGCCACCACGGCCAGCTCAGCCTCCAGCAGCTGCGAAAGTCGCGGGGCAGCCGCCGGGCAGTTGAGGCCTCGCACCAGTTCCAGTTTCAGGTCAGCGCCGATGCCGTTGGCTTCAAGGCACCGGTCAATGTGCGGAAAAGCCAACAGGGGCTTGCGGCAATCCGCCAGGGCGGTGGCGCACTGGCGGCGCAGGTCGGCCGGGGCCTGGGTGTCATTCAGAACCTCGCCCACGGCCTCCAGCGGGGCCTTGGCAGCAACATCGTCCAGGTTGGGCAGCAGTTCAGCCAGCAGCTTGGCTGCCTCGACACGAATCGCCGAATAGCCCGGGTCCTTCAGGCGCTTGCACAGCAGGGCCGCATCGTTGCGCTCGTCGCGGCGCATGCGCTCAAGCAACACCTTGAGCAGTTCCTTCTCGACGTCCGAGAGCTTCTTCTCGGCGCGTTCGCGCGCCTCGGCCTCGCGGTTGCCGATCTCGGCCACCAGTTCCAGCTCCGACTTGCTGCCCAGCCACTCCCGCCAGGCGGCTGCCGTGTCCAGGTTCAACAGCGCCAGGCGGCGCAGGCTGTTGATTGCCAGCGTCGTAGTATCGGCTTGGCCTCCCTCAGCGGCCTTGACGAGGGCGGGTATCACCTGGGCGGCGCCCTGCAGGCCGCCCACGCGCTCGCCGGCCACGACAGCGGCTGCGTTGCGCTCGGGTGCGTTTTCGGAGGCGAGTTGCGCCTGCAATTGTGGTACCGCCCGCAGGCCGTAGGCCTTCAGGGCCTGCAGGGCGGCGCGGGCGGAGTCGCCTGCCTCGGCGCCCGCCAGGACCAGCGGCGGCAGAAAGGCCTCGTGGCGAGCTGTCGGTGACTCTCGCACCCAGGCCAGCAGCTCGCCGAAGGTTTCCTCGGGTTTGCGGTTGCGAAGGATCGAGACCAGCGGGTCCGGCTCGCGCTTCAGGGTCGCCGCGCGTTCCAGGACGGCAGCAAAGGCCGCCAGGCGCGCGGCCTTGTCGGGCGCGTCGGCAAGCTGGCGCAGCTCGGCGGCAAAGGGGTCGTCCTCGCCCTGCAGCAGCACCGGCGCCGGCGGCTTGGCCTCGGCGGGCTCAGCCGGCGACTGTGCGGCAAGCGGCGCCGCCAGCAGCAATGCCGCCGCAGCCCCGCGCATCCAGACGGGCATCCAGCCTGCCATGTTAGTTCCCGTGCGTCCGTGGCGCCGAGTGAGCGGCGACGCCCGCGACCCCAATCATTAAACGTGATTCTATCTGGGGATGCGAACGCAAAAAAAGTGGCGCCCTGAAAGGCAGTTGTGCTGTGTCCGATAATCACCGATGGTTGAACCTCGAACGATTTGCCCGGAATTTGGTTGCATCGGTAGCGTGCTCCGGGTCGTAATTGATGGCATGAGCTTGGCAGCCAATCTGCTGGCTGTGGCGCTGATGATCCTGGCGCCCTTTGTGCGCCCCTGCGGTTGCGAGGGGTTCACGCTGTTCTGCGCCTGCACCGGCAAGGTTGCCGCCCCCGAGCCCAAGCCTGAGCCAAGGGGATGTTGCTGCCACGGCAGCGCGGATGCCGGCGACCAGGACTCCGAAGACAGCCCCTGCCCCGACGACAACGCGCCTTGCAAGAAGCCCGTGGCGCCCGAGCTGCGCGCGGGCATTGAGATGTCCGCCCCGCCTGTGCTGCTGGATGCTCCCCACTGGCCGGCCCTGCCGCTGCCAATGCTGGACACCCGCGTCCCGGCACCCCTGCCGGCCCTGAAGCCGGAGAGCCGCCCGCCGCCAACCTCGCTGCTGGTGGCGCAAACCTGCATTCTGATGCTGTAGGCAACCCTTTCCTGAATGGCACGGCCCTGCCGTGCCGTGGCTGTTTCTGGATTGGAGATTGCCATGAAGTATGCGATTGCCTTTGTGCTTTCGTTCGTGGTGGCAGCGGGTGCCGGCGCCCTGTGGCGCGCCCGCACACCATTGGAAGCGCCGCTGCCCGAAACCAGGCCAACGCCGGCCGCGCCTGCACCGGCCCCGGCCCCTTCCGCTGCGCCGGCGCATAACCATCAAGCTGCGCCGCCCCCGGCCAACGTGCCCCAGCCGGTATTGCCGCCCCTCACGCAGGCCACGGAGCTGAAGAACACCACCGACCCGGTGGGCGGCGAGCCCATCCGCGCCGGCGATGAGTTCTCGTGGGTCTACAAAGGCTTCCGCGTGCGCTTTGCCACCGAGCGCAATCGCCTCAAGTTCCAGCGCAACCCCGCGCGCTATCTGCAGAAGCTGGGCCTCGAGATGCAGGGCGAGGCGCTGGCGCAGGTGGACGCGGACTCGTACCGGGACGCGCGCCCGGCCGTCTGCCCCCTGATGGGCAACGAGATCCCCGCCGACAGCGACGTGTTTATCCTGCACCGCGGCTGGCGCATTTACTTCTGCTGCTGGGAGGGTTGGTGGGAGCAGTTCCTGGCCGAGCCTGCCCGCTACTACGACGCCTACGGCCTGCAGGAGCAGGGCGGCCAACTGGTCGCCAAGCCCTGACCGCCCCGGAGATTGCCATGACCGAGACCGCCCAAGCTGATACGCCGGCCGCAGTACCCGCCCCGCGCCGCCCGTGGCTGTTGCCCGTGCTCGTGCTGGCCGGCGCTTTGTGCGGCCTGCCGGCCGCCCTGCTGCTCCCGCGTGAGTGGCTGGTGAAGGACCCCGTGTCCGCAGCGACCGCTGCTGCCGGCAAACAGGGAGAAGCCGGCAGCCAGGTGTTCTACGCCTGCCCCATGTTCTGCACGCGCATGGATGCACCGGGCACCTGCCCGGTCTGCGGAATGACCCTGGAGCGCTTCACGGACTCCGGAAACGAGATTGAGCTGGACGAGCACAAGCGCCGCGCCATCAACCTGGCCACCGAGCCCATCGAGCGACGCCTGCTGCTGCACGAGATTCGCACCCTGGGCATCTTTGAGCCCGACGAGACACGCAAGCGCCAGATCTCGGCCTGGGTCAGCGGCCGTATTGACCGCCTTTACGCCGACTACACCGGCATGGAAGTCCAGAAGGGCTGGCACCTCTTTGAACTTTACAGCCCCGAACTGTACTCGGCCCAGGACGAGCTGATTGCCGCGCGCAAGGCAACCCAGCGGCCGGGACTTTCCGCCGACGCCCAGGCTGACGCCCGGCGCGTGCTGCAGATTACGCGCAACAAGCTGCGCCTGCTGGGCCTGGCCGATGAACAGGTGGCTGAGATCGAGCAGCGCGACGCGGCCACGGTCACCATGACCGTGCCGGCACCCGACTCGGGCACGGTCATCGAGCGCATGGCCCAGGCCGGCATGTACGTCGAGCGCGGCGAGCCCGTGTTGCGCATGGCAGACCTTTCGCGCCTGTGGCTGATGGTGCAGGTGCACGAGCGCGACATTGGCTGGGTGCGGCTGGGCCAGGCCGTGGATGTCACCCTGACCGCGTTTCCGGGCCGGCGCTTTGAAGGCCGCGTGGGCTTTGTGGACCCCGTGCTGGACGAGGCCACGCGCACCGTGCGGGTGCGGGTCGAGGTGGCCAACGAGCAGCGCGAGCTCAAGCCCGGCATGTACGCCACAGCCGTGATCCTGGCGGCCCTGGGGGCCGACGGCCGCGCGCTGGCACCGCAACTTGAGGGCGACTATGCCTGCCCCATGCACCCCCTGCAGCGCAGCGCCAGCCCCCTCGCCCGCTGCCCCATCTGCGGCATGCAGATGGAGAAGAACCCGGCGCCGGCGGCGGGCCAGCCCCTGCCGGTGTGGGCGGTGCCTCGCGAGGCAGTGCTGAGCACGGGCACCCGGCACATGGTGTATGTGGAGTGGTGGGTGCGGGTGCTGCCCCATGACGCGCACTCGCCCGATGAGCCCCCGCCCGTGGAAGTGCTGCAGCGCCCCATTTACCAGGGCTATGAAGTGCAGCTTGGCCCCCTGGGTGCCGAGTACGACGCAGCACCGCAGGGCAGCCGGGTGCGCGGCCGCGAGTACTACCTGCTGGCGGGCGGCCTGCCCACCCAGGTGCCCCAGGCCGGCGGGCGGCCGGGCCTGCGCATTGTCACCAACGGCCAGTTCCTGCTCGACAGCCAGATGGAGCTTACCGGCAAGCCCTCGCTGCTGCGGCCCTTTGGCGCGGCGGGCAACCCGGCGCAGGGCCATCACGGGCACGGGGGCTGATCATGCTGAACCGGCTGATGAAGGCCTGCCTGCAACTGCCCTGGCTGGTGATTGCCGCCATGGCGGTGGTGTGCGTGTTCGGGTGGATGGCCCTGCAGGAGAACCCCAAGGACGCCATCCCGGACATCAGCGAGAACCAGGTGATCGTCTCGACCGACTGGATGGGCCGCAGCCCCCGCGACGTCGAGGACCAGGTGACCTACCCGCTGGCGCAGCAGTTGCAGGGCATTCCGCGCGTCAAGGATGTGCGCACCATCAGCGGCTTCGGCATGTCGCGCATCTACGTGGTGTTCGAAGACGGCGTGGAAGTGTACTGGGCGCGCTCCCGTGTGCTGGAGCGCCTGGCGGTGGCCGCGGGTGTGCTGCCGCAGGGTGTAACGCCCGCCTTGGGGCCCGACGCGACAGCCCTGGGCCAAATCTTCTGGTACACCGTGGACGGCCCCCAGGACCTGGGCACCCTGCGCAGCCTGCAGGACTACACCGTGCGCTACGCGGTGCTGAACGCCGACGGCGTGGCTGAAGTGGCCACCGTGGGCGGCTTTGTGCGCGAGTACCAGGTCGAGGTGGACCCGGACGCCCTGCGCGCCCACGGCATTGCCCTGCAGCACGTGGTGCAGGGGGTGCGCAACTCGAACCTGGATGTGGGCGCCAAGGTCATCGAAGAAGGCGGCATTGAGTTTGTCATCCGCGGTGTGGGCTTCATCAAGCAGGTGGCGGACCTGGAACAGGTGGTGCTGAAGAACGACGGCCACACGCCGGTGCTGCTGCGCGACGTGGCCAGGGTGCAACTGGGGCCCGAGTTCCGACGCGGCGCCCTGGCTGACCAGCACGGCGAAAAAGTGGGCGGCGTGGTCACCATTCGCTACGGCGCCAACCCCCAGCAGGTGATCGAAAACGTAAAGGCCGAGCTGGCCAAGCTAGAGCCCGCCCTGCCTGAGGGCGTGACAATCACGCCCTTCTATGACCGCACCAAGCTGATTGACCAGACC
>JADLBZ010000126.1 GCA_020847415.1 Planctomycetota bacterium
GCGGTGATTTCAAGGTTGTGGCTGGCGGGGTCCGGCATGCGGACGGTGTAGTGGATGTGCGGTGCCATGGCTCCTCCGTTGCGCGTGGGATGGTAGAGAACCCGCGCCCCCGATGTAAGCCGGGAAGCTGGTAAGTCCTTGACCGCGCGGGCCTCCCTCTGGAAGGTAGCGCGAATTCAGCAGTTGGCCGGGCGCACATGCAGACGACCCTTACACGCACCCAGGAGGCAGCCGCCGCTGCACCTGTTGCAGCCTCACCGACAGGCCTCATCTGGCGCATTCGCCGCCAGTTTCTGGCCGTGGATGCGCTGCTGGGGGGCTTCCTGCTGGTGCTGATCCTGTGGTCGTTGCTGGCCCAGGCGCTGCCCTGGCTGCGGCTCTATCCCTATGACCCGCAGTTCCAGTGGGCCGAGTTACCGGCGGGCGCGATGACCGCGCGGCTGTCGTTGTTCCTGGGCGTGTACCTGCTGGCCCAGCGCTTTGGCGTGCGCTTCCACCGCGACCACTACACCACCGGCAAGCCCGCGCCCATTTGGCTGTGGCTGGCCAACCTGGTGTACGTGCTGCTGCCACTGCTGCTGGTGCCGCTGACCTTCAACATGCTGGGGGCGTTCATGGCCGGCACCTCGGGGGTGCCGGGCGTGCAGACGCACCCGGCCTTTGACCCGGCCCAGCACTACGACCGGGCCGCCACCTACTGGGACCTCGCCCTGAAGCAGGCCGACATCTCCGTGTGCGGCGGCTACTGGCCCGCCCAGGCCCGCGCCCTGCAACAGCCGTGGTTCACGGGCCTGCTGATGATGTGCTATGTGGGCTACTACATCTCGCCGCTGGTGGTGATCGTGCCGCCCATTCTGCGCCGGCGCTGGACCGAAGTGCGGCGCGTGGCCGCTGTGTTTGCCGGCACGCTGCTGCTGACCTACGTGGGCTACATCCTGATCCCCGCCACGGGCCCGCGCTTTGAGGGCACCTTTGCGGCGTGGCTGCCTGCGGAGCCGGGCTGGTTCGGCCAGATGTGGTGGGCGCACACGCTGGACGAGGCCGAGGTGATCCGCTGGGATGCCTTTCCCTCGGGACATACTGCCGTGTCGTTGATTGCCGTGCTGCTTTCCATGCGCCACGAGCGCAAGGTGGGCCTGGCCTATCTGCCCTGCGTGCTGGGCCTGATTGTCGCCACGGTGGTCTTGGGCTATCACTATGTGACGGACGTTGTTTTTGGCATTGCCTGTGCCGTTGCGGGTATGCTGCTGGTTGCCCCAGCCGCCCGGTGGTGGGAAAGCGTGTGGCCGCCCCGCCCGGGCGATGCTGCACGCGAACAGTCGCAATAGCCCGGAGGAGTCCTCATGCGCATCGTTGCTGCAGCCTTGCTGGCCCTGTTGCTGCCCCTGCTGGTGTTGGCCCAGGAAGCGCCGGCCCCCGAGATGCCGGTCGCAGAGAAGCCGGTCGCGGAGAAGCCGGTCGCGGAGAAGCCTGCCGAGTCACCCAAGTTCAGCACCGTGGAAGTGTGCATCCCGCGCATTACCGGCATGACCAAGGAGCAGCCCAAGAAGTTCGACATCGCCGGCAGCCTGCGCCTGCCGGCGGGCGAGAAGCCCGCCGCCGGCTGGCCTGCGGTGCTGTTTGTGTCCGGCTCGGGCTCGCAGACCCGCCAGGGCATCCAGGGCAAGCTGGACATCGGCACCACCCAACTGCTGGATGCCGTGGCCGAGGGCGGCTTTGCCGTGCTGGCGGTGGATGACCGCGGAGTCGGCCAGACTCCGATGGGCGAGGAAGGCAAGGACCCCAAGACCATCGGCTATCTGGACCTCGTGGGCGACGCCAAGGCCTGCCTGGCCTGGCTGCAGGCCCACGAGGCGGTGAACCGGGGCAAAGTGTTCGTAATCGGCCACAGCGAGGGCGGCCTGACCGCGCCCATACTGGCCGCCGACGACGAGACGGTGGCGGGCATCGTCTGCATGGGCGCCATGGGCCGCAACCTCTATGATGTGACGCTGGACCAGGTGGAGGCCGCCATGAAGGGCCAGCCGGCCGAGCAGCGCGAAGGCAACCTGAAGGCCCAGCGCGAGTTCATGACCGCCGTGAAAGAAGGCCGCGACCCGGACTGGAACGTGGTGGGCGCTGAAGCCGCGCCGGTGCTGAAAGCCCAGTGGAAGCAGTCCATAGAGCCCATCAAGGCCTGGTGGCACGACCACTTCAACCTGGACGTCCCGGCCATCCATGCTCGCGTGAAGTGCCCCGTCTTCGTGGCTCAGGGGGCTGCCGACTTCCAGACCTCGGCCGAGCGTGACGCGCGCCAGATCGTGAAGGACGTGCTGACGGGCCCCTGCACCGACGTGCGCCTGAAGATCTATGCCGACCTTGACCACCTGTTCAAGCCCTGCGGCGGCCGTGCGTCCGATATCAAGATGTACTTCGAAAAACGCGACGTGGACGCAGCCTTCAAGGCCGATGTGGTGTCCTGGCTGGTTCAGCACCGCTAGCCCGACGGAAGGCCCATGCCCCGCACGCCGCAGAACGCCGTAACTCGCCTGCTGCAGGACGTCACCGACGCCCGCAACATTGCACCCGGCGATCGCGTGGCGGTTCGCCCCCACCGCTGGCTGTTGGGCCCCGCAGACGGCGCGGCCGTGCTGGCGCTGCTCAAGCGCGACCAGCGCAAGGTGAAAGACCCCAGCCGGGTCACCCTGTTCGCAGCGGCGGGCTCTTCGGTGGCCGCTGACGCTGCCGCGGCGGGCATTACCCACCTGCTGCCCTGGCCGGGCTGCGAGATTGCGCAGGCTGTCCGTGAAGGGCTGGTCGTTCCCGGCGAGGTGGCGGCCTCTACCCTGCCTGAGATACACGCGCTGGGCGGCATGGGCGCCTTGGGGTTACGCCTGCCTGCTGCCGACATAGCCCGCGGCATCACCGGCGAGCCGGTTCATGTAACTGTTCCGCATACCGCGCGCGTGGACCTGTCCGGTTCACGCCAACCTTTGGTGGGCGGCCGCGACGTCTTCTGGGCGGCGCTGCACGAGCTGGGCCGCGAGCGCGCCGTGGGCCGCGCGCTGGAAATTGCCGGGCCCGGGCTGGCCACGCTTACCCTGCCCGAGCGGCTGGCGCTGGCCTCGCTGGCGGGGCACGGTGGGCTGTTTTCCGCCTTCTGCGTGGCTGATCGCGGGTTGATCGAGGAGGTCAACCGATTCCTCTCTCGCCCCTGCCGCACCATTGAGCCGGAGAAGGGCGCGCCTCTGGCCGCACAGGGCGCGCTGGACCTCGCACGCGTGTCCCTGTTTGTGCTGCCGCCCGGTGAAGCTACGGCTTCGGCCGTGACCAAGCACGCCGGCGTTCCCCTGCAGGCCGTGGTGCTGGGCGGGCAGTTCGGAGGCTCGCTGGCTGCCATGCGTCACTTGGCCGATTGCCTGCGGCGCCGCCCCCTGGCCGCAGGCCTGCGTGCAGCCGTGATCCCGGACACCCCGGCTGTGCTGGCCGAGGCTGAACGAGAGGACCTGCGCGAGCGCCTGGCCGACGCAGGGGTGCAGATTCTGGCGCCGGGAACGGCACCCGAGAGCTGGCTGCGCCCCGGCGAGCGCGCCCTGCTGACCACCGTGACCGCGCCGCCAGGCTGCTGGCGCGCGGGCTATTTTGCCGCGGCGGCGGCGGCCTGTGCCGGCGCTGTGCAACACCCCGAGCGGCTGGAGGGCGCTGACCTGCGCGACAGCAAGCTCTCGACGCGCCGCCCGCGACACGGGTAGCAAACCCCGCTACTCGACGGGGAAGTCCGCCAGCAGCTTCTTCCACTCGTCGGTGTCCCGAAGCGCGTCAAAATCGGGCTGCTTGAGCGCCCAGGCGCGGTCCGCCCCGGCATCAAAGGCCCGGCGCAGGGTGGCAATTGCCTCCTGGCCCTGGCCCAGGCCAACCTGCGCGCGCGCCACGCCCACCAGCGCGTCCCCGAAGCGGGGGTCGAGGCGGAAGGCCTCCTCGCCATCGGCCTTGGCGCCCTCGTACTTCTTCTGGCCCAGGCGGGCCTCGCAGCGCAGGTAGTACACCGAGGCAACTCCGGGGAATGCCACGGCGGTCTTGTCCAGCGCGACTTCGCTCTCGGCGAATTTCTCCAAGGCCAGCAGGCAGCGCCCGTACTGGTACCAGCCGCGCCCGTCCGCCGGTGCAAGCTCGACCGCCACCTTGCCCCAGCGCTCAGCCTCTTCCCAGCGCGAGAGGCCGTTGGCTGCCTCGCAGGCACCCAGTGCCGCCCCTGCCTGCCGCGGGTTGGCGGCCAGGGCCTTGCCGTAGGCTTCCAGGGCCGTTTCCAGCTCGCCCAGCGATTTGCGGCAGATGCCCAGGTACTCCCAGCCCGTGGCGTTGGCGGGGTCGTTGGCCACACACTGCTCCAAGGCACGGGCGGCTTGCGCCAACTGGTTCAGCTTGATGTGCGCCACACCGATGTTGAACCACGGCCAGGCCGCCGTGGGGATGGCACGCAGGGCAGCCTCGTAAGACTCAATGGCCAGCACGTACTGCTGCAACTCCATGCGCGCGTGGCCAATCACGTTGTGGGCGTCAAAGCAGCCGGCATCGCGGGCCAGGGCCAGCTTGGCCGCGGTAATGGCTTGTTCGTACTCGCCCAGGTCGTAGTGGATCTGCGCGCCCTCAGCCAGGGGGTCCGGGTTCTGCGGGTCGGCCTTGGCCTGGTTGCCGAAGGCAGCCAGGGCCTCGCGCAACCGGCCGAGCTTCTTCTGCGCGGAACCTGCCAGCAGCCAACCGCGCGCAAACGCGGGATGCGCCTTGGTCACTTCCTCGGCCACGGCAAGGCACTCGTCCAAGCGGCCCAGGTCGTGCAGCATGGCCGCCACGTCGGCGCGCTCCTCGGGGCGCGTCCAGGTGCAGGCGCGCGCCTTCTCCACGGCGGCGGCGGCGGCCTCGCGGTTGCCCAGGTTGATCTCGCTCTGGCAGAGCTGCACCCAGCTCAGCACGTGATCCGGGCTGTAACGCGTGGCGTTCAGGGCGTACTCGCGGGCCTTCTCCGGCTGGCCAAGGCGGTTGGCACAGCCGGCGCAGTTGATCCAGGCGTCGCCGTAATCCGCGCGCGCCGCCACGGCCTTCAAGTAGGCCTGCAGTGCATCGGCTGCGTTGCCCAGCACCTGCAGGCAGTTGCCCACCTCGTACCAGGCGCGATCGGCAAACGCAGCCGAAGCGGTTGCCTCGCGCGCCAGGGGCAGGGCCTCGGCGAGCTTGCCCGACAGCTTCAGGACAATCGCCAGGTTCAGTGCCGCTTCGAAGTTGCCCCGGTTCAGCTCGCGGGCCTTGCGGTAGGCCTCAATGGCGCCGGGAAGATCGTTCTGCCCGTGCCTGGACATGCCCAGGGCCACCCACCCGGCATCCAGCAGCGGCATCGCTGCAACGCACTTCTGGGCCAGCTCGCCGGCCTCGGCGTAGCGTGTCAGTTGAACCAGTACGCGGGCCTTCTGGGCGAACGCGTAAGGATAGTCCGGCTTCAGGGCCAGCACGCCATCTACGGCGGCCAGGGCCTCGTCGAACTTGCGGCGACGCTCGGCCAGTTCCGAAAGCAGCAGCAAGGAGGGCAGGAACTCCGGCTCGGCCTTCAGGGACTCGCGGGCCTCCAGCTCGGCATCGTCCAGCCGGCCCAGCATGAAGTACGCCACCGCCAGGTTGTTGTGCGGTGCCGGGCGGCCGGGCCGCAGCTCCAGGCTCTTGCGGAAGGCGGCAATGGCCTCTTCGGTCTGCCCCAGCGCGAGCAGCACGTTGCCGTGCTCCATCCACGCGGTGTGCATGGCGGCGTGCTTCTCCAGCACCAGCGAGGAGGCCTCCAGCGCATCGTGCAGCCGGTACTGCTTGCGCAGGGCAAGGGCCAGGTTGACGAGCGGCTCGTAGCGGCCGGGCATGAGTTCAAGCGCACGACGGAAGTCCGCCTCGGCTTCTTCAACACGACCGAGCTCCAGGCGCGCGGTCCCGCGCTCGTTGAACAGCACACCCTCGCGGATGTTGCGACGCAGGCCCTGGCACAGCAGGTCGTCAGCCAGGGCGCAGTCAAAGTGCGGGTTCAGCTCGCGGTCGCCGCGCTTGAAGAAGCAGGCTCGCACGCTGCCCTCGAGCAGGAAGGGCTCCCAGAGCTTGTCATCGGCAGCCCGGGCCTTGCGTGACTGCTCAATGGCCTTGCCAAAGTCGCCGTCCAGCACTTCCACGTAGCCCTGGCCCACCATGGCCAGCGGGTCGGCGGGGTCCACCTTGGCGGCCTGCTCGTAACAGGCTCGGGCTTTCTCCACGTCACCCAGCACCAGGCGGGCAAAGTCGCCGGCGTAGACCAGGGCCCGGGCATCGCCGCGGCCGGTGTTAGCACGCATCAACTGGTCGGTCTGCCGGTAGCGGTCCATCGCGCGCGGGTCGGCAAAAAACTCGTGCAGCCGCGCCAGTGCAAACACGGGTTCCACATAGGCCTGGTCGCCGGCAATGGCCTGCTCGAAGCTCTTCTCCGCCTCCTTGCGCGCGCTGTCGCGCAGGGTCGCGTCGGTAATGGCCCGCGCGCGCTCGGCCTGTGCGGCACCCAGCCGGAAGCTCTCCTCGGCCACGGCACGCCGCTCCAGTTCGTCCTTGCGACGCTTCTCCACCGCGAGCAGCTCGCGCTCCCGGGCCAGGGTCTGGCTCTCGGCCTCGGCGCGCGCCGTGGCCTCTGATTCGGCCTTGCGGCTGGCCGCCAGCGTTCGTTCGGACTCCACCAGCACGTCTTTGCGGGCCTCCGCCACGATGCCCATGACTGAGGCCACCGCCACCAGCAGCACCAGGGCGCTGGCCGCCGTGCTGACCGACAACGTGGGGTGCCGGCGCACCCACTTGCTGACGCGAACGGGCAGGGGGTCGCGATAAACGCTGACGGAGCGGCCCGCCAGGTAGTTCTCGATATCTTCATTCAGCGCCCGCGCCGTGGGGTAGCGTCGCGACTGGAACTTCTCCAGCGCGTGCATGGCTATCGCCGCCAGTTCAGGCGGCAGACGGCCGCCGGGCAGCCGCGCCAGGCGGGCCCGCAGCTCAGGGTCCGCGGCCAGGCGCTGTGCGGGCGGCTGGATTTCGGCGTGGACCGCCAGCTCCAGGATCTGGGTGCCCCCGGTGGCGGCATAGGGCGGGCGCAACACCAGCAACTCGTACAGAATCGCGCCCAGGGCAAAGACGTCCGTGGTCTGGTCAATGCGGCTGATCTCGCCCCGGGCCTGCTCCGGCGCCATGTAGGCCGGCGTGCCGGCCACCACGCCCTCCATGGACAGTGCACTGGGGCGCGAGCCGCTGTCGGATTCGCGGCGCACGCGGCTGTCGGTTTCAATGGCTCCCGGGGCGGCAGCCTCCTCGCGGGTGGGCTGGTCCAGTATGCGGGCCAGGCCCCAGTCCATGACCAGCACCTCGCCGAAGCGGCCCAGCATGATGTTCTCGGGCTTCAGGTCGCGGTGCACCACGTTGTGGGCGTGGGCAAACGAGAGCGCATCGCAGACCTTCATGAACACCTGCAGCAGGCGGTCCATGGGAAACTCGGCGGCGGCCTCGGCGTCGCCCGCGCGCAGCGCCTTGATCACGTCGGCCAGGGAGCGACCCTTGACCATCTTCATCGTGAAGAACACGCGGCCCTGCACATCAGCCCCCAGCTCGTGCACGGGCACGATGTTGGGGTGCTCGAGCTGGCCGGTGATCTGCGCTTCCTCCACAAAGCGCCGCAGGGTGGCGGCACCGGCATCGGTCCCGGCCTTGTAGCGGTCGGCGCGCACCACCTTCATGGCCACGTCGCGCCGCAGGTCGTTGTCGCGCACACGCAGCACCACGCCCATGCCGCCCCGGCCCAGCTCGTTCTCGGCCACGTAGCGCACCGCCGCAGCCCCGCCCTCCTGCACGCGCGCCGTGAAGTCCACGCCCGGGCGGCGCCCGCTGTCGCGGCTGGATTCGGGCTGCGTGGTGCGGGGGCGCGTCTCGGCCAGGGTGGTGCGAAGCTCCACAGCGGGGGGCGTGCCGGAGCCCGAGAGACGGTTCACCCGCGACAGCACGCTTTCATTGCCGGGCCCCTCCAGCGACAACAGCGTGCCGCCGTCACTGCTGCCGGGGGCCGCGATATCAAGCAGGGTTTCGGGCTTGGGGGGCTGGTTGGCATCGCTCATGGGGTTTCCAGTGCCGGGACGGCTGGATTTCAGCAAAGACCGCGGGGCGCAGACAGCAAAAAGAAACCGCCGGCCAAGGGCCGGCGGTCAATGCGGGGAGGCAGCAACTACTGCTGATTCGAGCGCGCCTCAACATAGCGACGCATGATCTGGTCCTTCCACAGGCGCTGCACTTCGGCGTTTTCGCCGCAAAGCTTCTGGATGGCGTCGGCCTTCAGGCTGTGCTGGCGCTCCTTGCCCTCGGAGACATTCTGGCCCAGCAGGATGTAGGCGCGGCAGACGGTGGCCTGCACGTCGAACACCACGAACTCCAGGCGCACGTCCGGCACCTCGGTCTTGAGCGTGAAGACGTCGCCCATGTTCACGTTCTGCTCGTAACCGGCGCTGATCACCACCACGTCCACATCGCCGTCGTTGAGGCGGCCAATGTAATTGTGGCTCTCAAAGCCGTTGATCTTGGCGCTGCCGGCGGGGACGGCTTCCTGCAACGAGTCCCACGAGGCAATCTTCTTGCCCGGGATGCCGAAGAAGCCGACATCAAACCGGTCGTTCGTGTAACCGATGCCCAGCACCATTACCACAATGGCCAGCAACGTGGAAGGCAGCGCCAGTGCAAACGTGCCGAACTTGTCGAACTGGACAGCGGCCTCGTTGGGCGGCGGGGCGGCCCCTGCTGCTGCCCCTGCGGCGCGCTTGGCTACGGGCTTCTTGGCCATGGCTGGTTCCTCGTGCGATGCGGCGGCAAGAGCCGCCGGATTCCGGTTCAGTTACTTGCGCAGCGTTGCCCCGCCGAACACCTCGGCGGACTTGATGCTGTCGTTCTCGGTGATCACGACCTTACCGCGGAACTCGGGCAGCAGGCGGCCCACCGAGACGTTGGCCCGCACGCTCTCAACGCGCATGCGGCCCAGGTACTTCTCGTTGCGGAACACCGTGAACTCCTGGCCCTCAAACACGCCCTCGTTGCTGCCCAGGCTGATGGACACCACACCGGTACGGGGGTCTTCGCCCACGCCCACGACCGTGCCGCGCAGCCAGCCGCGGCCGGTGGCGTCAGCCATGCGGCGCAGGTTGGGGTCGGCCTGCTCGTACCAAGCCAGCACCTTGACGGTCTTCTCGTAACGCTTGCTGGTCTCGTACAGCGAGTCTTCCATCTCAAGTTGCTGGGCCTGGATGCGGTTGATGTCGTTCTGGATCTGGGCCAGTTCAGCAGTCAGGGCGTCGCGCTCAACCATGATACGCTGGATCTCGTAGTCCAGGTTGAACACCTTCTGCTGGAAGCTGGCGATGATGTACTGGTAGGACTTCATCTCGGCGGCGAACATGCGGGCCGCCTCACGCACCTGGGCCAGCTTGCTGTCGGCGATGCGGCGGGCGCGCTGGGCCTCGGCAATGGCGGCGCGCTTCTCGGTGATGCTGGCAATGGCCTCCAGCTTGGCGGCGTCCGCGTTGCCGGCGGCGGCGGCGCCTTCTGCCACGGTCTTGGCCAGCAGGCCGTCCTGCGGGCGCACCTTGGCGCCGGGCAGGGGGTCCACACTGCCGCCCGAGCCGCCTTCTTCAGGCAGGCCGTAGGGCGCAGCACCCAGGCTTTCCGGGGCCATGGCGGTCTCGGCGTTTTCCTTGCCGCCCTTGTCCGTGCCGCGTTCCGCCACCGAGCCGCCCATGATGTCCACGTAGCGGTAGGCAATGGCGCGGCGGATGTTGGCCTCCGCAACGTACTTCTCGCGCCAATCGGGCTCCGTGCGCGCGGACTTGACGACAAACAGCACGATCAGCCCGGCCAGCCAGGCGATCGTGAGCATCAGCATGGTTCTGGAGAATACGCCCATCTTACCCTCTCGCTCGGGCCAACAGCGCCCGCGTTTGCTGACTGTTGTTGCCTGCTACCCGGTTGCTGCCCGGCCTGCGCTAGTCGCGCGTGCGACCCGCGACCCGCGACATGAACAACCGGGTGATGGCCTCGTCGCCCTTCTTGGGCGCGTTACCAGCGCTGACCAAGTCCACAATGATGCACTCGCAGGACTCGTTCTGCACTTCCACCACGTCGCAGACCGCAATCGTCACGCCCGAGCGCTGGATGGTGTACTTCTGGTACAGCTCCACGCCGTGGCGACGGCCGCGGTTGAGTTGCAGGCTGTTGCCGACCACCCAGTCCACGCCGGCAAAGATCACCGGGCCGTTGTCGCCCAGCTCAGCCTGGATGTCGGGGCGCAGGCGGCGGTAGCGGGCCTTGCTGTCCAGACGGCGCTCGTACTCTTCCTGCATCAGGAACTGCTGGAACTCGACGCGGCGGTATTCCTCGTGCATGCCGGCATAGCGGTCGTGCTCGTTGGCCACGTTCTGGAGCTGCTCGCCGCGCTCGGCAAACACGCGGTCCTTGCGCTGGGTCAGGGACTCAACGTTGGACTGCAGCTTGACCACGACGTCGCGGTTGTAGTCGTCCGAGATCGTGCGGAACGGCGCAATCGCCTCCAGCAACTCCTTGGCCTTGTTCTCGGCGTCGGTCTTGGCCAGTTCGGCCTCGATGCGCCAGGCCTCCAGGGCCTGCACCGTGGCGTTCAAGGCCGCCAGCTCGGAGCTGTTCTGGGCCGCCCGCTGGCGGTTCTCGTCGCGGGCCGCCAGCAGCGTGTTGTAGGCACGCTCCAGCTCGTTCTTGTCCATGTGGCGCTGGGCGACTTCCCACTCATAGCTCTCGCGCCAACGTACATTGCCTGCCAGCGAGACCCAGACGTACTGGCTCACGATCAGGCAGATGACGAGGTTCAGGATGACGAGGACCTTGGTTAGCGTATGCACGTGCTACTCCCACACGCGGAGGGCGAGCGAAATGACTGTATGGATTCCAGCCGGGGGTGCCGCGACGATAACCGCCATGACAAACAGGTCAAGGGGTTAAATCCCCTGCGGAAGCCTTCTCCATCTCTGCACTTGGGTGGCGTCATGCCGGGGTCACATGGGCGGGCAAACCTTGAAGGCGAGCCTCTTCGAGTGTGCCAAAAGCCCAATTGGTGCCTTTCGTTCGGGCTAGCCATGCATGCCGCACTTCTTGTACTTCCGGCCACTGCCACAGGGGCAGGGGTCGTTGGGTCCTACTTTGATGGTGGCCCTGCGCACCTGCTTTTTCAGCAGGTAGGCGGTCGCACTGGAAGCAGCATAGGCGCCCAGCGCCTCGCCGCCAGCCAGTCGCCCGCTGGCCTGCAAGTAAGCCAGAAGGTCTGCCAGCAGGGCTGGTGCAGCCTGGCGCTCGTCATCGGACAGGTTCAGCCGCCCCAGCCCAATGGCAACGCCGTCAGGAATGGCGGCCTCAGAAAGCTCGTCCGGCGCCACCGCGCTGCCGCAGGCGGCCTCCAGAAACGACACCAGCGCCGCCCCGGCGCGTTCGCCAAACTGGCGGGCATTCAGCTCGCCGGTCGTGGAAACCAGGTACTCGCTGACCCAGTGCTCAATGGTTTCGCTGAACGCGCCCATGGGGGCGCGGATCATGCCACGCCGCGCCGCGTTTGACCACCGGCCCCCGCGCGCGGTATGGTCCCCCCATCATTCCGGCAGGGCAATGCCATGGAAATCGCCATCCTGTCCAGCAACGCGAACCTGTACAGCACCTCGCGCATCGTGGAAGCCGCACGCTCCCGCGGCCACAAAGTGAAGGTGATGGACCCGTTGCGCTTCTCAATGTTCGTGGAGAGCAACAACCCGTCGCTCACCTACAACAACAAGACTGTCAAGAAGTTCGACGCGGTCATCCCGCGTATCGGGGCGAGCATCACCTTCTTCGGCACGGCCTTGGTGCGTCAGTTCGAGCAGATGGGCTCGTTTGTTCTGAACACCGCCAACGCCATCTCGGCCAGCCGTGACAAGCTGCGCTGCTTCCAGATCCTGAGTACCCACCGCATCGGCCTGCCCAAGACTGCCTTCGTGCGGCAGAAGGCAGCTGTTCTGCCGGCCATTGAGGCTGTGGGCGGCTCGCCTGTGATCATCAAGCTGCTCGAAGGCACCCAAGGCATCGGCGTGATCCTGGCTGACAGCACCAAGATTGCCGAGGCCATCATCGAGACCCTGCAAAGCACGCGGCAGAACGTGCTGATCCAGTCCTTCGTGAAGGAAAGCAAAGGCCGCGACGTGCGCGCCTTTGTGGTGGGCGACCGCGTGGTGGCTGCCATGCGCCGCGTGGCAAAGGGCGACGAATTCCGCAGCAACGTGCACCGCGGCGGCGAGGCCCAGAAGCTGGAGATCCCGCCCGAGTACGAGCGCGCAGCCATCATGGCCGCCCAGATCCTGGGCCTGCGCGTGGCGGGCGTGGACATGCTGGAGGGCGCCAAGGGCCCGCAAATCATGGAAGTGAACAGTTCGCCGGGCCTGGAGGGCATTGAGGGCGCCACCGGCGTGGACGTCGCCGGCGAGATCATCGGCTACATCGAGGACCAGGTGCTGAACCCCGAGATTGACCTGCGCAACCGCCTGATGCTGGACAAGGACTATGGCATCGCCGAAGTGCCCATCGGCCCCGAATCGTGGCTGCTGGGCAAGACCGTGAAAGACTCCGGCCTGCGGGCCATGGACGTGCTGGTGCTGAGCATCCAGCGCGGCGGGAACGTGATCTCGAACCCCCGGCCCACGCGCACCATCGAGAATGGCGACCGCCTGCTGTGCTACGGCAAGGTGATGGTGCTGAAGAGCCTGGTGCCGCAGAAGCGCCGGGGCCGCGACAGTAAACGGGTGAAGCTGGCCAAGGTGTAGGACGGCTCGTGCCGCCGGCCAACCGCTACGCTGAAAAAGCACTGGCGCCGCCCGCCATACTTCTAGACTCGCGCCATGGTCGAGTTCGTGCGTCCTGGGCTGCTGTGGTTGCTGGCGCTGGCGGTGGTGCTGCCGCTGGCCTGGCGGCTGGCGCGGCGCTATCGCGTGGCACGCGTGACCTACGGGGCCATCTGGCGAGATGTGGCCCGGCGCACCATGGCGCCCTCGTGGCGTCGCCTGCTGCGCGCCGCGGCCTCGCTGCTGCTGCCCGTGCTGGTGCTGGCCCTGCTGGTGCTGTACGCCGCCGGGGCCCGCAAACCCCCGGCAGAAACGCCGGCGCCGCTGCTGGTGGCCCTGGTGCTGGACTGCACACCCAGCATGCGCGCGCGCCACGATGCGGGCACTCGCGCCGAGCTGGCCCGCCGGCGTGCCCAGGAGGTGCTGGAGCGTCTCGGCCCCAACGACCGCGCGCTGGTGGTGGTTTTTCGCGAAGGCCGCCCCTTGGCCGGGCGCTGGCTGCAGCCAACCGAGCGCATCGAGCTGCCCCCCACCGACCTGCCACAGCCGGATTTCGCGGCTCTGGGCGCTGAATTGCAGGCGCTGGCACCCCCGCCGGGGCTGCTTGGTCCCGAGCCGGTCAAGGTTGCCTTCTGGCTGGGCGATGCGCCGCCGCCCCTGCCTGCGCATGAACCTGCAGCGCGGCTGGCGGGGCTGGGCGGCCGCTGGGTCAGCGCGGGCGGAGTTCCCATGGTGTGCGAGAGCTTTGGCGCGCCTGCAGAAAACGACGGCATCACGGGAGTGATCTTTGAGCCGCCCCTGCCCGGGCAGGCCCACGCGGGCGTCGTGGCCGTTACCACGCGCGCCGCCGAGCCCACGGTGGAGCTGACCGACGCGGCAGGCAAGCGGCAGACGTTGCGCGGCGCCCGCGTGGAGCTGCCGCTGTCCGAGACCGCACGCACGGTGGTGGTCACGGTGTCCGGCGGCGACGCGCTGCCTGAGGACAACCGTGTCGAGTTCAGCTTGCCGGGCAGCCTCCTGGCCACAGTAGCTGTGGGCTACCCGGCCGCCGATGGCGAAGCCAACCCCCTGTTGCTGGAGACCCTGCGCACCCTGCTGCCGGGACGCGCGGTCACGGCATTTGCCGACCACACCCCGGCCCCGCAAGCCGACCTGCTGGTGCTGGACCGTGTTCCGCAAAGCAGCATCAATGCCAAGTACCTGCTCTGCCTTGGCGTGGCCCCGCCCGGTTTGGCCGCCCAGCCGACCGCCGATGTTCGGCCCGGCCTGCAAAGCCTGCAGCGCCCGCCCGGCCTGCGCTTTGAGCTGCCGGACCTTTCCAGCCTCACGGGCACCGGGGTGGTGGGGCTTGCCGGCGGGCATGGCCTGGCGCCGCTGCTGAAGGGGCTTGACGGGTCAACCCTGGCGGCCTGGGGCCGCCTTGACAGCGCCGAGGTGTTGTACTGCGGCTTTGTCACCCACCAGAGCACGCTGCTGGAGGACCGCGGCGGGCTGCTCCTGCTGCTGCGCTGGCTGGAGTCCCTGCAGCGCCCCGCTGAAGACGGCTGGCCGCCCTTTCTGGCAGCAGGCGAGCGCGTCACGGTCGGGCTGACTCAGCCCGCGACACTGGAACTGACCGACGCGGCCTGGCGGAGCCCGCCGGCTGCGGCGGCTGTTCGCTACGGGCTGACCCCGTTGGCAGGCCAAGCCGAGCTGGGGCCCTTCGGCGCGCCGGGCATCTACCGTGGCGCAGGCCGGCGCAGTCTGGCGGTCTACTGGCGCGACGCCGCTGAGCAGGCGCTCGGCTTCGATCCCCTGCCTCGCACCGACCTGAACAAACTCAACCCGCCGCCCGCGCCGGACTGGCGCGACACCCTGCCCGGCTCGCTCCTCTGGCTGGCGTTGCTGCTGGTGCTGGCCGAGTGGTTGCTGTGGTTGACCGGCGGCACGGATTGACTATTGCATTTAGCGTGATATTACCTATGGTAATATTCAGTTGAGGGCTGTGCAGCACAGGGAGGCACCGCCAGGGACAGTCTGCTAGACTTGGCCGCCTGCAAATGGGCCCGCAGCGCCTGCGAGAACCGGCAAATGAACGCGATTCCCGAGCAACCCGAGTTGACTCCAGACGACCCCCAGCCGGAGCTTTCGCCGGACAGCGACGGCGAAAGCCACGACCATACCCAGCAACTGGAGAAGGCTGTTCACGAGATCGCCACTGGCCACCTGGAAGGCACTCTGGTTTCCATTGAAGCGCACACCGGCGAACACTTCCGGCCGCCAGAAGACAAACCCGCCAGCGTCACCGAAGAACTGAAGAAAGTCCGGCCCGCCGGCAACGGCACGTCCGCAACCATGTACGGCCCCACGCGCCCCGGCCAGAGCAACGTGGGCAGCAACCAGGCCACCATGATGGGCGCGACCGCGCCCAGCCCGGGCGGCACTTCCGGCGCGGCGCCGGCGCCGGCCACGGGCCCAGGAGTCATGCCCACGGGCGGCACCCAGGGGGCCGGCAGCGGTGCGCGCCCCGTGGCGCCCTTTGGCGGCAAGATTGTTGTGGGCACGCGCATCGGCCAGATTGAAGTCACGGGCGTGCTGGGCAAGGGCGGCATGGGCGAAGTGTTCCGCGGCTATCACCACGCCCTGGACATCAACGTTGCCATCAAGGTTCTGCCCGACGAACTTTCGCGCAACGAGCTGGTCCGCCCGCGCTTTCTGCGCGAGGCGCGCCTGTGCGTGAAGCTGGACCACCCCAACGTGGTACGCGTGTTCAACGTGGACGAGCACGCCGGCAACCTGTTCCTGGTGATGGAACTGATTGAGGGCACGGACGCCGCCCAGATGCTGAAAAACGGCGGCCGCTTCCGGTACCGGCGCGCCCTCGAGATCGGCGCTGCTGCGGCCGAGGCTCTCTCTTACGCCCATTCGCAGGGCCTGGTGCACCGCGACGTCAAGCCCCACAACATCCTGCTGGGCGCCAAGGACGGCAAGATCAAGCTGTCGGACTTCGGCCTGGCGCGCGCCGCCGCGGGCAGCAGCCACCTGACCATGTCCGGCCAGATCATGGGCACGCCGCACTACATGAGCCCGGAGCAGGCCGAAGCCAAGGAAGTTACCGACAAGAGCGACGTCTACAGCCTGGGCGTCGCCGTCTACCACATGCTGACCGGCGAAACGCCCTTTGTCGGCGACACGCCCATCAGCGTGGCGGTGCAGCATATTGCCAAGGAAATCCTGTACCCCGAGATGCGCTTTGCACCGTTCCCCAAGGAACTGGTGGCGGTGCTCAAGCGCATGACCGCCAAAGAAGTGGACAAACGCTGCAGCGCCAAGCAGGCCGCGGTGTGGCTGCGCAAGCTCATTTCCATGGCGCCGGCCGACGATATCCAGGCTGCGCAGGGTGAAGCGTCCATGAACTCGCTGGCGCCCGTGGTGCGCGAAAGCCAGGCCTTTGAGGCGGCCGCCAAGGAGCGCGAGGCACGCGACGTGCAGGCCCGCGAGATGGCCCGCACCATGCTGGCCACCATCCAGGAAGGCGCAGCCCTGCCCCGCACCATGGCGGAGTCGCCGGCCCAACAGTCGGCCCCGCAGGTGCAAGCTGCAGCGCCGGCCAAGAAGGGCAAAGGCGGGCTGATTGCCGCCGCAGCCGCAGTGGTCGTGCTGGGCGGCGGCGGGTTTGCCGGCTGGTGGTTCACCATGGGCCCCGGCTCCCAGCAAGCACTGCCCAACAACACGCTTATTGCGGGCGGGGGCGGCGGTGGAGGCAGCAGCGCCAACGGCGGCGGCAGCGGCAGCAACGGCAACGGCGGTTCCGGCGGCACGACCCCGGGCAATATGCCCGTCACCAACGGTACGGTCGGTGCCGGCAACGGGGGCGCGGGCAATACGGCCGGCAGCAACGGCGCAGGCAACTTCACGACAGCCAATAACCAGCCCGCCAACAACGCACCAGCCAACAACGCCGCCGCTGGCAACAACCAGCCTGCCAACAACGACGTCAACGCAGGGACCGACACACCGCCGGTGCCTGAGGACGAGTTCGTCAACTCGGAGCTGGAGAAGGCCTCCAACACGATCCGCAACGCGGAATCGCTGACCGAGCTGACCAAGGCCAAGCAGAGTCTCGACAAGATCCGCATCGAGCTTTCGCGCGCTTCGCAGCGCCAGAAGGAAGAGTTCGCCAACCTGGAGGCCCGCTATCAGCGCCAGCATGCGCTGCTTTCCGTGGGCGAGCGCTTCGTGTCCATCCGCGCCGGCCTGACCCAGTACACCGACAACAAGGCGGCAGATACCGGCAAGGCCATCGCGGGCCTGAACACGGCCCTGGATGCCGAGGCGGCCATGGCGCGGCTGAACGTGCCTGCCGAAGTGGAGGAACTGACCCGCGAGGAGCGCGATACGCTGCGCGACGAGGTTGCCGCGGCCTTTGCCGAGTGCCGCGACGCCTTGCTGAAGACCGCCGGCGAGCAGATGGACGCGGTCAATTTCGGCCAGGCTGACCAGACCCTGGCCCTGCTGGCCACCCTGAAGCTGGGCCCCGAAGACCTGGGCAAGGTGCAGGCCCGGCGCGCCGAAGCCGGCGTGCGAGAGCGGCACCAGCAGGCCCAGGGCGAACTGGACCTCGCCCACCAGGACCCCAAGACCGAGGCTGTACGCTTTGACAAGGCGCTCAAGCTGCTGGCCGAAGCCGAGCAGGCCGGCGTGCCGGAAACGCTGAAAGAGCAGCACGCCAAGGTGGCCAAGACGGTGCGCGACGCCGTGGCCGCCCGTTTTGCTGCCCTGCTGGACCAGGCCGCCAAGGCCGCCGGCAAGGGCGACTACACCGCCGCCCGCGAGGCCTACGATACGGCAGGCAAGCTGCCCCTGAACGGCGAACAGACCGTGCAGCTTGCCAACGACGTGTACGTGGTCGGCCTGTCCGAGTCCCTGCAACAAGCGGATGTCGCCATCACCGGCGACGACCTGCTGGGCGCCCGCACGCGCCTGGACGACGTCAAGGTTCGCATGGACGACGCCGGCGACCGCGTGATCCCCGTGGCGGTTACCCAGCGCTACCAGGATGTTCGCTCGCGCTTTGACGCACGCCTTTCGCAGCGCTTCGAGAACCTGATGGCCACCGCCCGCGCCTGCATGAAGGAGAAGGATTTCGTCGGCGCCGGCGAGAACCTGCAGGAGGCCGACAAGCTGCCCCTGACCAGCGTGCAGCGCGACGACCTGGCTGCCTTCAAGAAAGAGAACGAGCAGGCGCTGGCGAACTACACCACCGAGCTGATCACGGCCGTTGAGAAGGCCCTGGACGCCGGCGACTTTGATGCCGCCTCAGAGGCGTTGCGCAAGGCCAATGCCATGCCCACGCCCGAGAAGGACCGCGAACGGCTCATCGGCCTTCAGAAGCGCTTTGCCACGGAGGCGGTCGAGCGCCACACCGCGCTGGTCAACTCCGCCGAGAAGGCCATCGAGACGAAGGCCTACAGCGACGCGCGCAAAGCGCTGGACAGCGCAGCCCGCATCCCCGTGGAGGAGACACGCCTTCGCCGCGCTGCCGAGATGGAGCAGCGCTACGTGACGGTACTGACCGAGGACATGAACGCGCGGCTGAAGTCCGCTGACAAGTTGATTGACGACGGCAAGTGGACCGAGGCCCGTGACGCCATCACCGGCGCCCAGGGCCTTCCGCTGACCGACACCCTGCGCAAGACAGCACAGGCCAAGCTGGACACCTGGGCCGAGAAGCTGGAAGTTGCCTTCAGCGACCTGCTGACGGACGCAGAGGACGCCCGCACCGAGCGCCGCTACGAGGACAGCGCCAAGTACCTCGCCCAGGCCGAGAAGCTGCCCCTCAGCCAGGCGCAACTGCGGCGGCTATCCGACGAGCAGGACAAGGCCCGCAAGGACCAGTCAGTGTACGTGGAGGGGCTGTTCAGCGCCTTGCAACAACACGTGCAACGCGGCGAAGAAACCGAGGGCCGGGCGGTGGGCGCCAAACTGCAGAAGCTGCCCCTCACCAGCACCGAGCAGGCAAAGCTGAAACGCCTGCTGGAAGAACTGGCCGGCGAAACCGCAGAGGCCCGTATTGCCAAGCTGCCCCAGCACCTGAAGAAGTACGCCACGGACCGCTACTGCAAGGTCGAGCAGCTCATCCAGGTGGGCGAGGCCATCGGCACGGTCTATGTGACGCCCGACGGCAAGTGGGGCGCGGCGGGCACCGACACCGGCAAGGTGCTGTTCTTCAACCTCAAGCGCGGTACCCAGCTCGGCACCAGCAGCGCGGGCCGCCGCAAGGTCACCGGCATCGGCATCAGCCCGGACGGCCGCTATGCCGCCTGCGGCAACGACGAAGGCGCAGTGGTGATGTTTGACCTCGCGGGCGGCAACGTGCAGGCCCGCACGCTGGACAGCGTGAGCGATGACGTGAACGGCGTGGCCTTCTCGGCCGACAGCAAGACGCTGTTCCTGCTTTCGCGCGACGGCGCTGTCACCCGCTACAACACCGAGACCCGCACCAAGCTGGGCAGCACGCCCACGGGCATTGAACGCGCAACCAGCATGGCGATCAGCCCCGATGGGCGGCATCTCGCCATCGGCGGCGAAGACGGCAAGGTCGCGGTTTTTGATGCCGGCCAGATGGTGCTGCGCAAGACCATCCAGACCCCCGGCGACGACATCGTCCAGCGCGTCGCCTTCAGCGCCGACAGCAAGCAACTGGTTGCCGGCTCGATTGGTGACAACATCGGCGTCTGGGACACTGACAAGCTCTCGGAGAAGCCCCGCAAGCAGCTCAAGGGCGTGGGCGAATGGGTTCGCGGCGTCGGCTTCTCGTCTGACGGCCGCCGCGTTGCCGCCTTTGACAACGAAAGCCGCCTCATCGTCTGGGACAGTAACAGCGGCACCGAGCTGAAGAAGCTCGAACTGGAACAGCTTAAGGGCAACTTCGCCATGGAGCCCAGCGCCGGCTGTATCGCCGCGGACGGCACCGTGCTGATGGCCACGCGCAGCGGCGAGATCCTGCACCTCACCGTGCGCGGCGCCCAGTAGGCGCTGCAAGGCAACTGCTGACGCGAAGGCTGCGAAGAAGCGCGAAGGACGGCAACGGCACGCGGGCGGTCCGGGACAGGCGCTGCCTGCCCCGGACCGCTGCTGCGCGGCCCCACGCCACAAACGGCAGTACAGACGAGCCGTCCGCATCACGGACTTCAGCGACTACTGCTCGTCCGCGAATAACCGTGGATGCTCTTCTCTGCGGCTCGGTGTGAGACTGCGGTAGCAGCTCTTTGCGCCCCTGTGCCACCTTTGCGTCCTTGCGCGAAACGCCATTGCGGTTGTCCTGGTTGTTGCAGTGTCTTTGGCCGCTGCCATTCGAATCCAACCAATACGGGCATCAACCCAGGTCGGCGAGACCCCGGGCCGCCAGCTCCGCACGCAGGGCATCGCGGCCGGTGAACTGCACCGCCTGCAGGCCGCACCGGCGGGCGCCTTCCACGTTCTCGGGCCGGTCGTCCACAAACAGCGTGCTGCCCGCGGGCGCGCCCAGCATGAAGATCGCCCTGCGGTAGAACTCCGGCTCGGGCTTCACGCTGCCCAGCCGGTACGAGACCGCCTGGCCGGCAAAGCGCGCCAGGCAGCCGAGCTGCGACGCCAGCACCTCGTGATGAATGGCATCGGTGGTGCTGGCCAGCAGGCAGGGCAGTCGCGCCGCTACCCTCGCGGCAAGTGCGTCCATCTCGGGGTCAGCTTCTACGCTGCGGCTCCAGATGTCGCGCCAGGCTGCCAGATCCAGCCTGATGTCAAAGCGGGCGGCCAGAAAGCGCGCCACACCGCCGGGGGCCTTCAGGCCGCGGTCAAATTCCTGCTTCAAGCCGCGATCAAACAGCTCGCGCTGCAGCTCGGCGGCAGCCACGCCGGTGCGCTCTTCCCAGGCGCGCCATACGGCGGCCTCGTCCACGCGGCACAGCACTCCGCCCAGGTCAAACATCACGGCTGACACGGCACTCATGGCGGCAGAATAGCAAGCGCCGATCAATGCGGGCTGCCTTCTTCTATGGCCCGCTCGGGTAAGATATACCGAAAGGCTCTGCAACCCGATCCTCACCACCTGAGGTGACTCATGGCGCGTCGTGAAGAGGGCACTCGCAGCATCAAGCTTCCTGGTGGCACACCGCAGGGCCAGCCGCCCCGTGGTCCCCAGGGCCAGCCACCCCGCCCGCAGGGCCCGGCCCGCGGCCCCGCCCCTGCCCAGCAGCAGGGCGGCGACGTCGGCGGCGTACTGCAGAACCTCGATGCAAACGCCGAGATCCGCGATCGCAGCCAGTTGCCCAGCAAGGTCAAGGTGATCACCCCGCAGGTGATCCTGAACCTGGTGCGAAGCGTAACAGACCGCTTCGGCGACACCGTGGACCGCGCCGAGCTGGACCAGCTGCTGTCCGAGAACACGCAACTGCAGATGCGCATGCAGCAGACGCAGGATCGCCTTACCCAGTACCAGGGCGAGTACAAGAAGGCCTACGAGGCCATGCAGCAGGCCCGCCAGATGCTGCAGCAGGCCCAGCAGGGCAAGGCCGACGTCAACCAGGTGGCCAACCAGTACCAGGCCCAGATCACCGAGCTGCAGCAGCGCAACGCCCAGGCCGTGGACACCTACACCTCGCTGCAGCAGCAGCTGGACGACACTCTGCAGCAGTACGACCAGATCCAGCAGCAGGTGAACGGCCTCACCGAGGCGCTGCGCGAGAAAGACGAGGAATCCGCCCAGCTTCAGCAGCAGTTGCAGGAGGCCCAGCACACCGCCGAGAACTTCGTGGAGGGCCAGGCTGAAGAGCTGGAGCAGGCTCGCCTGCAGGTGAAGAAGCTTGAGCAGCAGCTTGAGGACATGCAGGGCAGCAGTGCCGAGGCCAGCGAAGGGCTGAACCAGGAAGTGGCTGCGCGCCAGGAAGCCGAGGAGCGCGTCGCCGGCCTGCAGCAGGAGATCGTCAGCCTGCGCAGCGAGCTGGAAAACGCCTGGCGCGAGTCCGGTGACACCAAGTCCGAGCTGGAACATGCCCAGCAGCAGGCTGCCGAGTCCAAGGCCCAGCTTGAGGCCCAGCGCGCCAAGCAGCGCGAGGCGGGCGAGGCCGGCGAAAAGGAAGTCGAGAAACTGAAGGGCGAGGTGGACCGCCTCAAGAAGCAGCTTCGCGACTCGGAGCGTTCCGCCGGCAAGATCCAGAACATCGAGATCGAAATCGAGCAGCTTCGCGCTGCCGAGGGCCAGTGGCTGGAAGAGAAGCGCCGCCTGGCCAGCCAGCTCTCCAACGAGACCAACAACCGCCGCGCCGCCGAGGAGCGCCTCAAGGCCATTGAAAAGGGCGAAGTGCTGCCCGAAGCCAGCAAGGCGGTTGAAGAGAAGCTGAAGGAGGCCGAGAAGGCCGCCGCCGTGGCCAAGGCCGCCGGCGAAGAACGCCTGAAGGCCGCCCAGAAGGACACCGCCGAGGCCAAGGCCGCCGCGGAGACCCTGCGCAAGGAGCTGGACCAGGCCAAGTCGCGCGCCGCCAAGGCCGACGCCGTCTCTTCGGAAGTCGAGGCCGTGAAGGCCGAGCTCAAGAAGGCCCAGGACGCCGCCCAGAAGGAAAAGGAACGGGCCGAACGTGCCGGAAACGCCGCCAAGGAACTGGGGGCGCTGACCCGCAAGTACGAGAACGTGGAAGCCGAGCTGGAAACCCTTCGCGCCGCCGAAGGAAAATGGCTCGAAGAGAAACGCCGCATGGCGGCCCAGTTGTCCAACGAGACGAACCTGCGACGAGAGTTGGAAGCCAAGCTCAAACAGGAACTCGCGGACACCCAAGCCCAACACGAGGCTGACAAAAAAAAAATCATAACCCTGCAGGCGGACCTTGACCGCAGCGGACAAGCAGCCCAGCGCCGCGACGTGGCGGAACGCTCGCTGGTTGTCATTGAGCAGGAGTGCGAGAGCCTGCGTGCCTCCCGCGACAACGCGGCGCGCCAGCGCGACGACGCACTGCAGGCCCTGCAGGCCCTGAAGGCTTCCGGCGGCGAACGCGCCCATGAACTGGCCTCGGAGCTGGACAAGCACCGGCGCGAACTGGACGAAGCCGCCCGCAAGCTGAAGGCCCGCGACGAGGAGCTGGCCCGCATTGCCCGTGAACGCGAGCAGGAACGCGCTGAGCAGACCCGCCGCGCCCAGGAAGCCGAGAAGCTGCGCGCCGACGTGCTGGACCTCGAGCGCAAGATGGCTGCGCGCCACGAGCACATCGCCAAGGCCGCCTCCGAGCTGGAGCAGGCCAAAGCCGCCAACACGCGCCTGCAGGCCGAAACGGAACAGGCCCGCAAGCAGGGCAAGCAGGCCGAGCAGGCCTCCGCCTCGCTGGAGGAGCGCGCCAACGAGCTGAAGCAGACCCGGGCCGAGCTGGAGCAGGCCCGCAAGGCGGCCGACGACAAGGCCGAGCAGGCGACCCGTGCCGCCCGCGAGAAGGAAACCCTGAACGCCGAGCTGGAGCGCGCCCGCGCCGACCAGCGCACGTCCGAGGCCGCCCGCGAGGCCCTGGCCCGCGAGGCCGATGAAATGCGCCGCCTGCTGGAGGAAATGAACGACGCCCAGAAGCAGGAGGCGGACGGGCTGGGAACGCGCCTGCGCGAGCTGGAGCAGGCCCAGGCCCGTCGCGAACAGGATGGAGCCGAGCTGCGCCGGCGCGCCGAGCAGGCCGAGGCCGCCGCCGAGGATGCCGCCAAGCGAGTCCAGGAGCTGATGGCCGAGGCCGCCGCCGCCCGCGAGGCCCGCGAAGCCGCCGAGCAGGACGGCGCCGCCCTGCGCAGCAGGGCAGCCGCCCTGGAACTGGACCGCGCCCGGGCCGACGAGCGCGCCACTGAGGCAGACGACCTGAAGAAGCGCCTTTCGGCCCGCGACCAGCAACTGGGCGTGCTGCAGAAGCAACTTGCCGACCTTGCCGACGAAGTCGCCCTGCACGAGCAGGTTCGCAAGGAGGCCGACGAGAAGGCCGCGGTCGAGATCAAGAAGGTCCGCGCCGAGCACGCTGAAACACAGAAGCAGGCCGAGAAGCTCGAGCGCAAGCTGAACGCCGCGCAGGAGGCTGCCCTGAAGCAACAGGCCGAAGTGGAGGCCCTGACCGGCCTGCTGGCCGCCGAACAGCAGCGCGCCGAGGCCGCGGAGAAGCTGGCCTCCGAGAAATCCGCCCAGGCCGCCGTCGTGAACGAGGGCGAGCTGGCGGCCCTGCGCGACGCCAACCAGAAGCTCGAGGGCCGCAACGAGGAGATCCGCAAAAAGCGCGACGACGTGCTGCAGGGCCTGGAGCGCGCCGTGGGCGAGCTGGAGAACTTGAAGCAGTCTCTGGCTGAGCGCGACGTGGACATCCGCGCCACACGCGGCGAGCTGGAGCAGGCCCGCACCCGCACCCGCGAGCTGGAGCACGAGCTTTCGGCCCGCAACGCGGCCCTGGACGAAGCCCGCCGGCAAGGCACCGACGCCGCCGCCAAGGTGGAGCGTGCCTCTGAGATGCGCCACGAGGCCGAGAAGTCCCTGGTCGAGCTGCGCGCAAGGCTCGAAGCCGAACAGAAGCTGCGCGACGAACAGGCCGAGCGCCTGCGCCGCGCCGATGAGGACCTGCGCCGCGAGCGCGAACAGGCCCTGAAGTCCGCCCCGGCCTCGGCCCTGGAGCTGGTGACCCAGCGCCTCTCGGCCGAACAGGCCAAGTGGGAAGGCCGCGCAGCCGAGCAAGGCCGCGAACTGGAAGACCTGCGCAAGCGCCTGCAGGAGGCCGAGCTGCGCGAGTCTGACCTGGCCAGCCAGCTTGAGGGCGTCGAGGTCAGCCAGCAAGATGTCATGCGCGCCAAGGCGCTGGCCGGCCAGCGCCGCGCCCAGATCGAGCGCATGCAGGCCGATGTCGAGAGCGCCCGCCGCCAGTCCAAGGAGACCGAGGCCTTCTGGAAGCAGGAGATGCAGAACCTGAACGACACTGTACGCTCGCACCTCGAGGCTGCAGAGCGCGGCGACGAGGGCGCCGACGTCAAGATGGTGCGCCTGCTCGAAGACCTGAAGGTCGGCATCTTCGACAAGTACGCGGCCCTGCGCCGCAAGCACAACCGCCTCACCAAAGAACACGACGAGACAGCCGCCAAGCTGGCCGCCGTCGAGCACATCCTGGCCACGCGCGAAGAAGAAGAGGCCAAGATGCGCAAGATCGTGAACGAGCTGGAGCAGCGCGAGGGCGTGCCGGGCGCAGCCAAGAAGAAGCCCCGCAAGAAGAGCGAGTAGCCGCCGCGGGCAGGGATTCCCGCAACCCGTGACGCCGTCGTGCGCCCCTCGGACAGCTCGCCAGGGGAGCCCTGGAATTCCCGCGACGCGTGCCGCCGCGGCAGCAATAATGGGGCCATCCTGTGGAGACGCCTATGTCACGGCTGCTTGCGCTGCTGGCGTTGCTGGCTGCCCCGCTGGGGGCTGCCACCTATAACGTGGGCCCTGGCCAGACCTATACCACGATTGGCGCCGTGCCCTGGGCCACCCTGGCCGCGGGCGACGTTGTGCGCATCCACTACCGGGCAACGCCGTACGCCGAGAAATGGGTGCTCTGCCGCCAGGGTGCCGCGGGCAACCCTATCACCATCCAGGGCGTGCCCGAGGCTGGGACGGGCGCGCTGCCCGTCATCACGGGCTCGGGCGCTGTCACGGCAGCGGGCCTGAACTACTGGGGCGAGAACCGCGGCGTGCTGAAGATCGGCGGCGCCAGCACTCCTGCCGACCTGATGCCCCAGTACATCGTGGTCGAACACCTCGAGTTCCGCTCCGCCCACCCCAGCTACACCTTCACCGACGACGGCGGCAACCCCGGCGTGACCTATGCTCAGAACGCGGCCGGCATCTACGTCGAGAAGGGCAAGCACATCACCATCCGCAACTGCACCCTCACGGACTGCGGCAACGGCCTGTTCGTGGGGCCCGGCGGCGTCGCCGGCGGCACCGGCAACCCCGCTCTCACCGAGGACATCTATGTCGGGCACTGCTACATCCACGGCAACGGCATCAGCGCCAGCGCCTACGAGCACAACAGCTACTGCGAGTCCGACGGCATCCTCTACGAGTTCAACCGCTACGGGCCCCTGCGCAGCGGGGCATCCGGCAACAACCTGAAAGACCGCAGCGCCCGGTGCGTGGTGCGCTTCAACTGGATTGAGAGCGGCAACCGCCAGCTTGACCTGGTGGAGGCCGACGGCAGCGGCATCGAAACCCTGCCCGGCTATGACAGCACTTTCGTCTACGGCAACGTGCTGATCGAGCCCGACGCTGCCGGCAACAACCAGATCATCCACTACGGCGGCGATAACGGCACCACCAGCACCTACCGCAAGGGCACCCTGTACCTCTACAACAACACCATCTACAGCACGCGCAGCGGCAACACCACGCTGGTGCGCCTTTCCACCAACAGTGAAACCTGCGACTGCCGCA